>JAWKMP010000039.1:0-1876 GCA_041392175.1 Flavobacteriaceae bacterium | reverse complement strand
GACCCAGGTCGCTTCCTCCTATCCCAATATTCACGATATGGGTGATGGGCTTTCCGGTGTATCCTTTCCAATTCCCGGAGATAACCTCTTGGGAAAAGGATTTCATTTTTTGAAGGGCTTCCGAAACTTCTTTCGGTAATTGGTCAAAATTGCGCAATTGGGTATGCCCTACTGCCCTATGCTCTGTTTCGTTGATGGGAGCTCCTTCAAACTGAGCTTCAATGGCTGCTTTCAATTGGACTTCTTCGGCCAGTTGCAGCAACAAGGCTAGGGTTTCTTGGGTGATTCGATTCTTGGAATAATCCACCAAAAAATCCTCCCAAGGAATGGAAAAATGGGCGGCACGGGAAGGTTCCCCAGAAAAAAAGTCCTGCATTTTGGCTTCTTTTAGTGCCAAATAATGTGCAGCAAGCTTTTTCCAAGCTTCGGTATGCGTAGGGTTGATTTTGGGAAAGTGACTCATTATTGGTTCACTTTTAAACGGTGTTCCCTATAATAATCAATAAGCCCATCGATGGGTCTTCGAATGATTTTTCCCAATTCCAAATGGTAGGGTTTCATGGCGTTGCGAATCATCTCTTCCGAAAAATGCGCGATGGATCCTATGAAATGGATAGGAACATTCTGCGCTTCCTTGTAGCACAACACGCGGTATTCAATAAAACGGGTCATCCCTTCACTAATTAAATGCCAGAAATAGCCATTTACTTCTTCGGCCGTAAAAATAAATTCGGCAAAGGAGGCTAGGTAGGTATTGGGATTGGGCCGTTGGTATACGTTCATTTTTATAACATCGGGATCCAGATCGAACCGTTTTTCGAACTCCCTCATGAGCTTTTCGGGCATTTTTTGGTAGAAATAATCCCGAATCAACCGTTTCCCAAAATAATTGCCACTGGCTTCATCCATTAAAATATATCCAAGGGAGGGCACATGGGCATGGATTTTTTCACCGTCATAATAACAGCTATTGGAGCCTGTTCCCAAAATGCACACAATACCGGGTTCTGTGGTGGCCGCATACACGGCTGCCAATAAGTCTTCATTTACGTCTACCTTGGCCTTGTGGAAAATATCCTGTAACACTTTGGTTAAAATGGCCGCTGGAGTCTTGGTACCAGCACCTGCCCCATAAAAATCAACGATTTCTACGATATCAAAAACCGCCACCAACTCGTCATTTTCACGAATACGGTGGTATAGTTCCTCTTCAGAAACGACTGCGGGGTTTAAGCCTCGGGTTCGGGTACGCAATACCACTTCCCCTTCGTGGTTCAAAAGAATCCAATCGCACTTTGTGGAACCACCGTCTGCAATTAAAGTCATAGGCAATTAAATACCGGCAACGTGTACCGCTAAGTCAATTAATTTGGAAGAATAACCGTACTCGTTGTCATACCAAGCCACTAATTTAAAGAAATTGTCATTAAGGGCAATTCCAGCATCGGCGTCGAAGTTACAGGTGTTGGGATCGCTCACAAAATCTTGTGATACGACCAATTCATCAGTATAGTCGATAATGCCCTTGTAAGCGCCGTTGGCAGCATCTTTGAAGAGTTTTTTCACTTCTTCGTAGGTAGCGCTTTTTTCGGTACGAACGGTTAAATCCACCACCGAAACATCGGCAGTAGGAACCCTAAATGCCATTCCGGTTAGTTTTCCTTTTAGGGAAGGGATTACTTTGGTTACCGCAACCGCTGCACCCGTGGACGCGGGTATGATGTTCATCAAGGCACTACGTCCCCCACGGAAATCCTTACGGGAAGGCCCATCAACGGTTAATTGAGTGGCAGTAGTGGCGTGAACGGTGGTCATTAATCCTTCTACAATGCCTAAGTTATCATGGATTACTTTGGCTAAAGGTGCCAAGCAATTG
>JAWKMP010000038.1:0-2359 GCA_041392175.1 Flavobacteriaceae bacterium | reverse complement strand
TGCCGATATATTTTTAGGGGTTCCCTTTAATATTGCCTCCTACGCCCTATTTACCATGATGATGGCACAGGTATGCGGTTACCAGCCGGGAGATTTTATTCATACTTTTGGTGATGCCCATATTTACAGTAATCACTTTGAACAACTGGAACTTCAATTGTCCAGGGACCCAAGACCTTTGCCAAAAATGTTGCTCAATCCAGAAGTAAAAGATATATTTGGCTTCAAATTTGATGACTTTACCCTCGTTAATTACGATCCGCACCCACATATTAAAGGAGCGGTTGCGGTTTAATAACCTACTTTATGAAAAAATTACTTCTTATTGCTAGCTTCTTTGTTAGTACCCTTACTTTCTCACAGGAATGGGGCACGGTAAATAAAAACAATGTTACCATGAAAGAAATCGCACCTGTGTGGCCAGGTTGCGAATCCAAAAACGGATCAGGTATTGATGCCTGTTTTAAGCAAAACCTAGCTCAACACATTGCCAAAAACTTTAAATATCCAGTAGAGGCTTACAAAAACAACGATCAAGGCAAAGTCATCGTAGAATTTATCATAAACGAAAAAGGAGTACTAGAAATCAAAAACATTTCGGGAGGTAGCAAATCCTTACAGGAAGAAGCCAAAAGAAATATATTGTTAATCCCAAAAATGGCCAAGCCAGGGATGTTTGCCGGAAAACCTAAAGCCATTCAATATACGGTACCCATTACGTTTAAAACTGGGAAGTAAATTATTTGCACTTAAAATAAAAAGGCTCCTAATATCATTTATAGGAGCCTCTTTTTGTGTAATCAATTAGCTAAGCAATTTGTAGGTTACGTTTTGCTAGATTGTCTACAATGATTTATTATTATTTTTTAGACTCCAAAAGCAAAAGACGTTCTTCAAGTTTGCTTAATCTGTCTTTTAATTTTTTAACATCGGCTTCTAAATCATCCTTTTTTTGGGCAAGTTCTTTTACGCTGTTAATAAGTAAATAGGTAAAAGCAGATCCATCCACATTTAGATAGTGGTTTCCATCTTTTTCAAAAGTCCCCACCATATCTGGAATTACTTTCTGCAGTTCTTGTGCTATGACACCAGTATACGTTTTTTGGGTATCAAACCCAGAAAGATCATTGTATTGATAGGTGACAGGAGTTACTTGTAGCAACTGTTGCAATCCCATCTTAAAATCCTGAACATTTTTTTTGAGCCTTGCATCACTGGTGGCTGTCCAAAATCCTCCTCCAGGTTTTCCAGCACTACCATTTACTTCTAATAAATAGTTGGGAGCGGTAGTTCCAATACCGACCTCTCCTGTAGTTCGCTCTATAAAAGCACGGGTTATGCCTCCTGTTTGAAAATAAATGTCCCGTTCCCCAGTAAGATCCCCCCTTCGGGAATCGATAACAAAACCTCCATTTCCAGACCATAAAAACCCTGCAACATTAGTAGCCGTGGTAGCAGACCGTATGGTCATCCCTTGTCCAGCAGTTCCTACAATATCAAGTTTGGCCACGGGAGCCGTAGTTCCAATTCCTATCTCACCGGAAGTGTTCTCAACAAAAAGTCGATCAATACCTCCTGTTCGAATATGGATGTCTCGCTCCCCCGTAAGGTTTCCCAATCGGGAATCGATAATAAACCCGGTATTTCCAGCCCATAAAAGTCCAGATACATTTGTGGCAGTAGTCGCTGACCGAATGGACATTCCATCCCCATTTGTTCCTACAATATCTAATTTTGATACTGGAGCTGTGGTGCCAATTCCAACTTCACCGCTAGTATTTTCAATAAACAATCGATCAACTCCTCCGGTACGTAAATGCAAATTTCGACCTCCGGTAAGGTTGCCCAAGCGAGAATCAATCACAAATCCTGTAGTCCCGGCCCATAATTGGCCTGAAACATTTGCCGCTGTGGTAGCAGAGCGAATTAACATGCCATTTCCAGATGCTCCTACTAAATCCAATTTTTGGATGGGGGTATCAATTCCTAGTCCTAAGTTTCCATTTTTTAATAAGGTTAATGCATTGCTTCTTGAAAACGTTGAAGCTCCATTTCCAATGGTAAATAATCGATCAGCACTATTAGCAGCCGTAGTACTTGCAGGAGTATAGGTAGTATTAAAATACCCCAATGCCGTTTCACCATACGAAGGTGCACCTACATCATAGCCAATGGCACTAGCATATTCCCCCCCTGCCCTAGCAAATCTTCCTAAAGCATTTGTATAATTGCCTATGGCATAGGGTTGAAATCCCACGCCAAAAGAATACGTTCCAGAAGAAACCCCATTGTAACCCAAACTTATAGCACCAAGACCATAGGCTTGCGGTGCGTTTCCTATGGCTAACGAATAATTTCC
>JAWKMP010000037.1:0-3721 GCA_041392175.1 Flavobacteriaceae bacterium | reverse complement strand
CTACGGCAAAATCACAGATGTCGATCATTTCCTGAACTTCGCCCAATCCTTCCTGATAGCTTTTTCCCATTTCATAGGAAACCAGTTTACCCAGGGGTTGTTTTAATTTTCGCAGTTCTTCCCCAAACTGACGAACAATTTCACCCCGCTGGGGTGCCGGCATCAATCGCCAAGTTTTGAAGGCCTTTGTCGCTGTTTCCATGACTTTTTCATAATCGTCGGGAGCAGTCACAGTTACTTTTCCTATTAGGCTTCCGTCTACAGGAGAGTGGGAGGCAATAGTTTCATTTCCGGGCAACCATTGGGTCCCCGTGGAGGTACCATAATTTACGTCTTGGATCCCTAATTTTTGAAGAGCTTCCTCTATTCCGAAGGAAGTAGCAACAGTACTCATATGATTGAAATTTTTGTCGTTAAAAGTAAAACACAAAGGTAGGCAATCCTTTGTTGAAAAGAAAGGAAAGAAAGGGCAGATGTCTTTGAGGAACGTTTCTAATTATTCCCCTTTAAATCGAGGGTCTGTTTCCATGACAGTCCCACAATTTTTGCAGGTTCGTAATGCTTCTGAATTATAAAATTCCTTGAAATGGGGAAGGAAATCCTTTTCAATGTCGTGCAATTCAAAATACACTTCGTGAAGTTTGGTATTGCAATTATCACAAAACCAAAGTAGCCCGTCGGTATATCCTTTTCCAGCTCTTTTTCGCTCTATTACCAACCCTATGGAGCCTTCACTTCTCCCTGGGGAATGAGGGACTTTGGCCGGGTGAAGGTACATATCGCCTGGGCCTAATGGCATTTCTTTTCGCTCCCCATCTTCTTGAATGATTACATTGATGTTTCCTTCCAACTGGTAGAACAGTTCTTCGGTTTCGTTATAATGATAATCTTTACGGGCGTTGGGTCCGGCAACTACCATAACAATATAATCCTCTGCATCTACATAGAGGTTTTTGTTGCCTACGGGAGGTTTCAACAAATCCCTATTTTCTTCGATCCACTTAGTTAAATTGAAAGGTTTTGAAATAGCCATTGCCGTACGTTTATGAATTTCCATAAAAGTACGGCAAAACCTATTAATTTAAAAAGTTTGAAGTAATTTACTTTCTATAAAACAGCTCTGTAAAGAAATACTTACCTGAGGTGTTTTGCATAACGCCAAATCCCGTGTGGGTATAATTTCCTTCTAAAACGCTTCGGTGGGAAGGGCTATTGATCCAGGCCTGAACCAACTTTTGGGCGTCGCTGTAGCCAAAGGCAACATTTTCACCTACACTTTCGGCACCTTGATCCTTTAAGGCTTGGGCACGAACACCAAACCCGTCGTGGCTTATTTTGTTTTGGTCAATCATATACTGGGTATGATCAACTGCATAGGCAGAAGCATATTGTTGATCCCTTTTCAATTCAGAAAGCCCAACCGATACACGATATTCATTCACATACTGTAGAATTTCGTTGGCCATTTGCCAATCGGTTTCGTTGGCAAGGTTGAGGTCAATAGAGTAGTTGGATTCTTCAACAGGAGATACTCCTTCATCTTTGGAGCAGGATACGGTAGAAAATAATACCATAGCCAGTAGGCAAGTAGTTAGTAGTTTCATAAGTCGGGGGCATCAAATTTGGGGCTTGATGCTGGTCAAAGATAGAAAAAAAAACATACGAAACAACACTTTATCGATTTTTGAATGCATTTCATCGATAAAATTAATTGCTGTGTCTGAATTTTCAACAATAAAGAAATCGTTAAGCCCTATAAATAGGGAATTATATGAGTATATTAGAGGGTTGTTTAAAAAAATTGAAAATGTCAAAATTTTAACATTTTTATTCCTACTTTTGGATATTTGGATGTAGAAATATCGATAATAAACAAAATAATATCGATGAAATGCACATTTCGGCAATTGAAAAATCAGAAAATACATCAAAATTTGCCATTGTCATCCATGGGGAGCAGGAACCATTTTAGAAAGAAAACATGACCGATTCATAGAACTTGCCCATAAAAACAAGTTGGAAGAAGCCATTACGAAAGGGCATGAAATCTTGAAAAACAGGGGGAACTGCTCTTGAAGCCCGTGACCCAGACCATTAACGTCATGGAAGACTCTCCCGCTCTTTAATGCCGGAAAAGGAGCCGTTTTTACCCATTAGGAAACCAACGAGCTTGATGCTTCCATTATGGATGGAGCCACCTTAAATGCGGGTGCCGTAGCAGGTGTTACCCATATAAAAAACCCCATCAACCTAGCCTACGAGGTCATGGTACATAGTGATCATGTAATGCTTGCTGGGAAGGGGGCCGAAGAGTTTGCCAAAACACGAGGGTTTGAATGGGTAGATCCTTCTTATTTCTATACCGAAAACCGATTTCAATCCCTCCAAAAAATCAAGGAAAAAGAAAAGACCCAGCTCGACCACGACGGAAAAATGTCTTTTGCCGATCCCTTTATTAAAGATTCAAAATTTGGAACCGTAGGCTGTGTGGCATTGGACAAAAACGGAAACATCGTCGCTGGGACCTCCACGGGAGGCATGACCAACAAACGCTGGAACCGCATTGGGGACGCTCCCATTATAGGCGCCGGGACCTACGCCAACAATGCCACCTGCGGAGTTTCATCCACGGGTTGGGGCGAATATTTTATTCGGGCAATGGTGGCGCATGACATTTCGGCCATGATGGAATACAAAGGGGTTCCCCTTCAAGAAGCAGCCGCAGAGGTCATTCAGAAAAAAGTCCCTGCGCTAGGCGGAGATGGAGGCATTGTGGCACTTGACAAAGACGGAAATATTTCCATGGAATTTAATACCGCCGGCATGTACCGCGCGTCTATTGATACCGAAGGAAGATTATTTATAGGAATTTATAAAGACGAATGAAACCACCCTACTACGCCGTAATTTTTACCAATACTCAAACCGAAACCCTGCAAGGCTATGCCGAAATGGCTGAAACTATGGAAGCCTTGGCCCAACAACAACCAGGATACCTAGGAATGGAGCATGCGCGAAGCGAAATGGGCATTACCATTAGCTATTGGGAAACACTTGAGGATATTGCACACTGGAAAGCTAACCTGAATCATCAAGAAGCACAACAATTGGGCAAAGCACAATGGTATAAAAATTACACCGTAAGGATTTGTAAAGTAGAGCGGGAATACCGTTTTGAAAAATAGTTTGTTAAAAATCTCCCAAATGTTAAAATAGAATATACGAAACGTTTACATCCAGCCGTTACGAAAATAACTTCCCTCCAAATACTTTTTTACCCATTTTATTTTCAGCAGTTTGTGCGCACAAATTGTTTAAAATTATCGTTCCGAACCCTTCGGCACAACCATCCTTTTATCGTAATTTAGTAACCCTTCGCAGTGCGATCAACCCTTGCCTTGCGAGTAACACAAAACCATCAGTAATGACACAGCTAACTCGTCTCTTCTGCCTTGCCACCACGATCTTATTCCTTTCCTGCAGCCAAAACCAGGACCATCCCGAAACCGACAACCTCTTTAAGTTCAAAGAATACATTAGCTACAACACCTATGGCAATACCAGTATTGCAGACCCCGTAGAAATTGTGCTTTCTAAGCCCTTGGAACAGTTTGAAATCACTCAGGAAATTGACAAGGATTTCATTAAAATTTCCCCAAAGACCGAAGGAAAATTGCTTGTAGACAATAGCCGCTCCCTTGTTTTTCAGCCCAAGGAATTG
>JAWKMP010000036.1:0-4540 GCA_041392175.1 Flavobacteriaceae bacterium | reverse complement strand
GAAAAAGGAATGACCAAGGCCTTCGACCTATGGAAAAACAACCAGCCGTGGGAAGCGGCCAACCTCTTTGAACGCATTGCCCAGGCCGAGCCAGACAATTGGCTCCCGTCCTTTTATGTGGCACAGATCAATGTGCTGTATAGCTTTTCGGAAAAAGACGAAGCCAAGCTTACCGCCCAATTAAAGAAAGCCCAGGACTTTTTGAACGACGCCAAGGCACTTTCCAAGGAAAATACCGAAATCGTAGTGCTACAGGCCCAACTCTACACCGCTTGGGTGGTGTTTGACGGCGCCAAGTACGGCATGACGATGTCCCCCAAGATCAACCAGTTGTACCAAGAGGCCTATGCCCTGGAACCCGAAAACCCACGCGCGGCCTTTGGGAAGGTAGAGTGGGAATTGGGTACGGCCCGTTGGTTTGGAAAGGACACCAAGCCTTTTTGCGAAGATTTGAAGAAAGCCGTGGCCCTGTTTGATACCTATGAGCCCAAGGGGCCCTTTTATCCCAATGGGGGCGGTGAGTACGCACAACAAAGTTTAGCCCAAAACTGCAAGGAAGAGTAATGAAGGTTTACAAGGAAATAGGAAAATCCTTTTTTGTAGGGACCCTCATCTTTTTGGTGGTGGGCATCATTGAATACCTCAATGGATGGCACATTAGCTCGGGGAAAGAGCTGTTGATGCGCTTTATCTCCAATCAGGTATATTCGGTGTGCCTCTACATGGCCAATGCCTATTTCTTTTACTTTATCATCAACCGTTACAAAAATTGGTTTCGCTGGCAGCATTTGGGAAAGGGGATTCTGGGATCGGTCGTGATTTCGGTCGTGACCATCTTCCTGCTCCGCGTCGTGGCGGCCGTGCTTGTGGGAGGGAGTTCGTTCGCCGAATTTATACAAGGGGAACGCCCTCGCTTTTACTACATTACCTTGCTTATTTCGGTGGTAGTCACCACTATTTTCTATGCCTTCTATTACTACAAGCACCTGCAGGAAAACAAGGTAAAGGAACAGAAGATCATTGCCGGGACGGCTTCAGCCCAATTTGATGCACTGAAGAACCAATTGGATCCCCATTTCCTGTTCAATAGTTTGAACGTGCTCACCAGCCTCATTGAGGAAAACCCCGAAGCGGCTACCCAATTCACCACGGCACTTTCCAAAGTGTATCGCTATGTATTGGAACAGAAAAACAAGGAACTGGTCACCGTGGAAGAAGAACTGCAGTTTGCCACCTTGTATATGTCGCTGCTCAAGATGCGCTTTGAGGACAGCATCGTGTTTGAAGTGCCCGAGCGCCTTTCCAACCCAGAGGCAAAAGTGGTGCCACTATCGCTGCAATTGCTACTGGAAAATGCCGTAAAGCACAACCAGGTAACCCCCGCCAAGAAATTGCATATCGTGATTTATGAGGAAGCGGGCAACCTAGTGATCAAAAACAACAGACAACCCAAGAATGTAGTGAAGGAAAGCACAGGCGTGGGCCTGCGGAATATCCACCAGCGGTACCGCTTGTTGACCCAACGCCCTGTTTCGGTACAGCAAAACGATAAGGAGTTTTGGGTAACCCTTCCGCTACTAACACAAAAAACAAACACCATGACCACCACACAAACCGAATATATTGCTGCCAAGCGCTACGAACGCGCCAAAAAGCACGTAGAACAATTGAAAGGCTTTTATGTACACTTCACCATCTATCTTATCATGGTGCCTGTGTTCATTGTGTTGAATCTAAAAACCACAGACTTCCCCTGGGCGATTTTCCCCATTGTGGGATGGGGCATGGGGGTGATAGGCCATGCCATGGAAGTATTCCATTGGAATCCCTTTTTGGGGAAAAATTGGGAAGAACGGAAGATACGGGAGTTGATGGATAAGGAGAAGTGAGGGTAGGGTTGGTATCGAAGCCACATTTCAGTAGCTAGAAACAACAATTCAATAAAAAGATTTTTCCATAACAACCCACGAAACGTAATTTTACCCTATCATTTTAAATAATAAACCATGTATCAAGAATCTTCAGAACAAAGGGAAAACCGCTACTTACGAGCCAAAGAGCAAGTAGCCGAAATGAAGAAGTTCTACTCCAGCTTGTTTTTCTACGTCATCTTTATTTCTTTTTTGGGATGGCTGAATTACTATACCAACCAATGGCACTACATGTGGTTTTTGTGGGCGGCCTTTGGATGGGGGATAGGGCTGGTGTTTCAAGCGGCAAAAGCCTTTAACTGGACCCCTTTTATGAACAAGAATTGGGAAGAACGCAAGATCAAGGAATTGATGGACAAAGAAGATGAATTCACCAACGAACGCTGGAAATAATGGAATTACAGGAATACCAACGCTACGAAAGGGCAAAAAAAACCGTAAAGCGACAAAAGGCTTTCTATAGGCACTTGGGGGTCTATGTCCTTGTCATGATTGCTCTTTTTGTGACCCGCTACTATGTCTTCCCCAAGATTGGTTTCTATTATGAAGACCAAGGGTTTCAAGACTGGTTGTTCTGGAATACCTATGGCTTGGCGGGTGTTTGGTTATTGGCCATCGCCATTCAGGGAATTGTGGTCTTCAAGTCACGTAGCGTTAGCCAATGGGAGCAGCGGAAGATCCAGGAACTCTTGGAAAAAGAAGAGACAACACAACAACAAAAATGGAAATAACCCCCATGGAATACAACGAAAACAAATATGAACGCGCCCAAAAAAAGGTAAAGGAAATCAAAGGGTTTTACACCCACCTTACTGTGTATATTTTGGTAAATTTGTTCCTTTTATTAGCGCAACTGGGACTTTTCAGTGGAACTTTTAGAATGGGTATGCCAGGTTGGGGCTATTTTACCACCCCCTTTTTCTGGGGCATTGGGCTTTTCTTTCACGGCCTGCATGTGTTTAAAGACAGCATTCCCGTATTGAAAGCCTGGGAAGACAGAAAGATCAAGGAATTTATGGAGAAAGAGGAACAGGAATTTAAAAACAACTTCGATAAAGACTTTTAGCCAAACCTTAATCACCCAACTGCATGAACGTAATCATCATTGAAGACGAGAAACCCTCTGCACGGCGCCTTGAGCGTATGCTGGAACGCCAAAACGTTTCGGTACAAACCATGCTCCACAGCGTGGCCGAATCCATTGCGTGGTTCCAGGAGAATGCCCACCCCGATTTGATCTTTCTCGATATCCAATTGAGTGACGGGCTGTCCTTCGAGCTTTTTGAAGCCGTTACCATAAAAAGTGCCATTATTTTTACCACGGCTTATGATGAATACGCCTTGCAGGCCTTTAAGCTAAACAGCATCGATTATTTACTGAAACCCATTGATGAAGAAGAACTGGCTGTGGCCGTACAAAAGTACCGTGAACGGGCCCCGAAGGCACAAAACGTGCAACTCAACTTTGAAGACATTAAAAAGTTATTGGTCAACCCCGTGGAGCGGGAATATAAAAAGCGGTTCACCACCAAGATAGGGCAACACATCAAAATGATTCCCGTAGACGAAATAGAGTGTTTTTACAGCGAAAATAAAGGCACCTATGCCCATACCTTTGAGGGTAGGGATTATTTATTGGATACCACTTTAGAGCAATTGGAAGAAGAATTGTCCCCTAAGGTCTTTTTCCGTATCAACCGAAAGTTTTACGTAAACATCCATGCCATAAAAGACATCATTAGCTACACCAATAGCCGCCTACAACTGAAGCTTCAAACCTACAAGGAGGAAGAAGTCATCGTGGCACGTGAGCGGGTAAAGGATTTTAAACTCTGGTTGGAGTAGCGACCCTTTAACTTTGCTCTACGATGTTCAGTGTATAATTGGCATCATCCGAATTGATGGAAAATTCAATGGAGGAAACCTGAAAGTCTTCCCAATCACTGGTGTCAATGGGCCATCCTCCCACTTGGGCATGGTTGGCATCAAAAACCATAAAAAGAGGATAATTAAAATCTTGGCCCGTGGGCCCTACGGCCACCCCACCCAGCACAAAAACACCATCGGAAAATTGTGCATAAGAGGCGACAATAAATTGGTCTTCGGTCACTCCTTGGGGTAGTTTAGGAGGGTTTTGCATGATATCGGTCCAAAGGTTCTTACCGTTTTTGGGAAGGGTCATAGTTGATGTTAGCATAGCTTGTTTACATGTTGGTTTCGTATCCTAAAACTATGCAAATAGAGGTACTAACGGAATAGGTGTTTATACGTAAATTTCTCTTTACCAAATAACTATCTTAAAAAAGGAAAGTAATAGTTTCCTAAAAAGAATGTGTTAGGCAACACTTACCCCAAACAAATGCCCCACTAGGGCGGTAAGCCCCATGGCTACCGTTCCCCAAAAGGTAATGCGCATAATGGCCTTTTGAATGCTAGAGCCTCCTGCCTTTGCGGCTAACCCGCCCAATAGTGCTAGGAAGAGGATAGCGAAGCCGTATTGGTAATATTCCATTTGCGCTGTAGGCAAAAAGATGGAAATGAGCAATGGTAAGATACCCCCTACGGTAAAGGAGGCTCCCGAAGCAAAGGCAGCTTGCAAGGGTTTTGCC
>JAWKMP010000035.1:0-8074 GCA_041392175.1 Flavobacteriaceae bacterium | reverse complement strand
TTTTTGTAACCATCAATCAAATTTAAAAACAACCAAACCACCCAACAATGAAACAATTACTTTGTGTATTTGCCTTATTTATAGGCCTGCAATCCTTTGCCCTTTCTGACCCCCATGGTGAAAAATTAGGAAAAATCACGGGGACCGTTATTGAAAAAACCCTTCAGCAACCCATTCCTTATGTTACGGTTGTTGTAAAAGATCTCAACGGAACCATTATTACTGGTGGCGTCACCGATGACAACGGAAAATTCACCATCGAGGAAATCCCCGAAGGAAAAAGCACGGTGAACATTCAATATATAGGTTATAAAACCTTTAGCACCCAAATTGAAGTTACCCGAAGCAATCGCGACATCGACCTTGGGAATATCTACCTTGAGGAAGATGTAGAATCCCTTGAAGAGGTTACCGTGACCGCAGAACGGTCTACCATCCAACAAAAAATGGACAGAAAGGTCATTACCGTTGGTAAAGACTTAACCACCTCGGGGCCTACCGCATCAGACATTATGAACAACCTCCCCTCTGTGAGTGTGGACCAGCAAACGGGAGAATTGTCCATGCGTGGAAACCAAAACGTCCGCGTCATGGTAGACGGAAAACTTTCCAATGTGCCCGTAGCCCAATTGCTCAAGCAAATCCCTTCTTCTTCCATTAAGCAAATTGAATTGATTACCAATCCTTCGGCCAAATACAATCCTGAAGGAATGAGCGGTATCATCAACATTATTTTGCACAAAAATGTGAATGTGGGCTTCAATGGAAATATCAACACAGGCTTTTCGTATGAAAAACAGCCGAAGTTTACTTCCAATATTGACATGAATTACCGAAACGGAAAATTGAACTTCTATGGAAACTGGGGATACAATAAATCGCTAAACGAAAACTACGGTTTCATCATTAGGCCCGATGAAAACCTTGAGCAAAACTTCCAGTTTGACGATGATAGCCAGTCCAATCTATTCAAGGCAGGAGTGGATTTTTACTTGAATGACAAAAACACGATTTCCTTTTTTACCAACCAGAATTTATATGATGGTGGCTTTATGGGAACCACACATATTTTTTATGGGGATACGCCCAGTTTGGATGAGGACCAATTCAACAATAGCGA
Source organism: Flavobacteriaceae bacterium (assembly GCA_041392175.1). GTDB lineage: Bacteria > Bacteroidota > Bacteroidia > Flavobacteriales > Flavobacteriaceae > Halomarinibacterium. The sequence goes on along the minus strand of JAWKMP010000035.1, from coordinate 6,954 downwards.
TAATGACAATCTTTCCTCACAGTATAATTTTGACTATAAGTTGGATTTTGACAAAGAAGGCCACAACTTAGAATTGGAAGCCGATTACAACAATTTTGACAACGACGAAAATGCCGATTTCAGTTTTGCCGGGGCTTCCTTCGGAAACGATTACCAGGATGTGGTGAATACCCATAGGGACCAAACCACCATCAACCTTGATTATGTAAATCCCTTGACCGAAAGCACCAAACTGGAATTGGGCCTTGAGGCACGTTTGTTTAATTCCAACATCGATCGAACTTCCAACCAAAATGTAGTAAATCCCTTTGACGTTACGGGAGCTTTAATTCAATCGCCCAGTACCAATTTCGACTATAGTCGTGATATCTATTCGGCCTATGCAACCTTTGGTAAAAATTGGGAAAAATACAGCTTGCAAATAGGTGTGCGCGCCGAAACCGTGGCGGTAACGGCAGACACCCAAGAAGCCTATGGAACGGGGGTTGTTACTGGTGACTTGACCTATATAAATACCGATCCCGAAGTAACGGTAACGACTAGCGGGGATGTGGTATTTAAAAAGTTTACCAACGATTATTTCCAGTTGTACTCCCCAGCTTTTTTCACTTAAGTGTTCTTCCGACCACCAGTTGTTGGCAGCCGCCGTATCGATCGTCCTGGTTTGGACCAAATCAATCCTATACGTGAATGGGCGACCCCGCTTATTTCTTTCCTTCGGAAAAACCAGTTTGCGACCACAGTTTACCAATTCCCTTTGAAACCAATTATACCCGTAGCTTTGGAAAAAGGAAGCATCACTGCAGGGGTATTTTATCGAGTAATTGAAGACGAAATCAACCGCGCATTATTTATTGACCGTACCGATTTCAATAAAGTGATTTTAACCCATGATAACTTCGATAACACCTCGGCCTATGGGGTGGAGCTTTCCAGCAATTACCTCCCCACTAAATGGTGGAGCTTTAATGCCAGTTTCGATTAGTATAACCAAACCCAGAAAGGGATTGCAGAACAATTTGACAATAGTATAGAAAATCCCACGGTAAGTGATATCACGGTTAATACCTATGAAGTAGATAACATTGCCTATAATTTTAGGATGTTCAACAACATTAGTGTATCTAAAAAATTGACTTTTTCGGCCTTTGGCTTTTACCGCGGAAAATCAAGGAACCTACAATTTACGGTAGACCCTATGTACTTTGTGAATATAGGTGCACGGTACAACCTTTGGGACGGACGGGGTACCTTCAGCCTCAACTACAACGATATTTTCAATACCATGAAATTTGCTTTTGAAGGCGAATTGCCCTACGCACAAGTGGGAGAATTTAACTGGGAAAGCAATACCATTAACGTGAATTTATCCTACCGTTTTGGCGGCGGAAAATACCGTGCAAAATCCAGAAAAAACCGTGACGATAATGAAAAACAAGGTGGCGGTGGAATTTTTTAATCTTTTGAGGGCTAATATGTTATACTAACGTTAAATTTCAAAAAGCAGTGAAACATTTTTCAAAATGGAAAGTCTATTGATGTAAACCCTAGAACTTGTTTTATAATTTATTTGGATTAGCCACTCAAAATTTTATGGAATGTTAGGTTAAAACCCCTTCAATATTTGAAGGGGTTTTTGTTTTGTAGCGTTAATTTACCACCTTATAATCGCACTTCCCCAAGTAAAGCCACTGCCAAAGGCAGCCAGTACAACCAAATCCCCGTCTTTAATTTTTCCATTTTCCCAAGCCTCGGTCAAGGCAATAGGAATGGAAGCTGCCGTGGTATTACCGTATTTTTGTATGTTGTTGTAAACCTTATCGTCCGTAAGTCTAAACTTATGCTGAATGAACTGTGATATGCGCAAATTGGCTTGGTGGGGAATTAACATGTCAATATCTGCTACCGATAGGTTGTTGGTTTGCAGGCCTTCCATGATCACTTCAGAAAAACGCACCACCGCATTTTTAAAGACAAACTGTCCATTCATATATGGGAAATAACTCTCATCGTTGGGATCATCATCCTTCAAAATATCGGTCACCCAGCGGGTGCCCATCCCTGGGGCTTTTACAATCAATTCTTCGGCAAAGGCGCCTTCAGAATGTAAATGGGTAGACAAAATACCCCCTGTTCCTTCATTTCGGGAGACGATGGCAGCTCCTGCCCCATCGCCAAAAATAACCGAAACCCCCCGACCACGTGTGGTTTTATCCAACCCACGGGAGTGTAATTCGCTTCCAATGACCAAAATATTTCGGTACATTCCTGTTTTAATATAATTGTCGGCTACCGATAGGGCATACACAAAACCAGAACACTGGTTGCGCACATCCAGCGCGCCTACCGTATTCAACCCCAATTCCTTTTGTACCATAACGCCAGGGCCGGGAAAATAATAATCGGGGCTTAGCGTAGCAAAAACCACAAAATCAATATCTTGAGCGCGTACACCCGCTCTTTCCATCGCAATTTTTGCGGCTTTCACCCCCATGGTCGCTGTGGTATCACCACTGCCTTCAACAATCCATCTACGTTCTTTGATTCCAGTACGCTCCTGTATCCAGGCATCGTTGGTATCCATCAATTTTGATAGGTCATCATTGGTTACTACCTGTTCGGGAACATAATATCCCAAGCCGCTGATTTTTGAAGAATACATAAAATTTCAATTAAAAAACAGTGTACAATATAAAGAGAAGTATTGATTTTTGAGAAAAATAAAACCACAAAAAATCAAAGGCACCCTAACAGTGCCTTTGTTTAAACAACCTAACCAATTAATAGAAAAATGTGAAGTATGTTGGGAATTTCTATTGGCACTAATGTATAAAATGTTTAATAAATAAACAAAAAAATTAAACAAAAATTTAAGAGATGACAGCTTGTCACTTTTTTCAGCTTGGTATTTTATTTGAAATAGAGCCAGTGAAAACCAAAAATTGATCATCATGAACAAAGGAACCATTAATGTATCGGTTGAAAATATTTTTCCGTTAATCAAGAAATTTCTATACAGTGACCACGAAATTTTTCTTCGTGAGCTCATTAGCAATGCCACCGACGCTACCCTTAAATTGAAGCACCTTACCAATATTGGCGAAGCCAAGGTGGAATATGGCAACCCCATTATTGAAGTCAAAATAGACCAAAAGAAAAAGCAGCTGCACGTCATAGACCAAGGAATAGGAATGACCGCAGAAGAAGTTCAAAAATACATCAACGAGATTGCCTTTTCGGGGGCAGAGGAATTCCTTGAAAAGTATAAGGACAAAAAAGGAGAAGATGCAGGAATCATTGGGCATTTTGGACTTGGTTTTTACTCGGCCTTTATGGTAGCAAACAAAGTGGAAATCATTACCAAAAGCTATCTGGATGCACCTGCTGCCCATTGGGTATGTGATGGCTCCCCAAATTACACCCTCGCACCTCATGACAAAAAGGACAGAGGTACCGAAATTATCCTTCATATCAATGAGGAGGATAAAGAATTTTTGGAAGAATCCCGCATCAGGGAACTCTTGGTAAAATACAATAAGTTCATGCCCATTCCCATTAAATTTGGGACAAGAACCGAAACACTTCCCAAACCCGAAGGTGCAAAAGAAGACGATCCAGCTCCTACCCAGGAAGTAGACAACATCATCAATAATCCAAATCCTGCCTGGACCAAGCAACCTACCGATTTAAAGGAGGAGGATTACAAAAAATTCTACCGGGAATTGTACCCCATGCAATTTGAGGAACCCCTGTTTCACATTCACTTAAACGTGGACTATCCCTTCAACCTTACGGGTATTCTTTACTTCCCAAAGATGACAAACGATTTAAACGTTCAGAAAGATCGTATTCAATTATACCAAAACCAAGTTTTTGTCACCAACAATGTGGAAGGGATCGTTCCCGATTTCTTAACGATGCTACGCGGGGTCATTGACAGCCCAGACATTCCCTTGAATGTGTCAAGAAGCTATCTTCAAGCCGATGGGGCGGTGAAGAAAATCTCTAGTTATATCACCAGAAAAGTTGCCGATAAATTAAAAAGCCTCTTTACCGAAAACCGGGAAGACTTCGAAAAAAAATGGAACGACATCAAAATTGTTATTGAGTATGGGATGCTCACCGAAGAAAAATTCTTCGAAAAGGCACAAGCATTTGCCCTGTATCCTACGGTAGAGGACACCTATTTCACTTTTGAGGAACTGAAGGAAAAGATCAAAAATCTTCAAACCGACAAGGACGAGAATCTAGTGGTGCTCTATGCTTCAAACAAAGAAGCTCAGCACAGCTATATTGAAACCGCAAAGGAAAAAGGGTATGAAGTGCTATTGCTGGACTCGCCCATCATTTCACATTTGCTTCAGAAAATGGAAAGCGAACAGGAAAAAATATCGTTCGTACGGGTAGACAGCGACCACATAGACAATCTCATCAAAAAAGACGAGGAAGCCATTTCGAAATTGTCCGACGAGGAAAAGGAAACTCTTAAAACCACTTTGGAGGAATTGATTCCTTCCGAAAAATTTTCAGTCCAACTGGAGGCCATGGATAGTCAAGCTAACCCTTTCATTATCACCGAACCAGAGTTCATGCGGCGAATGAAAGAAATGCAACAAACTGGTGGCGGAGGGATGTTTGGTTTTGGTAATTTCCCGGAAATGTACAACTTGGTGGTCAATACCAACCATGAGTTGGTTTCGGAAATCCTCCATACCAAAACCCAAAAGAAAAAAGAACGATTGGTAAATCAGGCGTTGGATTTGGCCAAATTGAGCAAAAATCTTTTAAAGGGAGAAGAATTAACCCGATTCATTAAAAGAAGTTATGAACTAATGAAATAAGCTTCATCTAGTTAATTGTTTTTCAAGTAGTTAAATTTTTTTAAAAACATCTTGAATAGAAGTTATAAAACCTAAAAAAAAACCGTTCGATACTACGAACGGTTTTTTTGTTAAAACGCCTAAATAATCGTTCAAATTTTTTCCATAAAGCCTTTTTTTATGTTATTTTTGGGAAAACTTTTAATCAATTTAACATGAAAAAAATTACTTTACTAATTGCCTTGTTGCTTAGTTGTAGTTTGGGTTTTGCCCAATATACAATTGACGACACAGACACAACCCCTTTTGAGGACATTAGTGGAACAGGAACCCCTATGGGCCTTTCCGATGATGGCGAAGCCAATGTGGTGATGCCTTTTATGTTCGATTTTGAGGGAACTGTTTCTGCAGATGTTCGTATTGGAAACAACGGAGGACTTCTTTTTGGAGTGACCACCGGAGATCTTTTTGCGGGCAACGCAGCCTTAACTTCTCAATCTCCTAGAATTGTTCCTTTTTGGGATGATTTGGATACAGAACAAGGTGACGTGTATTACGAAACCCGTGGTACAGCTCCTAACAGACGTTTTATTGTGCAATGGGAGGATCGCCCACACTTTAGTGGAGCAACCAACCTTGACCCAGTAACGTTCCAGTTGGTGATGTATGAAACCACCAATGAAATCTTGTTTGTATACCAAGATGTTATTTTTTCAAATGCCTCCTGGAACAATGGAGCCAGTGCAACCGTTGGGGTAAGAACTGCTCCCGGTAACTATCAATACTCTTTCAATACCGCTAGTGTATTTGATGGAGATGCCATTCGTTTTAGCCCGCCCGTACCTGCTTTCAACTCTACCATGTATGCGGTGAATGGGGGTGCCAATGTGGGTGCCGATGACGGTGGTGCGTTAATGACTATCGATGGGTTTACCGGCGTTGGAACTGTAGTAGGAACTCCTTCTCCAGGAAACGGTCTTACCGGAATGGCCATTGGCTCAGACGGAACGGCTTATGCTACTACTGATGATGGAAACCTTATTACCATTGATCTTACCACAGGTGCTGAGACTTCTTCCGTAGGAATGCCCAATGTAGTGCAAGATCTAGCGATTCAGCCAGGCACAAATACCCTCTATGGGGTGTTAAACACAGGGAACAATACATTAGTAACCATTAACAAAGTCACGGGAGCCCAAACCGTTGTTGGAAATCCAGTTTCTGGAGGATCCTTTTTAGCAATTGCCTTTGCTCCCGATGGAACGTTGTATGGTCTACGAACTAACCAAGCGAGTGACCTACTTACCATCAACCCAACTACTGGAGCTGTGATTACTTCTACTGCAATGTCAACTCTCTTAGGAGCCTTAAGTTTGGCCGTTGATCCAGAAACCGGATTGATTTTCTTCAGCGAATGTTGTGATTTTACCACAGGAAATGACATTTATTACGTAGATCCAGCTACCGGAAACGTAACCCTTCTTGGTGCTGCTGGTGGGTCAAGACGTGTTCACGATTTAGCATTTGCTCCTCTTGTAATTGGCAACCCTCCCACCATCTCCTGCCCAATGAACATTGTTGAAACCAATGATCCAGGAGTTTGCGGAGCTACCGTTAATTTTGCAAATGCCGTTGCCATTGATATTGAAGATGGTCCAATTCCAACCACTCAAACCGTAGGTCCTGCATCAGGAAGTGTTTTCCCTGTAGGAGATACCACGATAGAATTTGCCGCTACCGATAGCGACGGAAACACCGTTACTTGTAGCTTTACCATCACCGTAACCGATGACGAAGCTCCAGCAGTAAGCTGTGCAGACCTTACCGTTGAGCTTGATGCTTCCGGTAATGTGACCGTACTTCCTGGCGACGTGGCCACTGCCACAGACAACTGCCCAGGGGTTACCATGGAATTCCAAGGCCTTGGAGGTCCTATGGGAGACATCACCACCCTATTCAACTCCAACAATGGAGGGGCAGCGGGATGGACCGTTATGTATGACATCACCGTGGGTGCCAATGACCTTGACATCACCGGGTTTGACATGAACACCAGCAGTACCTCTTCCTTTAACCTAGAGGTATATACCCTAGTGGGTACCTTCGTAGGCAACCAGACCAACCCCGGTGCCTG
>JAWKMP010000034.1:0-9822 GCA_041392175.1 Flavobacteriaceae bacterium | reverse complement strand
AACCTTCAATGTGGTAAGCATTCCTGTCGCTGAAGCAATGGCACTTCGGGCCAATGTGCTCTTTAAAAGTGATTATGCCATTGCCACAACGGGTATTGCTGGGCCTACCAGAGGAGACGGGGACGATGAGGTAGGAACGGTTTGTATTGCCATTGCAGGGCCTGGTGGTGTTGTGTCGGAAAAATTCCTCTTCGGAAAGGTACGTGAACGGGTCATTCGTAAATCGGTAACAAAGGCCTTTGAAATGCTACTAAAAGAAATTTCAAAAAACTGAAATTCTTTTGTTGTACAGCATAATTAATTTTCTTAAATTTGCACCCTGTTTAAAAAATATCGATTAAAAATTAGGTTATGTCAAGAGTTTGTGAGCTTACAGGAAAGAAAGCGATGGTAGGAAACAATGTTTCCCACGCGATGAACAAAACCAAGCGTAAATTCAATATCAACTTGGTAAAAAAGCGTTTTTACATTCCTGAAGAGGACAAGTGGATTACCTTGCGTGTTTCTACTTCAGCAATTAAAAACATCAATAAAAAAGGAATTTCTGCTGTTATTAAAGAAGCTCGTGCCAACGGTTTTTTAACAAAATAATCGCATAACCAAAACGTCTACCCACAATGGCAAAAAAAGGAAACAGAGTTCAGGTCATCCTAGAATGTACAGAACATAAAGAAAGTGGTATGCCCGGTACTTCCCGTTACATTACCACCAAGAATAAAAAGAACACCCCCGATAGAATGGAGTTGAAAAAATTCAACCCCATCTTGAAGCGAATGACCGTTCATAAAGAAATCAAATAATTATTGAGTCATGGCAAAGAAAGCAGTAGCATCGTTACAAACAGGATCCAAGCGTTTAACCAAAGCGATCAAAATGGTGAAGTCTCCCAAAACCGGAGCCTACACTTTTGTTGAATCTATTATGACACCAGAAGCGGTAAACGACTGGTTGAACAAAAAATAAGGTCCTTTTTAATATAGTACAGAAGCCACTTTTAATCGAAGGTGGCTTTTTGTATTTTTAACCCATTACTTTATAAGCTAGCAAATTACCGAATGAGTTTTTTCAAAAACATATTTTCAAAAGAAAAGAAAGAAACCCTTGATAAGGGACTGGAGAAATCCAAGAATTCCTTTCTGGACAAACTGTCCAAAGCAGTGGCCGGCAAAAGCAAGGTCGATGATGATGTACTGGATAATCTGGAAGAGGTGCTGGTCTCCAGTGATGTAGGGGTCAATACAACCTTAAAAATCATCGAGCGCATAGAGGCCCGTGTGGCAAAGGATAAGTATTTGGGCACCGAAGAGCTAAACAAAATCCTTCGGGAGGAAATCGCTGAACTGTTAAGCGAAACCAACAGTGGTGAAGCTTCAGAATTTGTGGTTCCCGAAGGGAAAACCCCCTATGTCATTATGGTGGTGGGAGTGAATGGTGTAGGAAAAACTACCACTATTGGGAAGCTGGCCTACCAATTTAAAAAAGCGGGTAAAAAAGTGGTTTTGGGCGCGGCGGATACCTTTCGTGCAGCAGCCATTGACCAATTACAAATTTGGGCAGACCGTACCCAAGTGCCTATTGTAAAACAAAGTATGGGTAGTGATCCCGCTAGCGTGGCCTTCGATACCTTACAAAGTGCCGTAAACCAAAATGCCGATGTGGTCATTATCGATACGGCGGGGCGCTTGCACAACAAGGTGAATTTAATGAACGAGTTGACCAAAGTAAAACGCGTGATGCAAAAAGTAGTGGAAGATGCTCCCCATGAAGTATTGCTGGTCTTAGACGGATCTACCGGTCAAAACGCCTTCGAACAAGCCAAACAATTTACCGCCGCCACCGAGGTAACCTCACTGGCCGTAACGAAACTGGATGGTACAGCCAAAGGAGGAGTAGTGATTGGTATTAGTGATCAGTTTCAAATTCCCGTAAAATATATTGGAGTAGGCGAAGGAATGGAAGACCTTCAAGTTTTCAATAAGTTTGAGTTTGTGGATTCTTTTTTTAAGTAGATGATTTTTTCCATCAGTAAAAGGTGGAAAGACCTTCTTCTAAAATTAACCTTATTATTTTCAATTTTCAAGATTGGAAGTTATTTCTATTCAATTTTTGAAGCGTATCAGTCAAGCTTTTCTAATCCGCTTATTCCTAGGTACTTAATATACTACATTGCATTTCCAACCTATTTTATCATTCCTATTTGGGTATTAATTTTAATACTTTCAATCCTAATTCTGAAGAAGATTAATCAAACTGATGTTGGGTTTTATTTGTTTATTTTTTTGACCCTACTTTTCACTTTTGGTGGGGAATTCTTGTTGTATCAATTTTTAATGAATTATAACCCTTATAGTTCATAATATTTTACGAATTAATTCTATCAATTCTTTTTTTAAGTAACTTCGCTTAAAATTTTTCGCTATTTTATGATTCACCCGCATACCGAGTTGAGCTTTATCAACGATGAGGTTGGGCACGGTGTCGTCGCCACTCAATTTATTCCCGCAGGCACCATTACTTGGGTTTTAGACAAATTGGATCGTACTTTTACTCCCAAGCAATTTCAGAAAATGAACGAGTTGTACAAGGATATTCTGGAAACCTATAGTTTCCGGAATAACAACGGCAATTTGGTTTTGTGTTGGGATCACGGTCGCTTTGTAAACCACAGCTTTAAGTCCAACTGCCTCTCTACCGCATATGATTTTGAGATTGCCATTCGTGATATTCAACCTGGAGAGCAATTGACCGATGATTATGGGTATTTGAATATTTCCACCCCTTTCAAGGCTGCCAATGAAGGGACTAAGCGTAAAATGGTCTATCCAGACGATCTCATACATTACTACCCGGTTTGGGACAAAAAATTGGCAGAAAACTTTCCCAAAATCCCAACCGTGCACCAACCCTTGGCATCGCTTATTTCCCCAAAGGTGCAAAAACAAATAGATGATGTATTGTCTGGGAAAAAGCCGTTGGCTTCCATTTTAGAGCTTTATTATAAACCTTCTTAACCTTTTCTTCCGTTGGATTGCAGTATCTTTGCCGCTATTAATGTAGCGAAGGCATGCGTACAAAATCCTTAAAGAAAAACAAAATCAATGTGGTCACCCTTGGGTGCTCCAAAAATGTATATGACAGTGAAGTGTTGATGGGGCAATTGCGTGCCAATAACAAGGAAGTGGTTCATGAGCAGGAAGGGAATATTGTGGTCATCAATACCTGCGGATTTATTGCCAATGCCAAGGAAGAAAGTGTCAATACCATTTTGGAATTTGTTCAAAAAAAGGAAGAAGGGTTGGTTGATAAAATATTTGTGACGGGTTGTCTTTCAGAACGCTACAAACCCGATTTACAAAAGGAAATCCCCAATGTAGATGCCTATTTTGGCACAACCGAATTGCCCGGTTTGCTAAAAGCCCTTGGGGCCGATTACAAACACGAACTCATAGGGGAGCGCTTGACTACCACGCCAAAAAATTACGCGTACCTTAAAATTGCCGAAGGCTGTGACCGTCCGTGTTCGTTTTGTGCCATCCCCATCATGCGCGGAAAACACCGAAGCACTCCCGTCGAGGATTTGGTTACCGAAGCCCAAAAATTAGCGGCCAATGGAGTAAAGGAACTCATCCTCATTGCGCAGGATTTAACCTATTATGGTCTTGACCTTTATAAAAAAAGAGACCTTGCACGGCTCTTGAAGGAAATGGTAAAAGTGGAGGGGATTGAGTGGATTCGCTTGCATTATGCCTTTCCCACTGGGTTTCCCATGGAAGTACTAGAAGTCATGCGTAGCGAACCAAAAATCTGTAACTACATCGATATCCCTTTGCAACATATTTCAGATTCGATATTGAAATCCATGCGACGCGGAACCACAAAGGAGAAAACGACCCAACTGCTCAAAGATTTTAGGAATGCCGTCCCCGGAATGGCCATAAGAACCACCCTTATTGTAGGATACCCCGGTGAAACCGAAGAAGATTTCCAAACCTTAAAAGAATGGGTGAAGGAGATGCGTTTTGAACGATTGGGCTGCTTTACCTATTCGCATGAAGAGAATACCCATGCTTATCAGTTGGAAGACGATGTCCCCGAGGAGGTAAAAATGGAACGCGCCAACGAAATCATGGATCTTCAGTCACAAATTTCCTGGGAACTCAATCAAGAAAAAATAGGGAAAGCATTTAGAGTCCTTATTGATCGAAAAGAAGGCGGTTACTATGTGGGAAGAACCGAGTTTGATAGCCCCGATGTGGATAATGAAGTGTTGATCAATGCAGAACAGGGGTATTTGCGCACAGGAGAATTTTTTACAGTGAACATCATTGATGCCTCAGATTTTGATTTGTATGGAGAAGTGGTTTAATACATTTTTGTTTTATAAAGCACAGGGTTTTCTTATGGCTTTGGTTATTGTGCAGGTCACTGCCTGCAAACAACCTTCCAAAGAAGCAACTTCCCAAAATACTTTAGCAAATTCACCGGTAACGTTACTGGGTAATCCTAGTCTAGCAAACAGCTCACTACCTAGATTGTTTAGTAATGGAAAGGAATTGTTCCTTTCGTGGGTCACCCAAAAGGATTCAGTTGTCACACTTTATTATGCTACTTTTCATAACGGTATTTGGACACCTTCAGAAGCCATTTGTTCGGGTAGTGATTGGTTCGTGAATTGGGCCGATTTTCCCCAAATTGCTGAAAATAATGGGAATATCCTTACCAGTTATTTGCAAAAATCGGCTGAAGATACTTATGCTTATGATATAAAATTGAACCTCTATAACGAATCTGCCCAAACCTGGAAAAAAAACATGCTGTTTCATACCGACGGGACCCAAACCGAACATGGTTTTGTTTCGATAAAACCATACGTTGGCAATTCATTTTTTGTGACCTGGCTGGATGGTAGAAATACGGTTGGTGGACATGACAGCCATGCAGCACATGGTTTTGGAGCCATGAATTTACGTGGAGCAATCGTTTTTGAAGATGGAACAATAGACTACGATAAAATACTGGATGATCGTGTTTGCGATTGTTGTAATACTGCCGCTGCCATTGGGGCAAATGATGAGCTAATGGTCGTATACAGGGATAGAAGTGAAGATGAAATTAGAGATGTTGCAATAAAGCGTTGGACAAGGGACAGTAATTGGATTGCACCCAAAATAATTGGCAATGACCACTGGAGAATTGAAGGTTGCCCAGTCAACGGCCCTGCTATAGATGCTTTTGAAAATTCTTCGGCTGTGGCTTGGTTTACAGGAGTTAATGATGAAGGGAAAGTTCAGCTGGCATTCTCCCCAAATTACGATAATCCCATACGAGTAGACGGTGGAAATGCAACGGGTAGGGTAGATGTCGTGATGCTTTCCGAAACCGAAGCCGCCGTGCTATGGATGGAGCCCCAAGGCAATGAAGAAGTAATTCGGTTGGTAAAGGTGAATGCAGAAGGAAATAAAGGAAATCCGGTTACTATCACCAAGACAAGTCCCGAAAGAGCAAGTGGTTTCCCACAATTGGAAAAGCTGGGGGACACGCTTTATATTGCCTGGACGGTAAGCGGAAAAACAGATTCCAAAATACAATTGGCTACTGTATCTTTGGAGACATTGTAAACTTTTGATTCTGAAACCCAAATTACTCATCATTGGTCATACCCTTCCCGAACCTGCCACCACGGCAGCAGGGAACCGAATGATGCAACTCATTTCCCTATTTCAGGAGGCTCATTTTGAAATTGCCTTTGCCACGACAGCTGCTAAAACAGATTATTCCGAAGATCTGCGAGCGCATGGAATTTCACTACACTCCATTCTTTTGAATGATGCTTCCTTTGATGCCTTTGTTGCTTCTTTACAGCCCTCCGTGGTCCTTTTTGATCGCTATATCACCGAAGAGCAATTTGGTTGGCGTGTGGCTGAAAATTGTCCCAATGCCCTTCGCATTTTGGATACAGAAGATTTGCACTTCCTGCGGAAGGCTGGGGAAGAGGCTTTTAAAAGGATGGCGGAAATCAACTTGTTTTCCAGAAGACAACCAAAGGAATTAGCCAGTATTTTACGATGTGATCTTTCTTTGATTATTTCGGAAGCCGAAATGAAATTGCTCACCGAAACCTTCCACCTTCCGGAAGGGTTACTGTTTTACCTGCCCTTTATTATAGAAGGATTTTCTACTTGAAGCCCCTTCTTTTGAAGATCGGTGGCATTTTATCAGTATAGGGAATTTCAGCATGCCCCCAATGCCGATGCGGTGGTGTACTTAAAAAAGAAATTTGGCCCCTTATAAAAAAGCAACTTCCCGGGGCAATGCTGCACATCTATGGTGCCTATGTTCCTAAACACATTTCCGAGATGCACTCCGAAAAGGAAGGGTTCCTTATTAAGGGTTGGGCAGCAGATGTTAAAACCGCGATGCAACAGGCTAGGGTTTGTTTGGCACCCCTTCGGTTTGGTGCTGGGTTAAAAGGGAAATTGTTGGATGCAGCTTTGTACGGAACGCCGGCTGTTACCAGTCCAATAGGAGGCGAGGGGATGTTTTCCATTGCCCAAGTGCGGGATCAACTTTCCGAATTTGTGGAAACGGCCCTTGTGCTGTATTCTGATAAAACTTCTTGGCAAGTCCAACAAAAAAAAGGATTTGAAACATTGGAGCAATACTTTTCAAAAGCAAAATTTTCTACTCGTTTTTTTGATACCCTAGCGACACTGCAAAGGCAATTACCGCATCATCGCCAAGCTCATTTTATTGGACAAATCCTTCAGCACCAAACGCTGCAAGCCACCAAATTTATGAGTAAATGGATTGAGGAAAAGAACCAAAAATAGGTAAAGACGTGCCCAGTTTTTATTACTCAGTCACATAGGGTTTGGCCATATCAGTTTCGGCAGCGATATAACCAAAAGAAGCCCAATGGCCACTTTTCAGTATTTCCTGAAAGATTTCTTTTCCTTTTTGTGGATAGCCCGTGTACCAATACCAATTCCCCAAAGCATACTGCAACGCAGCATTTGATGAAGGATCATCTTGTAACGTAGCTTCCAGTTCTTTTACTGAAATGAGCCCTTTGTAGAACAGGCACGCTTGGTAATAGGCTGTGTTTTCAATCACGTTCATATCCGGTTGTATGTTTCGCAGGTAATTTTCCCCTGCCGCTTTGCGGCCCATTCGGTTTTGGATCATATAAATCCAGTGGGTAGTAGACACCACATTATCGGGACTATTGGAAGTAGAAAGGGCATTTTTAAAGGCATCCAAGGCTTTGGGCAGGTTTCGCTTCAAGTAATAGGCAAGGCCCAAATGGTAGTAAATGTTTCCATGCAGGGTACTCACAGGAATGTTTTGTGCATTGGGCATGCCATCGGGTTCGGTTTCGTTGAGGGTGCCTTTTATGAGCATTGCTGCTTTTTCCAGATCGGCAATGGCTTTGTCAAATTCACGAACGGTGATATAACGGTGCCCACGGTGCCTTAACAAATGGGGGTCATTGGGAAATTGCTCCAATCCTAGCGTATAAATGGCAATGGCTTTTCGGTAATCGCCTGTGTAGGCGGCAAATCGGCCATACCAAATGAGATTTTCCAGATTATTGGGTTGCGCTTCATAAGCGTCTTTTTTTTCGTTGTATTGGGCTAAAAGCGCTTGCGAGGGTTTTGTAGCCTCAAGGGTGTCACCCAACATTCCAATAGCTTGGTAGTCATGGCTCCACGAATTGGGAATATCGATTTCTTTGTTTTTACAGCTGAAAAGACTTAAACCAATGAAGAGATACAAAACTTGTTTCATAAGATTGTAAAGTTAACTGTTTAAAAATAATGCCAGTTTTTTAGTTGCTCAAATCCTAGCTCCCCAAAATCCCCCACTACCACATCGGCTTGGGAGTAGTCTTGGTCTTTACTGTGCAAGCTATTATAGCCCACGCAAAAAATACCAGCGGCTTTGGCAGCGGCAATCCCATTGGTAGAATCTTCTATCACCAGGCATTCGTGGGGTGCATAGCCTGCTGCTTGGGCAGCTTTTTCAAAAATCTCGGGGTGTGGTTTACTTTTCTTCAAGTCGGCACCACTTAATTTGGCAGTAAAATAACGGTGCAAGTCAAAGCGGTCAAAAATACGGTTGATGTTTTCCATGGAGGCCGAAGAGGCCAGTACCAGGGTCAAGCCGTTGCGGTGATAGTCTTGTATAAGTTCCAATACCCCTGGGAGCAACTCCAGGGAGTCATCGTTTTCAAACAGATGTTTAAAGTGCTTGCGTTTACTGGCTACAAGGGTTTGGGGGGTAGCGGATAAGTGAAAGGCTTCTACTAAGGTCGTGCAAATTTCGATGGTGCTTTGTCCCGTAAAGCTAGTATACAAGGCTTCCGAAACGTCCAATTGCATTTCGGAAAACATCTGGAAATAGGATTTTCGGTGCAGGGGTTCGGTATCTACAATCACCCCATCCATATCAAAAAGTACCGCTTTCAGCATTTAATCCAATACAAATACATTGCTGTTCACCAAAAAGAGGCTGTTCACAAAAAATAACTTTCCGTTTTCCCAAAAAGAACGGAATAATACATCGTCTACCAAATAGACCACACTGCCATCCCCAATACGCGCTTCACCAAAGACCAAGGAATTTTTTAGCCCCGTTTTGGCATCTTCACCTGAAAAACCTGAAACGCTCACGGCATCTCCATTCAAATAGCCCACATTATAGCCATTTTCCAAAAATTGGTAGGAGTCGTTGCCTTGTTTCAAACTGTAATAGGTATCTCCATACCCAAACGCCATGGGATGGGAAGGGTCAAGCGTCACTTTATAGATGCTTCCGGTGATGAAATTTTTCACTTCGGCACGTTCCCGTTGATCATACGGAATAAGATTGCCTTTGGAGTTGGTTTCCTCCTTTTCCTCTGCGCTTGAATTTTTCTTCAAATCAAAACCGTCCTTATTCACAAAAGCACCCAAGGCATTGTCAAAAGCAATCACTTTCCCGCCTTTTTGGATCCATGTTTTTAAATCTCCCAAAGTACTGTCGTTCAATAGCCGTTGGTACCAGCCACTGGGCAATACCAATACATCAAAATGCCCAAGGGCTTCTACACTAAAGTCATCGGTATCTATGGAGGTCACGGGGTATTTTAATTGTTGTTCCATAAAATGCCATAGGGCTCCATAGCTCAATGAAGAAACCCCATCTCCCCTGAGCATGGCGATACGGTTCTTGTTGATGATCTTTACATCGGTAGAGCCAAAGTCGGTGCCATTGTCACTAAAACTGGTAGGAGCGGCATAGAGTTTTCTTCCGAAGGTATTGGCGGCTTTGGTCACGATTTCGGTAAAACGGTCATTCTTTCGGTTATCACTTTTGGTAATGACCAAACTTCCTCTTCCAAATTTTTTTCCGGCAATGCTTAGCTCCTTTTCCGAAAAGCGAACCTTGATATCCTGTTTGAGCAATTCAGCCAAAAACTCGGCATCATACAAACTGTTCCATTCTACAATATATCCTGCGAGCGAGCTGGAAGGAGCTACTTGATTTATGGTTTTCATGGTGGGGTTACTGCCATTTGCAGAAACCACGGTGGTAGTTGCCACACAGTCCAACCCGTAAGCGTAGGGAAGGCTCCATGCCGTGATATCGTAGGTAAGAGGTTCGGTGAGTTTGGCATCTTGTTCAAAGAGGGCCTTCACCATTTTGCCTTTGGGCTGATTGGTACTTACCACCAAAGCTCCCGTGGCATCCATGCTGCCTTTTCCGTTGGAGGTTTGGTAATTTAACCCACTTACCGATCCTCCCGTAGCAAAGCCGTATTTTATTTCATGTCTATCGAGC
>JAWKMP010000033.1:0-10136 GCA_041392175.1 Flavobacteriaceae bacterium | reverse complement strand
GTGCATTCGGCGCAAATAGGGTTTCCCGGAGGGAAAGTAGAGCCCGAAGACCCCTCTTTGGAGCATACGGCCCTTAGGGAAGCAGAGGAAGAGGTAGGGGTGTTGCGCCACCAAGTGACTATCTTGAAACAGCTTACCGAAGTATACATCCCACCCAGTAACTTTTTTGTGTACCCCTTTTTGGGTATGGCCAAAGAGACCCCCCAATTTTTGCCTCAAGATGAAGAAGTGGAAGCCCTGGTGGAAGTTCCCTTGCAGGAATTTATGAACGATGCCTCCCGAATCACCCAAACGTTGTCCACCAGTTATGCCAAAAACATCCAAGTGCCTGCCTTTCAATTGCAAGGGCATGTGGTGTGGGGCGCTACCGCCATGATGCTCAACGAAGTACGGGAAATACTACAAAAAGTGGTGTAACCCTCCTTTTTTAGTATCTTTGGGGTTCAAAAATGGCAGATTCACATGGGGCTATTTAAAAAAAATCCTTTTGGCCATATTCTTTTTCTGAAGAAATGGCTCATCCGAATTTTAGGGGCACTTACCCACAGGCGCTTTAAAGGGTTTAACCAGTTGCAGATCGATGGAAGCGAGATCATTAAAAACTTGCCCGATCGAAACGTGCTGTTTGTTTCCAATCACCAAACCTATTTTGCCGATGTTGTGGCCATGTTTCACGTGTTTAATGCCAGCTTGAGCGGAAGGGTGGACAATATCAAAAACATAGGGTATTTGTGGAACCCCAAACTTAACCTGTACTTTGTCGCGGCCCGTGAAACCATGCAAGCCGGATTGCTGCCCAAGATCTTGGCCTATGCAGGATCGGTGAGTATTGATCGCACCTGGCGCGCCGAAGGGAAAAATGTAAACCGCCAAGTGAAGATGAGTGATGTGAGCAACATTGAAAAGGCCTTGAACGATGGTTGGGTGATTACCTTTCCGCAGGGAACCACCACGCCCTGGAAGCCCATCCGCAGGGGAACAGCATTCATCATAAAGCACAACAAGCCTATCGTGGTGCCTATTGTGATTGATGGTTTTAGACGGTCATTCGATAAAAAAGGAATTCGTATCAAGAAAAGGGGCATCCTACAATCCATGGAAATCAAGGAACCTTTGGAAATTGATTACGAAAACGAAACCATCGAGCAAATCATCCAAAAACTGGAATTTGCCATTGAACAGCACCCTTCTTTTTTAAAGGTAATTCCTGCCGAGGAACTCCAACAAGAAGAAGAATTGAACAAGACACGGCAGTGGAAGTATAAAAAAACCTAGACTTCCATTTTTTTCAGTTCCTTGTAATTCTTTTTCAGCTTTCGCAACAACAATCCGTAGATTAGGGAATAGAACCCTATCAATAATCCCAAGATGACCACCCCCACAATGATGTTTGCCGTGATAAAGGTTTCGGCGGGGATGGCTGCATAGTCTTGGTTGCTGTGCAACACTTCGGTTAACTTGTCCTTATTATAAAAATAGTACACATTAACGGCAAAGAGCAACGCGGCCGCCAGGCCAATGTTGTAGTACACAAAATAATGGACAGTCTTTCGGGTCTTTAGGATGTTTTTCATCAATTGCTTGATGGATTGGGTCACTTTTATCTTCTGGTGGTTCTTGTAGAACAAATAGATAAACCAAAAGACCACCCCATAGTTTAGGATGTTGATCCAAAAGCCAATAGTCTTAAGGCCCATATTGGCCTGGAATTCCTTGCTGGACTCGGGAATAAGGAAGTAGAGGGAGGTCCAAAGGGCTATTTCTGCAATGCTAATGTAAAAGATCCATTTTACCATGGAGGAGGACTTCTTCAATAGCATGGGGTAAATATCGTTGTAGCTTAACTTAGGGAACTCCTGCTCCCGTGTTTGCCATTCTTTTTTTAAGATTTCTAACTCATCCATACGCTTATGGGTTAAGAATGGTTCTTAACTTTTCTTTTATTCGGTTCATTTTCACTCGGGCATTCACCTCCGAAATACCTAGGGTGTCTGCAATTTCTTTGTAATTTTTATTTTCTAGGTACAAAAACACCAACGCCTTGTCAATATCACTCAAGGTTTTCACGGCATTGTACATCAATTTTAACTGCTCCTCCACAAGCGGGTCATACTCTTCGGAAGTGATCTTAAAGCTTACCCCTTCATAATCTTGGGTCGCTACCTTGCGCTTGTTCTTTCGGTACAAGGTAATGGCCGTGTTCAGCGCCACCCGATACATCCAGGTACTAAATTTTGCATCGCCCCGGAACTTGGGAAATGCCTTCCACAACTGGATGGTGATCTCCTGAAACAAATCATTGTGCGAATCGCTATCGTTGGTATATAAACGACAGATCTTGTGCACAATGTTTTGGTGTTCCTCAAGTTGGGTCACAAAACGATGTTCTAATTCCTTTGTCAATGGTAGTTGGTTAACTGCTCAATTAGTACTTCAACAAAACAAATTGTTACAGGGAAGCCTATATTATTGTTTAATGGTCACGGGAAGGGAATTTCCGGTATAGATGCCACTGCCTCCCACCTCGTCAATGTTCACGTCCAGTTCGTCGCTGGTATCAATGCTTTTGATGTTTACCTTCATCTCATCATAGGTGTCGATGCTTTTCACATTCACGTTCAATTCGTCATAGGTATTAATGTCCACAATGCGCACATCAAGGGTTTCCATAGGGCTTATGGGCACCAGACGGTATTCGGTGGTGGGTTTTGTTTCTGTGGGATGTTCAGAAGCATAGGCTGAAGGGAATAGATCCACGCCTCTCAATACATTAATGGTCAAGCAAAGGGCAATCACCGTTAGGACGGCTTTGGTGTAGAAATCGGTTTTCATGATGGAATAATTACGTTAGACCCTCTAAAGCTATCAATTTATATTCCAAACCAAAAACAACTACCCTTTTTTATATTGATCGTTCAATCCTATACCGCTCAAGATCATGGGGGTGATTTTCTCCAGCCGTTTTAGCTGCGTGGCTTCCTGTTTGGCTGTGCTTATGTATTCGGCATAATCGCGTTGCTTGCCCAAGGTGAGGTTTTGGAAGGCTGCTGCAAGGGTTGGATCTTTGGTAAAGGCGTCTTTCAGTAGCGGGGGGATCACCACGGGCTTGTTGCGTTGCACCGTTACTTGTTTTCCGGCTAGGCAGTTTTCAATGGATTCCTGCAGGTAGTCCAACACAAGAGCCTCTGGGATGGCATCGCCTTTTTCAAACCGCCATTGGCGCATGGCCTGGGTTTTGCCTTCTTGGGCGTTTACTAGTTTTTTTTGTGGGTCTTTTAGAAAGACCCCTTGATGGAACCAAATGGCATAATGGTTTTTAAAACCCACATAACCGGCCACAATCTTTCCGTTGAGGGTATAGGTGGGACTGCTCCACTTAAAATCCTCTACCAATTCGGTTTTTTGGAAAAGGGCCCTTAGGGTTTCCAGCTCTTCTTTCCATTGCCGCTGCTTGGCAATAAAGTCGGTTACACGTTCGGAATGGGCCATTAGCGTTTGATGAATTTTTGAATCACCACCCCTTGTGTGCCCCGCAATTTGATAAAGTACACCCCTTGCGAGAGTAAGGATACATCCACTACCGCACGGGTGGTATCCAATCCGCTTTGGGTGCTTACCACCTTTCCGTTCACATCCAGAATTTGATAGCTCACCAACGAATAGGCAGGGTTCACTTCAATCTGTAACTGGTTAGTCACGGGATTTGGGTAGAGGCTGAAGGTCTCTTTGATGGAATTTTGCTCTACCGAAAGAAATTGGTCGTACAAATCCTGCAGCAAATCAATGGGTTCTATCCCCGCGGCTTGCTGTCCCACATTCAACCGAAGGTAGGGCTCGGCAGGATCATCTTCGGGACGATACACCAACAAATACGCCGTGGTGGACGAAGTACCATCGGCAAGGCAACGGCTATCGGCCCCGGCAAAGTTGGCCCCTTGCAACGCAGCCATTAATTTATCGGCTAGGGTGGTGGTGGTATCGTTGAAATTGGCTTCCATTTGATCAATGACCATTTGACCCAAAAGGATATTGCCCTGTACGCTGTAGGTAGCCCCTTGGCGGTCTTCCTTGTAATCATCGGTAGATACCCCCGAAAAACCTGCCGTCCTTGGATTGCCCAAATCGTCAAAATCGGCAATGCCGTACTGGCGGTATTCGGGATTAAAATTCTGTGAGCTACAGGCATCGTTGTTGTAGAGCCAATCAATAATTTCCGAAGGACTGGAACCCGCTTCCATTTGTGCAATGGCATTGTTGAGGTTTACGTTGGGGATGCATACATAGGCCTGGGAGTTTACCCCACCACGCCCAGGGATGATTTTGGTGATAATGTCAATAATGCCCCCATTGCCCACACCGGTGACGCATGAAGCCCCGGCAGAACCAATTTCCCCTGTGGAAGGGTCTACGGCAATAATGGAAAAGGTATCTTGGGCACTTAGGGTGTTAAGGCATACTAAAAACAAGAGTGAAGTAATATATTTTTTCATAAGGAAAGAAATTAAGTGCTTAATGTTTAAAATTCAATATAGTCCAAGGCCAAAAAAGGGACCTCTTCATTAAAGAACCGGGCGGGTTTTACAATGGGAAATTGTTTGATATAACTTACCAGTTCTTTTTCTATCTTTTTTTCATCTTCCTCGCTTACCGAGACCTCTGGGTACATGTTCATGTATTCTACTTTGTAGGAACGTCCTAACTCGTTAAAATAGATTTTAAAAAACAATCTTGACTTTTTATCTGCATCTTGCTTGAGATGTCCATACCGGGTTTTGAAATAGGTGGTCGCCTTTTTTTTCAACTCCCTGTAGGTCCCCAAATTTCTAAGCTCTACCTCATCGGTAGTTTTGGCGTAGATTTTCTTCCCACTTTCAATGATATAGGAGGCAATAGCATGGCTATTGGTCATGGCTAGGTATTGTTCAGACATTTCTAAATCAACATTTCCCATGTAATAATTTCCACCACTACGATCCTTGGTATCATAAAAGTTGCCAATGGTCAAGTTCTCGTACTTAAATTTTTTTGTGATTTCAAAATAACGATACTCATGGTCCTTGGTCAAAACCCTCCGCCTATCATAATATACCGTATCTACCCATTCACAACAATAACTATTGAAAAGCAAAATGGATTGCTGGTCTCGATAGCGAAAGGCAGAAACGGTGATATCCTCACAGAATCCCAAGGTGTCTTGCTGAAAAATCCTTGCCAAGCCACGATTGAAATACACATTGGCATTTCGGAAGGTATTTAGGGAGATGGTGAGCAATGAATCTGCCAATTGATGATTTCCCCGTTCCAGCTCGGCAGAACCTTTTTCGAAATAATCAATTCCACGTGCATCCGAAAAAAGGATTTGTCCCTTACTGGAAGGAAAAAGGAATAGACAACATAGGAATGCAAGGAGGTACTTCATAGTCTTTACCTTGTTTGGTTGGTTTTGGCAAAGGAAGGTATAAATATTATTTTGTTTGGGAACAATTCAGCAATAAAAAATAACAATTCGGTAGTTTTACTTTTTAAAACAGCACGGATGGCTGCAATTTTGAACCATCAAACAACCCATCAAACCATGAACTTCTTTACAAAATCCTTGCTAGCCAGTCTGTTCTTTACCCTGTTTTCTTTTTCGGGCATCGCCCAAACCGAAGTGTCCGGAACGGTCACCCAAAAAAACGGCACTCCCATAGCCGGGGCCAATATCTACCTAGAAGGTACCTATGATGGCGCCTCCAGCGATGAACAGGGCCACTTTTCTTTCACCACCGAAGAAACAGGTGTGCAGACCCTTGTGGTTTCTTTTGTATCCTTTGAACCTTTTTATATGGCTGCCGATGTGTCCCAACTACAGCACCTCACCATCACCCTAAAGGAAGACATCAGCGCCCTGGATACCGTGGTCATCACGGCGGGTAGCTTTCAGGCGGGGGACAACAGCAAGGTGTCGGTCCTAAAGCCACTGGATGTGGTTACCACCGCCAGTGCCTTGGGCGATTTTGTAGGGGCCTTGCAAACCTTGCCCGGCACCACCACCGTGGCCGAAGATGGCCGTTTGTTTGTCCGTGGGGGTGACGCGGGCGAAACGCAAATCTTTATCGATGGCATCCGGGTGTTTACCCCCTATACGCCTACCACCAATAATATCCCAGCGCGGGGGCGCTACAGCCCTTTTTTGTTTGATGGCATTACCTTTTCCACCGGGGGCTATTCGGCCGAATACGGACAAGCCCTCTCTTCGGTGCTGCTGTTGAATACCATTGATGAACCCGATCAGGAAAAGACCGATATCGCTCTCATGACCGTAGGGGCCGGCCTTGGGAATACCCAAAAATGGAAAAACAGTTCCCTTAGCTTCAATAGCAGCTACATCAACCTAGCACCTTATTTGGCGGTTTTTAAGGACCGAAATGACTGGCAGAAACCTTTTGAGGCCTTTGCGGGCGAAACCGTCTACCGCCAACAACTGGGCAAGGGCCTGTTGAAAGCCTATACCGCTTTTGATGCTACCCACTTCGAACTCATCCAAGAAGACATCAACCTGCCCGAAGGGCTCCATTTCAAATTGAAAAACAACAACCTCTATTCCAACGTGAGCTACAGCACCGACCTGGGCAACCGTTGGGACCTTCAAACGGGTGGGAGCTTTACCCGTGGCAATAACCAATTCACCGTGGAGGAAAATGAGATTGAGAACGTGGAGCTGTCGGGGCATTTGAAATTGGGCCTTAAAAAGAAATTCAGCAACCAAGTAAAACTACTGGTAGGAGCGGAGCAGTTCTTCACCGATTTCACCGAAGACTTCCAAAACCCAGCCCTTCCCCCAGTCACTTATGGCTATACCAACAACATCACGGCGGCCTTTGCCGAAACCGATATCCTCTTCTCCAAAAAACTGGCTACCAAAATAGGGCTGCGGGGAGAGTACAGTGGCTTGTTCGACCAGTTTACAGTGTCCCCACGGGTGTCCTTGGCCTATAAAACCTCCACCCACGGGCAGTTCTCGTTGGCCTATGGCGATTTCTACCAAAACCCCCTTAGCGAGGTGCTCAAGTTTACCCGCAACCTTGAAGCCCAACAAACGCAACACTACATCCTCAACTATTTGTATTCGCATAACAACCGCATCTTTAGGGCCGAGGCCTACTACAAAAACTACCAACACCTAGTGACCTATGATTCGGCCATGCCTTCCTTCGATAGTACCTACACCAGCCAGGGGGATGGGTTTGCCCAAGGGTTGGATGTGTTTTGGCGGGACAACCAAAGCCTTAAAAACGTGGACTACTGGGTAAGCTATTCGTATTTGGACAGTGAGCGGGAGTACCAAAATTATCCCACAAAGGCCACGCCGCCTTATGCCAATGCCCATAACCTCTCGGTGGTGGGGAAATACTGGATTGGCGATTGGCGCAGCCAGGTGGGCTTTAGCTATCAGTATGGCAGTGGGCGCACCTATACCAATCCCAATGTGCCCGGATTTTTGCAGGAACAAACCAAAGCCTATAACAGCCTAAGTTTGAACTGGGCCTATTTGATCTCGCAGCAGCAGATCCTGTACTTTTCGGTGAATAATGTACTGGCCTTTAAAAACGTCAACGGCTACCAATATGCCAATGTCCCCAACAGCCAGGGCATTTATGATAGCCGGACCCTGCGTCCTGCCGCCGACCAGTTTTTCTTTGTGGGCTTCTTCTGGACCTTAAGCGAAGATGGGAAGGAGAACCAGTTGGATAATTTGTAGGAATTGTCGATTCAAATAGCTTTGGAAATTTTTATTTTCTTTTTCCGGTGCTGCTTTTGTGTTCATTTTCTTTTGCCTGCCCAAAAGAAACCGAAGGTTCTCGGACTCCATAAAATAAAATACTCCGTAAAACGAACCAAAAGAAAAGGGCACTTCGCTGAGGAATTTTTTGCCGCTGGCAAAAACCGCTCGAACGCTCCGCGTCACTTCGTTCCTGGATCTCGGAGCTTATCTTCGCCTATTCTGCACCGAAGGGTTGCCGGGCGTTGCCCGGACTTAGCATTTATTATTGTTGAAAGTCTTACAGTTTCATAGTCAAAAACTTCATCATAAATGGAAACCGTCCATACGATTCGAATTCGGATCCTGTTTTATCATTTAGAATAATTTTTTTGTTTGGTAACCCGAAGGAATTTTAGTGATAGTCGGTGGCGCCAGCGGAAGTGCGTTTTGCGAAGCAGGACAGAGCGTTAAAAAAAGTCCAGTGGACTTATTTAGCGAATGGGCCAGCTGGCGCCCGGCAGCATGCAGCGATAGCGACAGCCGCGGTTTTGGCCTTGCCAAAAATCACCTCAATTCCTTCTTGATTTTTTGGTTGAGCTACGCTCGCAACCTTCGCATAAATAGTTATTTATGCTCGCTTGTGCATCAAGGCAAAATGAACAGAGAGAAAAGCGGCATTGCCCAAAAAGCATGCAAATAATGATTCCAAAAAATAGGTATTTCTACGTATAGTCTACTGATTTTCTTCAAATTACCTTTAAAAAAACCAAAACCACCACCGTCATGACCCTTACACCCGAAGAACAACAAGCCGCCCAACAATACGCCGCCGAAATCAAAAAACAATTGGAAGCCAATTCCTGGATAGGGGACAAAATCCAAGAAATACTGGACTTCCTCCCGTTTGCCGAATATGCCCTCATTGAATACATGGTCCTAAAAAATGCCTGGGGCAACCATCCCATACCACCTCCTCCCAAAGACTATGTAAAAGGGCAGGGGGTCATCGAGTTTGGCCTCTTCCTCTACTGGTTCAAAAATCCGTGGGAATTGGACCTGTCCCAATTCAGTGGCACGCAGAAAGCCTACTTGATAGGCCTCGTCTTGGCCATGGATTACTACCTGCCGCCTTCCAAGCTGGATCTATCCCACTTCGAATACTTTAAAACCAATGAGCTGATCTATGTAGACGGGACCGTGCTAAGCACCAAGCCCTTCGCCAATTTCGATCAAGGGTGGTTTACCGCCTTCCTCAACCTGTTCATCACCGTCAAGGATACCCTATGGTACAACGGGGGTACCTTTCCTACCACCTCGCCGCCCGTGATCCCGTTGCAGGGGAAGGCCCCCAATACGGTTTCCATTGCCATCCTGGGCGATTGGGGTGCCGGTAATCCTGCGGCCATGGCCGTGATGGACCAAATCCAGCAGGTAATCAAGCCAGACTATATCATTCATGTAGGAGATACCTATTACGGCGGAACCCCGGCACTCAATTCCCCCACAGGCGATAAGTATTTTGCCCCCGGGGAAGAACTGGCCAATTTGGTGAATCTATGGCCTTCGGCATGGAACGGGAAGTCCTTTACCCTCAATTCCAACCACGAGATGTACAGCGGGGCCAACGGACTCTATTACGACGCCCTTCTTAACCCGAAAAGCCCCTTTACCGCACAAAAAGGCTCGGGCTGCTTTGCACTGAAACTGGGTGACTGGACCTTGGTAGGCTTGGACTCTGCCTATAATAGCAGTTCGTTCTCGGCCTTTATGACGGGCAGCATAGGGGAAAAGGGTGGCTTCCAGACCCAATGGCTCCAAAGCCTACAGCTAGACCCCAAAAAAACCATCGTGTTTACCCACCACAACGGCTTTGAAGATGATACCACTTCAGCCTCTCCTTTATGGGCCGAAATCCACTACGCGCTCAAGGGCGATCCCTTTGCCTGGTACTGGGGCCATGTGCACAACGGCATTGTGTACACCCAACCCATTACGATCCCTAATACTAAAATGGTGCCCGGCTTTACCACCGCCACCTATGCCCGCTGCCTGGGCCATGCGGCCTTGCCCTATGGGTTGGCCACTTCGCTGGAGCAACCGCCTGCCAAAAACAACATTACCTATAAGGCAGACAGCCCACAACCGTTCCCTTCCAAGCAGTTGTATAACGGTTTTGCGGTGCTTACCCTCACCACCAGCCACGGTAAGGTGAGCGGTATCTCGGAAGCCTTTTATGACCCTAGTAGCAATACGGCCAAGTACACGAAGCGGTTGTTATGAGGTAGGGGAGAAGGAGTTTTAGTGTGATATTGAAAGAAGCAGGAAAGGAAACTGTCCTGAGTGTAGCTTGGTGGGGAAATAGGTTTGGAATTATATTGTATTAAAGTCA
>JAWKMP010000032.1:0-12859 GCA_041392175.1 Flavobacteriaceae bacterium | reverse complement strand
GGTGTGGATGCATCGCCAGGAGGAACGGGGAGCATTGCCGATGCGCTGGGCGATGGGGGAGGAAATCCGGTATTGGAAGAATTTTTGGCTGCTTTGCAACAAGATCTATACTCGTTCATTCCTACCATGAGTTCTTTGGCCATTGAAAACCCAAATTGGTATGATGCCCCCAATTTAAACGATTCCCCATTCGTGAATTTTTATATTCCTACCGAAAATGAACCGCACGTAACCGTCACTGCGGCCAGTGCCCAGTTTGCTTTGGATGAAATTAGACAGAATTTAGGTGTTTCTGAAAACAACCTTGACTTAGGTATTTCTTTGATTGAAAACCCAGTGAAAGAAGTAATAGGATTGCGTATTTCATCAAACTCCCTATTTACAAACCTTACAGCCCGGATCTATGCCTTAACAGGCCAAGAGATTGTTTCCCAAATGTGGAATCAACCCCAAGGGAATCTTTTTTGGAAACAATCATTGGCCAGTGGCTTGTATCTGTTAACGGTTAGTGATGGTAGCGCTATAAAGGAGTTTAAGTTGGTAGTTCGTTAAATTTTTTAAAAATAACAAATTCAATGCCGATGGAAATGAGTGATTCACCGTCCTGGGTTGTGCAAACCTAAATAAATATGGGGTACCTAAATTGTAACCAAATATATTTCCTTTAGTCTTTTAGAAAAAAAACCAATGAACTATTTCCATTTATGTGCAGCGGCCTTTGTTATAATGGTAAGTTGCCAACAGCCCAGTACCAAAACCCCATTACCCGCTACCGAAACTCCTGCTGTCCAAGAAGGTCCAGAAAAAATTAAAGTATTGAATTTTGCTACCTTTCATATGGGGAACACCAGTGATGCCAGCAGTGTGGAGTTTGATGAGCAAAACAAGAAAAACCAACAAGACGCCAAGGAGATTGCTACCATGATCTCTACCTTTAAGCCCACGGTGATTTGTGTGGAAATTCCACCCGCCTATAATGACGAGCTTAATCAAGCCTATCAAGCCTATTTGAATGACCCTAGCAAAGCTTCTGCCTACTATGGTGAAATAGGATTGGTAGCTTTTGAAGTTGGCCGCTTAAACCATATAACCAAGCTTTATGGAATCGACCATAAAATGAACTATAATTACTTGATTGACGAGGATATTGTGAACGTTATTGATTCTACTACCTATAATGCCTTTAAAGTAGATCCTTTAGCCTCGGTAAAAGATTTGGACATTCAGGATGTAAACCTGCCTTTGTTGGAAAAATTACGTCGCATGAACGATCCCCGTTTTTTGGATTTTTTGATAGTGGTAAATGCCGATATGCTTGCGTATGTGGGAACCAATGAAGGTTTTGAAGGGGCTGATGAAGCGGCTAAATATTATCAACGAAATCTCCGAATTTATTCAAACCTAAACCGAATTCCTTTGACTAGAGAGGATCGTGTTTTTATCCTTTCGGGTGGCAGCCACACAGCATTTTTGAACGAATTCATGAAAAGAAGCCCTAAATACGAAGTGGTCAACGCTTTGGATTATCTAAAATAATGCAATTACCATTATCGATGATGATAAGGCTCATTGCGTAAAATGGTAAAGGCCCTATAAGTTTGTTCAATAAAAAAAAGACGTACCATTTGGTGGGAAAAGGTCATTTCCGAAAGTGAAATTTTTCCCTTCGCCTTGGTATAAACATCCGCACTAAAACCATACGGCCCACCAATTACGAAAGCCAGGTTCTTGATCCCGCTATTCATTTTTTTTTGCAAAAATTCTGCAAATCCTTCAGAGGTATATTGTTTTCCTTTTTCATCCAATAGGAATAACACATCGGTAGGTTGCAAGCGTTTTAAAATCTCTTCTCCTTCGGCAAGCTTCTGTTGGGCCTCTGTAAGGTTCTTGGCATTTTTGATATCGGGAATGACGTCAAAAGTAAACCCAACATAGTGAGAAAGCCTTTTGGTGTAATCCTCTAGCAGGTTTTGAAGGTTTTTATTGTCTGTTTTTCCAATAGCAAGTAGCGTTATTTTCATGTCAAATGGATTGTTGTTTGAAAACTATGCCGATTTCAATTATCTAAAATAGCAGCCTTTCAACGCGTCAAATTTAGTAACTTCGCATAAATTGTACAGCCATGATTTCCAAAAAGCAATTCAACAAAGAAATAGACCTTATCATTGCAAATGCCATACGGGAAGATGTTGGCTCTGGCGACCATAGTTCCTTGGCCTGCATTCCTGAGGAAGCCACTGGCACCGCAAAGCTTTTGGTTAAAGATGAAGGCATTATTGCAGGGGTTGAATTTGCCCGTTTGGTATTTGATTTTGTAGATCCAGGCTTACAAATGGAAATCAAAATGAAGGACGGAAGCCCAGTTCGCTATGGTGATGTGGTGTTTTTTGTTTCGGGCAGTAGTCAATCAATTTTAAAGGCCGAGCGTTTGGTCCTCAATGCCATGCAGCGTATGAGTGCCATTGCCACCAAAACAAACGAGTATGTAAAACTTCTGGAAGGTACTGGAACCCGCATTTTGGACACCCGAAAGACCACTCCGGGGATTCGGGCCTTGGAAAAATGGGCGGTGAAAATAGGCGGCGGAGAAAATCATCGTTTCGCTTTATACGATATGATTATGCTAAAAGATAACCACATTGATTTTTGCGGGGGTATAACCAAGGCCATTGAAAAAACCAAGGCTTATTTGGATCAAAATCATTTAAATCTTAAAATTATTGTGGAAGCACGAAACCTGGATGAAATTTCAGAGATATTGAAAAGTGATGGTGTGTACCGAATTTTAATAGACAATTTTAATTACGAAGACACCAAAAAGGCGGTCGCCATGATTGGGGATAAATGCCTTACCGAATCAAGTGGGGGAATTACCTTGGAAACCGCTCGAAAATACGCAGAATGTGGGGTAGATTATATTTCCAGTGGTGCTTTGACACATTCGGTTTACAATATGGACTTAAGTTTAAAAGCAGTTCAATGAGTGCTGAAATTGAGGAAAAACTAAATAAAATCCCCATTGTTCGCAATTTGGTAAAACTATTGCAACTTATCAAACTTCCCGGTTTTAGTGGCTATTCGCTCTACGACCTTTTGGAAACGTATACCATGGGAATTATAAAAGGAACATTTTCCTCTAGGGCCAGTTCCATTGCCTACAGTTTTTTTATGGCTATTTTCCCTTTTTTGCTGTTTATATTGAATGTGATCCCATACATTAAAATAGAAAATTTCCAAGCCCGGTTCCTGCTTTTCATTCAAGATTTGTTTCCGCCCCAAACCAACGAATTTTTCTATCCGGTGATCCAAGATATTGCGCTTAACCCCCGAAGCGGACTGCTTTCCTTTACCTTTATTCTTACCTTATTTTTAACGGCCAATGGGGTGAATGCTATTTTCAGCGCATTTGAATACTCCTTTTATGTAACCATCAACCGAGGATTTTTTAGGCAGTACTTTGTTGCTATACTAGTAGCCATTTTTTTGGCCGTTCTTTTGTTGGTGACCGTTGGTGCTATTTTGTATGGAGAATACCTCATCAATTTCTTAAAAACGGATGCTTTTATTTCCAACGATTTCTTTTGGGTGAAATTTTTGCAGTTCATCATTTTTGCCTTGATGCTCTACATTGTTGTGGCTACACTGTATCATTTTGGCGTAAAAAAGGGTAGGCCTACAAAGTTTTTCTCCATAGGTGCTTTGGTAACCACGCTGCTGTTTTTGGTAACCACCTACTTTTATGGGGTGTACATCAATAATTTTTCACAATACAACCAATTGTATGGTTCTATTGGAGCCCTTCTTATCATGATGGTGTATATTTGGATCAACTCCAATCTACTTTTACTGGGTTTTGAACTGAATGTTTCCCTTCAGCAGTTGAAGGAAAAATTATAATTTTCGAAGAGTGTACTTTATTGATGTCATTCTGCCCATTCCCTTACGACAATCTTTTACCTACGAGGTAAACAAGGATGAAGCCGCTTTTCTGAAACCCGGCATGCGGGTTGCGGTGCCTTTTGGGAAATCGAAAATTTACACCGCTATCGTCTACCGCATTCATCAAAATGACCCTCCTGCCTATGAAACTAAGTCTATAGACCAAATCCTGGATGAAAGCCCCATAGTGACCCTCTCTCAATTGCAGCATTGGGAGTGGATGGCGCAGTACTATATGTGTACGTTGGGTGAAGTGATTCGGGCAGCATTGCCCAGTGCTTTTTTACTGGAAAGTGAAACTATTATTACCCTTCTGAAGAATGCCAAATGGGATGAAGCAGCGCTCAATGATGATGAGTTTTTGGTGCTCGAAGCCCTTCAAAACCAATCCTCCCTGCATATTAATGATATTCGGAATATGTTGGACCGAAAGCAGGTAGTGGGGGTGATTCAAAGTTTGATGGAAAAAGGAGCGGTTGTGGTTCAAGAAGAGGTTTTTGAACAGTACAGGCCCAAAATGAAGCGTTACCTAAAGTTGGCCGCTTCTTATGCAGATGAGGATGCCTTGCGTTTATTGCTGGATGAACTGTCCAGAGCGCCCAAACAACGGGAAGTGCTCATGACCCTCTTTATGCTTTCGGTTACCGAAAAAAATGTGGAATCGGTGTATCTGCAAAAGAAATCGGGGGCAACGCCTTCCACCATTAAATCGTTGATAGACAAAGGTGTTTTGGAGGAGTATTACCTTCAGAAAGACCGCATGGAATACACGGGTGAAGCCCCTTCGGAAGTAAAAGGGCTTAGTCCTGCTCAAGAGAAAGCGCTTGAGGAAATTAAGCAGTCCTTCATTCAAAAAAACATTACCTTATTGCACGGAGTTACTTCCAGCGGAAAAACGGAAATCTATGTACAACTCATCGAAGAGCTGTTGCCCACTGGAAAACAAGTACTTTTCATCCTCCCCGAAATTGCCTTGACCACACAGCTTATCATCCGGCTCCAGCATTATTTTGGAAAGAAGGTGGCTGTGTACCATTCCAAATCTTCTGTCAACGAACGAGTAGAAGTTTGGCAACAAGTGTTACTTCAAAAGCCTAAAGCACAAATTATTATTGGTGCCCGTTCGGCCTTGTTTCTCCCATTTCAGGATTTAGGATTGGTAATTGTGGACGAAGAACACGAACCCTCTTTTAAGCAATACAGTCCTGCGCCTCGATATCATGCCCGGGATGCGGTGATCGTATTGGCACAAATGCATCAGGCAAAAGTAGTGATGGGATCGGCTACGCCTTCTTTGGAAAGTTATTTTAATGCCCAAGAGGGTAAGTATGGTTTGGTGACATTGAAAGAACGTTTCGGAAATGTGTTAATGCCTAAAATGGAGCTGATCGATATTCGGGATGCATTGAAAAAAAAGAAAATGACCGGGCATTTTAGTGATCGCTTGCTGGAAGAAATGACCGAAGCTCTCAACAACAAGGAACAGATTATTCTTTTTCAAAATAGACGAGGGTATTCGCCCGTGGTGGAATGCACCACCTGTGGTGTTTCGCCCCAATGCCCCAATTGTGATGTAAGCCTAACCTATCATCAATACAAAGATGAGTTGCGCTGTCATTATTGTGGTTACCGCATGGCCATGCTCATTTCGTGTTTAGCCTGCGGGATGGATACCTTGGATACCAAAGGATTTGGAACCGAACAAATAGAATTGGAATTGAAGGACTTATTCCCCAACGCCGCCATTGCCCGAATGGACCAGGACACCACAAAGGCAAAGCATGCCTATGCCAAATTGATAGAGCGAATGGAAAACAAAGAGATTGATATTTTGGTAGGAACCCAAATGCTGGCCAAAGGATTGGATTTTAGGGATGTAAGTTTGGTAGGGGTGATGAATGCCGATAATCTCTTGAATTTCCCTGATTTTAGGGCGCATGAGCGAAGTTTTCAATTGCTACAGCAAGTCGCTGGTAGGGCAGGGCGTACCCAGAAACAAGGAAAAGTATTGATCCAGAGTTATAATCCCCATCATCAAATTCTTCAGCAGGTTAGCATGAATGATTTTGAGGGAATGTATACAGAACAGACTGAAGAACGCTATCAATTTAAATATCCGCCCTATTATCGACTCATTAAGATTACCATTAGGCACCGCAATTTTTCGGTCATGGAAAAAGCCTCCCATTGGCTGGCCGAGGTATTAAAAATATCGCTTAAAGAGAATGTGTTGGGCCCTGTAAGCCCTCCCGTAGGTAGGGTCCGGAATGAATTTATCTCGAATATCCTTGTAAAAATCCCAAAACAGCAATCATTGGTAAAGACAAAGCAATATCTTTCTAAAGCACAACAACGTTTTTTGGCAATCAAGGATTTTTCGCGAGTAAAGCTTACGCTAGATGTAGATAATTATTAAGCTATTTCACTGTAGCAGCAAGGGCTTCCACGAGTTCGCTTTTTCGGTTACGGCTTAAAGGAAGTTGTTCTTTATCCAATTCAATAACCTTACTGTTGTATTTTTCTACTTTGTCCAAGTTCACGATATAGGACTTGTGAATTCGCAAGAAACGCTCTTTTGGAAGCAAGGTTTCAAATGCTTTCATGGTGGATAGTACCACCAATGCATCATGCTCTGTCACTAGTTTCACATAATCACCAAGTGCTTCGATATAGCGCAGTTCGTTAAGAAATACCTTTCGTTTTTTAAGGTTGCTTTTCACGAAGATAAAATCCTCCTCATCAAAGCCTTCTTCATTCTTCATCTTGTAGTTGATGATGGCTTTGTGAACTGCGTTTAGAAAGCGTTCTTTTGAAATGGGTTTACGCAAGTAATCCACTGCATCATAATCGAAAGCCTTGAAAGCATATTTGGTTTTTCCCGTTACGAAAATAATTTGTGGTTTATGGGTTAAGTCATCCAAAAGATCAAAACCAGAAAGAATGGGCATTTCAATATCGAGGAAAACGAGGTCAATCTCCGTGGTGGCCAACCCCATTTTGGCTTCAATAGCATTGTTGTATTCTGCAACGAGATCAAGTGAGGGATGGTTTTGAATAAGTTTTACGATGGAAAGTCTTTGCAACGTTGAATCGTCAACAATGGCGCATTTTAAAAGCGGTTTATCCATTTTGTAAGGTTTAATTCGGTACAATGATAGATAAAAAATCGATGAACTGCAACTTTTTTTAACTTTGAACGCAAAAAGGGGGCATTCCCCCCTTTTATGTAGGAAAAAATTTATTCGTAAAACAGGGTTTGTAAATTATAAATAAAGTAGTATTTTTGCACGCTCTTGGCAAAGTGCTAAGAATTAAACAAAACAAATTTATGAATCATTACGAAACTGTTTTCATCTTGAATCCCGTTTTATCTGAAGACCAGATAAAGGAAACAGTTAAGAAATTTGAAGACTTTCTTATTTCTAAAGGAGCAAAGATGATATCGAAAGAGAATTGGGGGCTAAAGAAATTGGCCTATCCTATTCAGCACAAGAAAAGTGGGTTTTACCACCTTTTTGAGTACACCGTTGAAGGTGATGCCGTGAACGATCTTGAGGTCGAGTTTAGAAGAGATGAGCGCGTGATGCGTTACCTTTCTGTAAAATTGGACAAGCATGCCATTGCTTGGGCCGAAAAAAGAAGAACCCGTAACAAAAAAACCGCTTAAGAAATGTCTAGCATAGAACAACAAGCCAAAGGAAAGAAAGACGGAGAGATTAGATATCTTACGCCTTTAAATATTGAAACTTCCAAAAACAAAAAATACTGCCGTTTCAAAAAATCGGGTATCAAATACATCGATTATAAAGACCCAGATTTCTTGTTGAAGTTTGTGAACGAGCAAGGAAAGATCCTTCCCAGAAGATTAACAGGAACTTCCCTAAAGTATCAACGTAAAGTAGCGGTGGCCATTAAAAGAGCCCGTCATTTGGCCTTAATGCCATACGTAGCAGATTTATTAAAATAAAAGGAGCAGGATATGGAACTAATACTAAAGAAAGACGTTGAAAATGTAGGTTTCGCAGACGATGTAGTAACTGTGAAAAATGGCTACGGAAGAAACTACCTTATCCCTCAAGGACTTGCCATTTTGGCTACTCCTTCTGCTAAAAAAGTATTGGCAGAAACGCTAAAGCAACGAGCCCATAAGGAAAAGAAATTGGTAGACGATGCTCAAAAAGAAGCCAATAAATTAAGTGGTCTAGAATTGAAAATTACCGCTAAAGTGGGTGAGGGAGACAAATTATTTGGATCTGTGAGCAATGCAGACCTTGCAGAGGCACTTGCCAAAGAAGGTGTTGAATTGGACAAAAAATACATCAGTATTGCGGGAGGTTTGATTAAGCGTACCGGAAAATACGATGCAAAAATCCGTTTCCACAGGAATGTGGTTACCGATTTCTCATTTGATGTAGTAGCAGAGGCGAAATAAACCCTCCCTTGAAATAATTGTAAAACCCTCCCTTCTCGGAGGGTTTTTTTATGGTTTGTTGTAACAAATCATTGCCCATGAAGACTAGTTAGTTACATCAATCAAAACAATCATGGAAGTAATACATCAATCTGAAAAAAGAACCGATATCCAATTACTGGTACTTACCCACCTTTCGCAATTGCTTACCTATGTCACAGGATGCGGCGGACTCATTGTCCCCTTAGTGATTTGGTTGTCCCAAAAAGATCGGGTAGAAGGAATGGACTTGCATGGAAAGCAAATTGTCAATTTTCAACTAAGTTTAATTCTTTATATTATCATTGGGATTCCGGCCATTCTCCTTTTGGGACTAGGTATTTTAGTCCTTATTTTTGCAGGTCTTATAGGACTAGTGATGCCCATTGTGAATGCGGTACGTGCCAGTAATGGTGAACCTCCCAGTTATTTTGGCACCATTCGCTTCATCTCCTAATTTAACGTAATATTTTGACCGTGGTTTAAAATTTTGTTTGATATTTGTTCAAATAACTTTTTTAAAAACCAATTTATTATGAATTTTCTAGTAAAAAGTCAGCCATCCGGTCCTCTTTCTGGGTTTAAAAATCTTTTCCTAGCGCTTTTTTTGATAGCAGGAACTGCGGTGTTTGCGCAAGACAAAACCCAATCTGAACCAAAGGGGGTTTTTCAATTTGAAAATGAAACCATTGATTATGGAACCATTGCGCATAATGCAGATGGGGTAAGGGCTTTCAAATTCAAAAATGTGGGAGATGCACCTATCATTATTTCCAATGTGAAGGGAAAGCTGTGGTTGTACTGTACCTACCAAACCCGATGGTCCTATAATGCCAGGAGAATCTGCCGAGATAGGAGTTAAATATGCTACCAACCAGTGACGCTTTTCTAAAACCGTCACAACCTCCAATGCAAGCGAGCCCACGATTTGGCCAAAGATTAAAAGGAATGTTTTTGCCGGACGAGACTAAAACGACAGATAACGATTAATTATTTTAATAATATAAAAAAAACATCGGCCGGGTTTTTTTATTAACGAAATTTTACTGTTGGTTGTTCAGCATCACGGGGCATAACTAGCATGGTTACCTGTTCTCCTTCATCCAGCCCATCTACAGGGTTAAAATCCCAGCTCGGTTGGGAAGGGACATTTCAAGGAACCACTTCATCGCAAGTTGCCCAACATTTCGGTGAGGAAACGGGAATTGAAGCCAATCTGGATATCGTCACCCTGGTAATCACAGGTCAATCGTTCATCGGCTCTGTTGCTGTAGTCTATATCTTCTGCAGAAACATTCAATTCGGCTCCAGCTATTTTTAAACGAATTTGATGGGTGGTTTTATTGCTAAAAATACTTACCCTTCGAACGCTGTTCAAGAATTGGTTTCTATCTATGGTAAGCTTATTGGGGTTCTCCTTTGGAATCACCGCCTCATAATTGGGGTATTTACCATCAATCAAGCGACAAATCATTTCGGTATTTTCAAAACGGAACTTGGCATTGCTCTCATTGTACTCGATAGTCACTTCTTCTTCGCTTCCAGCCAAAATTCCTTTTAGCAAATTCAGCGGCTTTTTTGGCATAATGAACTCGGCCGTTTGGGAAGCCTGTACATCGCTTCGGGTATACTTCACCAGTTTATGTGCATCGGTAGCGACAAAGGTGAGGTTTTCGGTTGAAAATTGAAAAAACACACCACTCATTACGGGACGCAAATCATCATTACCGGCAGCAAAAATGGTTTTGCTAATGGCATTGGCCAAAATATCACCCTGTATTTTGGTGGCGCTGGGATCCTTTAATTCCACCGCATTTGGGAAATCATCGCCATCGGCATAGGCCAAGGCATATTTACCACTATTGGAACTTATTTCCACGGTATGATTTTCTTCCACGGTAAAGGTAAGCGGCTGCTCAGGAAAGGTTTTCAAGGTGTCTAGTAACAATCGTGCAGGGATACAAACACTTCCCTTTTCGTTGCTTTCTACGTTTAATTTTGAAGTGATGGTTGTTTCAAGGTCAGATGCAGAAACCTTCAAGGCATTCTTGTCCAACTCAAACAAAAAATTATCTAAAATGGGAAGGGTATTGTTATTATTGATAATGCCTCCCAGTACTTGTAATTGCTTTAATAAATACGAACTCGATACAATAAATTTCATGTAACTAATTTTTTTAAGAAAAATGGTATGGTAAAGGGTTTAACGCCTCATTACAAATATATCCCAAAAGGCTAATTTGCTAAAACAAACTTATTAACATTTACCTTCCATACCTACGCTTTCGGAAGTGGTGGAAGAAAAAGCCAAATAATGCTAATAAGGCCAGTGGTAGCAAGAGGTTGAGCAGTTGCCATTGGCTTCTTTTTTCAGCCGTTTTTTGGGGATCCAAAAACGGAATCGCTATTTTCTTGGTTCGAATGTTTATAAGTCCGTTGTCCTCCAAAAGATAATTCACGGTATTCAACAAAAATTCCTTGTTACCATAAAAAGAGTTGGTCCATTTGTCAAACCCCAATTCCAAGGGCCGTCCTCGATCCAACTGGTTTTTAATGACGTCGCCATCGCTTATTACCACCATTTTAGTAGGGGGGCTTTTCGCAAAATCTTGGGTAACCTTGAAGGGTTTTATGCGATTGTTATACACCGAAGTAAATTCGCCCTCGAGCAATACGGCTAACGGAATTTCCCCGGTAGTAAATTCGGTTGGATCGGGGCCTTCATTTAAGATTTTGAGGTTTTTGGGGATTTCAGCATTGATATCGATTTCCACCGGCAGTCCCACAATTTTGGAAATAGGGGAAGTGCTCAACAACACTGTTTTCTTAATGCCATTGGGAAGCGTATCGATAGAGGAAGCATAATCAAATTTTACTGCTTCTAAATTGGATACAATGGGGTGATTATTGGCGCTGGATGATAACGGGCTATACAGCCATGGGTATTGACTATACTGCGTTTCATTCCCTTCTCCGGTTGCTAATGAAATGGGAGCCGCATATACATCTTTCACCAAATTGGGATTTACCCGAAGCCCATATTTGAAAAAGAAATCGTTCAAATTGAGGTCTTTTCCAAAAACAAAGGTGCCACCACTCACAGAATCCATCTTTTGTTCTGTAGCATCGATGAGCCACAGGGAGGCACCACCGCTCATGGTGAATTGGTCCAGGGTGTATTTTTCGGCTTCCGAAAAGGGTTTTTTGGGCTGGGCAGCGATGATTAAATCGTATTTCTGGAGCTCATCCAGCGTCTTCTGCGGATTTACTGCTACAGAATCCAAGGTAAATTGACCAATGTAATAATGTTCCCCAAGGGAGGTTAAAAAATCGGCGATATAGCGATCGTCCAGTTCGGCATTGCCTTTGAGCACAGCAATTTTCTTGCGTTTTGGCTGTGTTAACTTGCTAAAACCATCGGCAAAAGCATACTCAAGATTTTGGATAGAATTGTTTACCCTTTCTTCGGAAGTGCTTCCCAATTGGTTTTTCAGCAAAGGGATTTTTACGGTTTTTTCATTGTAATAGGCTAGAGCCCAAGGATAGACGATTTCTGTGCTCACCTTTCCATTTTCCTTAACTTCCACCTGCGCTCCTTTCAACCCAAATTGCATCATTTCCTGCTGAATGGCCGCTTGGTCCTCTTCTCC
Source organism: Flavobacteriaceae bacterium (assembly GCA_041392175.1). GTDB lineage: Bacteria > Bacteroidota > Bacteroidia > Flavobacteriales > Flavobacteriaceae > Halomarinibacterium. The sequence goes on along the minus strand of JAWKMP010000032.1, from coordinate 820 downwards.
TTCCAATGGGTTGATAAAATCGAATACGACATTTGAATTATAGGAAGCAAAGGCATCCAATAATTCTTCGGTTTCAAGTTGTAGTTTGTTGAATTCGGGCGGTAAATCACCTTTCAGGAAAATATCGATATACAAAGGGGAGTTTACGTTGGCAACGGTTTCCTTTGCTGCGGCAGATAAAGTGTACCGATGGTCTTGGGTGAGGTCGAAACGCTTGTAAAGCCATTGTCCAAGAAGATTTAAGCCTATAACGGCCAATAGGGAAACCAAAAGTATTTTTATGTTTTTATGGTTCTTCAGCATTACTTCCTATTGAGGTTTAAAAAAGTGAATACCAAAAACAGAAAGGCCACACTTAAGAAATAGAGAATATCCCTCGTATCCAATACGCCCCTTGCCATGCTATTAAAATGAGATTGCATCCCCAAACCTGTGATGTCAATGGATGTAATGATTGACGAAATGCCATCAAAACCATAATACAAAAGAAAGCACAACAAAACGGCCATGATAAAAGCCACAATTTGATTTTCGGAAAGGGTAGAGGCAAATACCCCCACAGCCGTATAGGCCATGGCCAAAAAGAGCAACCCTATGTAAGAGCCCACTGTACTCCCAACATCCCAATTTCCCTGGGGATTACCTAGATTGGAAATGGTCGCAACATACAGTAGGGTTGGTATTAAGGCCATTATAATCAACAACAAAGCCCCAAAATACTTCCCCAAAATAATACCTCGCAGGGAAAGAGGTCTGGTTAATAGCAATTCCATAGTGCCCATGCGTTTTTCTTCACTAAAGGAGCGCATGGTTACTGCGG
>JAWKMP010000031.1:0-16542 GCA_041392175.1 Flavobacteriaceae bacterium | reverse complement strand
CCTTATACCAATAATCGAATTTTGGTAGGAACTGCTTTAGGGAAAATCATCCGTTTGAATAACGCCAATGGAACGCCCACATGGACCGATATTTCCATGCCAGGACAAGTAGGTGCAGTATCTGATATTCGTTATGGCGCTTCCGAAAATGATATTATGGTTACTTTTCATAATTATGGGGTAACCAGTGTATGGTATACAGCCAATGGAGGAACTTCCTGGGTGAGCAAAGAGGGAGATTTGCCCGATATGCCTGTAAAGTGTATCCTTCAGAATCCATTAAGCCCCGATGAGGTGATCATTGGCACTGAATTAGGTGTTTGGCAAACTTCCAATTGGAGTGCGGCAAACCCCAACTGGACACAATCCCAAAATGGCATGAGCGATGTAAAAGTTACTTCGTTCGACTATCGGTCTGCAGACAATACTATTTTGGCATCTACCTACGGTAGGGGAATGTTTACAGGAACCTTTGAGGTGGCCATTAACGACCCCCAAATCTCATTCGATTTGACTAGCGGAACAACTACAGAAGGTTCAGAATGTAGTTATACCGATTATGATGTAACCCTCAGTATAGCTGTGGGAGCTTCAGCAAATGCTACCGTAAACTTCACCGTGAACGGTTCTAGTACAGCCACCAACAATGTCGATTTTGAATTAGTAACCCCTAGCGTTACTTTCCCAGCAGGGTCAACCACTGCGCAAACCATGACCATTCGTGTATATGAAGATGCAGCGGTAGAAACGGATGAAACCGTAATTGTTGATTTTACCGTTAATGCCAATGGAGGAGATGCTTCGGCCAATACCAGTGCAGATACTTTTACCCTCACTATTAGCAATGACGATGCAGCACCCAGTAGCAATTCAAACGTAACTTTATTTTCAGAAGATTTTGAAGGTGGAAGCTATGCAGTAACTACCTCGAGTAATTCCGCTACCCCTTGGGCGGTAGGAAATACAGCAAGCTCTTCCAGCACCTATTGGAATACCACAGGGAATACTACCAATTTTGCTTTTACCAATGATGATGCCTGTAATTGTGACAAAAGCAACGATAGACTTACTACCAATGTCATTGACATGTCTGGTGCTTATAGTTCTGCCACCTTGAGCTTTGATCATGCCTTGGCAGATGTTTCTGAAACTGGAACGGTAAGGGTATCAACCGATGGCACTACATTTACTACAATCAATACCCTGTCCAATACTTCTACGGCTAACGGAGGTGGTTCTTATACCACGCCTTGGGTAAATAATGTGACCTTGGATATTAGTTCATACATAGGGCAATCAACGGTGTATATTCAGTTCCTATACAATGATGGTGGAACATGGGCCTATGGAATGGCAGTAGATAATATCTTAGTGACTGCGGCAGGTACTACAGGTGTTCAAACCGCTGTGAATACTGGTGCGCCAGACCAGATCAATATCCATGGTACAGGTACTTCTTATGCTACCGATCCCACCACTGGGGATGTTATGGCTGCCTTTGTCAACAATAATAGTTTCGACTATGGGTGTGTGGATGTGGCTGTCTCTAGATCGGGTACCAGTGCGCAATCCTACAATGGAAGCACGGCACCGGATTTAGTAACCGATAAAACCTTTACCGTTACCCCTTCCAATACAACCACCGCCGGAAACATTGATGTGACGTTCTATTTTGAAGAAGCTGAAATTGCGGGTTGGGAAGCAGCCACCGGATTATTGCGTTCAGCACTGGTAATAGGCCGTGGAAATGCAACAACCATTGACGAAACATCTGTCATTAGCATTGGTTCTTTCGGAACAAACGTAACCTTGACGGGTTCATTTACCGGATTGAATGGAACTTACTATTTTGGAAATTCAGATGCCTTTATTGGTTGTGCTGGGGTAGTGAAAACCTGGAATGGAGCTACTTGGATTCCTGCTGGAATCCCCGATGGTACCAATCCCGTGGTTATTAATGGAAATTATGACACCGCGACCAATGGTAATTTGAATGCTTGTAACTTAACTGTCAATACAGGATTTACTTTTACGGTTGATGCCAACACTTATGCACAAATTGAAAATGGTATTGTAGTAGACGGTACACTCATTGTTGCCCATCAAGGGAATCTTGTTCAGGTAGATGATGATGCCTTGGTGGTAAATAACGGAACCATCAATGTGAATCTTACCACACCCAACCTAGCGTCCCGTGACTTTATGGTGCTGGGAAGCCCCATGACAGCAGATACCCGCACCGGGGTTTGGAGCAGTGCCTTTTTAGTACTCAACCATGATACTTCCTTATTTTCCCCCAACCCAGCTGTAGCGGCGGCCTTCCCAGGAGCCGAGAATTTTGCCGATGACAACTATGATAACTGGATTGCTTATTCTGGCGGGATCAATCCTGCCGAAGGGTACATTGTTAGGCCTCAATCCGGGTATGGACAACCGGGTGGGGTTTTTAACTATACCTATGATCAAGGAACCTTGAATAATGGAGTCGTTAATTTTAATGTGATTTATAATACCCCTGGCCCTACACCGGCCGATAACAAAAATGCAAGTCCCAATATTATAGCAAACCCTTATGCATGTGCCATTTCTGCAGATGATTTTATTAACGCCAATGCCATGGTGGATGAGATTTATTTTTGGGAACATTTAACCCCCCCAAGTCCATCCTACCCTGGAGCAGGTTCCATGAATTTCGATATGCAGGATATTTCCATGTATAACCTTACGGGTGGAACAGCTGCGGCAAATGACCCAGGTACTTCTACTGAACCCAATGGAATTATTGCCACTGGGCAAGGTTTTGGTATCAAGGCAAATGCTGCTGGAACTGCTATTTTCAATAATAGCATGAGACGTACATCTGGTAATACCACTTTACGACAGCCCAATGTAGAAGATCGTATTTGGCTTACCGTTTATAGCAAAGATTACGAACTTCAAAACACAACCCTCATAGGTTTTTCAAGCAATACTACTGCAGGAATTGACAAAGGATATGATAGCCGTTGTTTAGCAACAGTATTGGCCTTGTATTCGCACTTGGAGGACGGAAGCGGGCAATTAGGAATCCAATCCCGCGAGGCTTTTGAAGACGGAATCAAAATCCCAATGGGCTTCTCGACGCAGATTTTGGGTGATCAAGAGTATGAAATTTCCATTAGGGATATTGAAGGAGGAAATCTGCAAAATGCGACAGTTTATATAATGGATAACTACATGGGTATCACTGTGAACTTGCTTGATGGTCCTTATAGCTTCAAGAGTATTGATGGGAATTTCAACGGACGGTTTACCCTGCGATTTAATACCGAAACCGTATTGAATACGAAAGAGGCCCTAGCCAATATTGGTGTTTTCCCCAACCCAACACAAGGACTTATCAATATTGCTTCGCCTAATCTAACCATTGAAAAAATGGTGATTTATGATATTCAAGGGAGGAAAATTCTTGAGCAAGCAGTACAATCAAACAATGCCCAAATAGATCTTTCCCATTTGAATAGTGCGGTGTACTTTGTAGAGATCACTACCGAAAAAGGCGTGGTTAATAAGCGAATCGTTCGAAAATAAGAAAAGACACATCTCTTAACAAAGGCCCCATCTATTGGGGCTTTATTTTGCTATACTATTTTGGGGATTTTTGAGTTGTTATGTTCATGAAGAAACTACTATTGGGTATAAGCCTTATGGCTTTAGGGTGCTTTTTCTTTTTTTCGAAGAAAGGCAGACAGGTAAAAAATGTTGCTATAGCGTATGTGGTGCCCACTAGTCTTGTAAACGAAGAGGGAACAACCGTTTCACAACGCATAGTGGTTCCGGAAGGATTTCAACGAAAAGAATACCCCGTGGGCAATTTTTCAGCTTATATCCAAAACTATCCGCTTAAATCATTTGAAAGTGAAGTGATTAACTATAATGGGAAACCCTATGTGTACCAAGGAGGCCACGTGGGCGTGTTCGAGCTTTCGGTGCCATCCCATGGTTTGATGCAGTGTGCCGATGCCCTTATTCGGTTGCGGGCGGAATACCTTTGGGAGCAGGACAAAAAAGAGGCCATCGGGTTTCAATTTACCTCGGGGCATTATTGCTCATGGAAAGAATATGCCGCAGGCTTTAGACCCCAAATTACGGGAAATAAGGTATCTTTCTTAAAAACAGCAAAGCCCAACTCCAGCAAAGCCAATTTTTACAATTACCTAGACCTCATTTATACCTATGCGGGTACTATTTCATTACAGCAGGAAATGCTTCCCGTTGCTACTGTGGATGACATTGAAGTGGGAGATATGCTCATTTATCCGGGAAGTCTAGGGCATGTGATTATGGTGGTGGACAAAGCTGTGAATGCACAAGGCAAAAATTTATTTATTTTTGCACAAGGGAATACGCCTTCCCAAAGTGTTCATATCTTGAAAAATGTAAACGATGTAACAATGAGTCCTTGGTATGACATTGTTTTGGGTGAGCCTTTGGAGATTCCTGCCTACCGATTTGAAACCACAAAATTTATTCGCTTTAAGTAATGTCACAACCCCTTACCGAACAAGAACTCCATAACCTGGCCATGAATATAGTAGGGGAAGATTTACAATCGCAAGGGTTTGAGTTTCTGGCGGTCAACTCAAAATTGAAAAAGAACCCCCAGTTTGTGGCATTAAAGGATAAAACGCTTCATTTTATTATAGTTAGGGCCATTTCGTATCCACAGGATGCCCACAGTTACGATCCAGTTTTTATGCACACCATGAAAGAACACGCTTTAAAATTTGAAGCAAAAACCTATTATGCAGGAGTAGGTCTGGGCTATGGGGAGGATTATGGAAAGCCAGTGATAAAGAACGAACCTTATACGGTTCTCTACAAAGGAATTCAGGAAATAACATGAAAAAAGTATTTGTTTTATTGGGCTGTGTACTGCTTTTTGGGTGCCAAGAAAATACCGAAAAGCATTTGGTTTTACAAGGGAATGCCTTTGGCACGACCTATTCCATTCAATATTATACACAAAATGAATTTGATGCCGCACGAGGAATCGACTCGGTGTTGCATGCCGTAAATGCTTCGGTAAGCACGTATGTATCCAACAGTGCCATTTCAAAAATCAACCAAGGCGATTCCACCGTGGTAGTGGATTCTATTTTTAGACAGGTATTTTTGCTTTCCGAAAAAATCCATGATCAATCACAAGGCTATTTTGATCCTACCATTGGGGTGTTGCGCAATGCCTATGGTTTTGGTGATACAAAACCCTTACAGAAAATAGATAGCCTTACCCGGGACTCGTTAATGCAATTTGTGGGTTTTTCCAAAGTGAAACTCACGCCGCAGGGAACGATTCAAAAACAATTTCCGCAAATTTATTTCGATTTCAATGCGGTGGCAAAAGGCTACGGTATCGACTGTTTGGGGCGTTATTTGGAAAAGCAAGGGGTTGCTCATTACCTTATCGAACTAGGGGGTGAACTGCGCGCCAAGGGGTTTCATGCCGATACCCAAAAACCTTGGGTAGTGGGTATTGAAACCATCGATTCCCGTTTGGAAAACCGAAGCTATTCCCACACCGTGATGCTTCAAGATGAAGGAATGGCCTCTTCGGGCAATTACCGAAAATTCCGTATGGATTCAATCACGGGAAAAAAATATGTGCACACGATAAATCCTTTAACGGGTGAAGCAGAAGAAAGCGATGTGACCAGTGCGACCGTCCTAGCAAAAACCTGTGCAGAGGCAGATGCCTATGCTACTACTTTTATGGCAATGGGATTGGAAAAGTCAAAAAAGTTACTTTCCCAGTTGGATGGGGTAGAAGCCTACCTTACCTATATGGATGCCAACCATCAACCCCAAGAATTTATAACGGAAGGGTTTCAGAAAAAAATACTAGAGTAACTTTTTGCACACTGGGAGCAACTCGCCTTTGGCCAAGCGGTATTTTTCAATGAGTTCTGCGGAAAGCTGTTTGGTGTAGTCCACGGCTTCCACGGTAAAACCTACCGAAGCCAGTTTTTCAAAATAATCCATTCCGTACACGCGTACATGATCATATTGTCCAAAGATCTTCGCACGTTCTTTTGGGTTGGTGATGGTATTATCTTCAAATGTGGTAGCACGTTCTTTTTCGTAGGGAACTTGTACAATAGCAGTACCATTGGGTGCCAAGACCCTGTACAATTCCTGCATTGCTTTTGTATCATCCGGGATGTGTTCCAGCACGTGATTGCAAATAATAAAGTTGAAAGTGTTATCCTCAAACGGAAGATTGCAAATATCTGCTTTCACATCGGCAATGGGCGAATTGAGATCGGTAGTAGTGTAATGAAGGTTGGATAAATTACGGAAACGTTTTAAAAAAGCCTGTTCGGGTGCAAAATGAAGTACTTTTAGTGTTTCGGAAAAAAAGGTTGTTTCATTTTTCAGGTACAGCCAAAAAAGGCGATGCCGTTCTAATGAAAGGGTGCCGGGGGCCAAAACATTTTCACGAACTTTTTCGTAGCCATAGGGAAGGAACTTTCGGTAAGATTTCCCATCTATGGGATCAACGTATCGGTTTCCCCTTAAAAAGAAAGCCACCACAGGTCGCACGGCATAGCTCATACGTAAAAGGAAGGTACGTGGAAAAAGGTTCAGGAAAAATTTAAAGAGTTTTTGCACAGCTTCGATTTACAAAACCAACTCCTTTTGCCGGAACTCCTTTTCCTCATCACTCACTATTCCTAGGGCTTCATAAATATAAGCAAAGGTAGAAAGTAGTTCGGGTTTTCCGTTTACCAAAGCGACGTTGTGCTCAAAATGCGCACTAGGTTTTCCGTCCCGGGTAACAATGGTCCAGCCATCGGCTAGTTGTTTCACTTGGTAGGTTCCCATATTAATCATGGGTTCTATGGCAATGGTCATGCCTTCTATGAATTTTTTGCCTCTTCCGCGCTTGCCGTAATTGGGTACCTCGGGTTCTTCGTGTAATTTTTTTCCAAGGCCGTGGCCTACCAATTCACGTACTACGCCGTAGCCAAAAGATTCGCAATAGTGTTGCACGGCATAGCCTATGTCACCCACTCTGTTGCCGTGTTTGAACTCACGAATACCCAAGTAGAGAGACTCTTTGGTTACTTCCAAGAGTTTTTTGGTTTCGGGAGCAATTTCCCCAACTTCAAATGTATAGGCATGGTCTCCATAGAATTCATGCTTTATCGCGCCACAATCAATGGCTACGATGTCACCTTCTTTTAACGGGATATTAGTGGGGAGCCCATGTACCACAGCTTCATTCACGCTGGTCAATAAAGTAGAAGGGCAGCCGTACAATCCTTTAAATCCAGGTAGGGCCTTATGCTCTTCCCTAATATACGCTTCTGCCAAAGTATCAAGGTATTGGGTAGTGACACCTGGCTTTACTTCCTTGGCAAGCATGCCCAACGTTTTGGAAACCACCAACGCGCTCTCGCGCATCAATTCAATCTCTTCTGGGGTTTTTGTAATGATCATAATTTAAAATCCAAACCAGTTTTTTCTTCTTTTGGGTATGGCGGGCATACTGCCATCACCCACCAATTTTTGATAGATTTCTCCCCATCCCACAGCACCGCCAAAATTTCGATCGTCAATGAACAAATCGGCATTTATTTTCCTGCTGTATTTAGGGTCAAAATGTTCCTCTGGGAAGCTTTTGTTCACAGCATAAAAAGTAACTCCGCGTGCTTCACAAAAGGAAACGGCCTCTTCCAACTCCTTCCCATAACGGTACGTCCATAAAATAAGTCGATGCCCTTTATTTTGCAACTTTTGAAGGGTTTCAAAAGCAAAAATGATGGGTTTTCCAATTTTTGGATATTCGTCTTCTACAATCGTGCCGTCAAAATCTACAGCTATAGTCAATGTTTCCGATACCATGGGGCTGAGTATGTATGATGCCGCAAAAGTACGAAGAATAATAGGGAGATGAAATTTTTATTCTGCGTATGCGTGTTTGTAAGGTTTGCCGCTTAAAATTTGCAACATGTCTTTTTCTAAAGTTTCTATGGGATATTCCACTATTCGGTTGATTTCGGCACCGTCCCTAAAGAAAATAATGGTGGGAACATACTCCAGTTCATATTCTTTCTCAAGGCCTTGTGGGGTATCCTTATCATGCGTGACGGCAATCATGTCTAGGTTTTCCATGGAATATTCGGAGGCCTCTAAAATCTTGTCCAATGCTGGAATTTGTTTTTGGCTATCTTCACACCAAGTACCCATAAAGACTTTTAAGGAGATGTTTTTCAACAAGGGTTTTAAGCTATCGATGGTTGTTGTATCCAGTGCATGGGCATTGTAATTTTCGATAAACCAATCATGAAAGGGAGCTTCCTGCAGTCCTTTGCAGTTGATTTTTCCTAATAGCATTTCGCCTCCGTCTTCTTCATCGGGAACACGGGTATTCATTCCTTCAGAAGTTGCATCCAGGATTATTTCTTCAGAATTTTCTTTTGGGTTTAGTTCCTTTTCGGAAGCATTTTTACAAGAGAAAATAGATAGGATTATCAATAGGTAAAACGAGTTTTTCATAATAAAGATTTAAAATAATGGTTTTTGGGTCATGGCTTTGGGTTGTTCAATGCCCATAAGTTTTAAGATGGTAGGGGCAACGTCTCCCAAAATCCCTGGGTGAATGGTTTTGATGTCCTTGTCTACCAAAATTAAGGGGACGGGATTGGTGGTGTGAGCTGTATTGGGAGAGCCATCTGGGTTTTTCATGGTTTCGCTGTTGCCGTGATCGGCTATGATAATAACGCTGTACTCCTTTTTTATTGCGGCTTCCACAATGGATTGTGTGCAGCTGTCAACGGTTTCACAAGCTTTTATGGCAGCTTGCATATCGCCCGTATGTCCCACCATATCGGGGTTGGCAAAGTTAAGACAGATAAAGTCGGCAGATTGAGCTTCAATTTCGGGAAGAATGTTATCCCTAATTTCGTAGGCACTCATTTCGGGTTTTAGATCATAGGTAGCCACTTTGGGTGAGGGGCAAAGGATGCGTTTTTCCCCTTCAAAAGGTGCCTCGCGACCCCCATTGAAGAAAAAGGTAACATGGGGGTATTTTTCGGTTTCGGCAATTCTTATTTGTGTTTTTCCAGCTTTGGAAAGGATTTCACCCAAGGTATCATGAAGATTTTCCTTATCGTACACCACTTTCACGTTTTGAAACGTATCGTCGTAATTGGTGAGGGTGACGTAATAAAGTGAGAGTTTTTTCATGCCGAATTCGGGAAAATCCCTTTGGGAAAGCACTTCGGTGAGTTCTCTACCACGATCGGTCCTAAAATTAAAAAAGATCACAACATCATCTTCAGAAAGGGTTGCAACGGGGTGATTGTTTTCGGTCATCACAATAGGTTCTATAAACTCATCGGTAATCCCGTTGGCATAGCTTTTCATGATGCTTTCGGAAGCATTGGTGGAGGTTTCACCTTTTCCGTGCACAATCAAATCGTAGGCTTTTTTCACCCGTTCCCAGCGCTTATCCCGATCCATGGCATAGTATCTTCCAATAATGGATGCCAATTTCCCTCCCGTTTTTTGAAGATGGGTTTCCAGCTCTTTTACAAAACCCACGCCGCTTTTGGGATCTACATCGCGGCCATCGGTAAAGGCATGGACATATAGGTTTTTCAACCCAAATTCATTACCGGCACTCAACAGCCCTTTTAGGTGATCAATGTGCGAATGTACCCCACCATTGGAGACCAAACCCAGGAAATGCACTTTTTTATGATGGTCTTTGGCATATTGAAAAGCTGCTTTTAAAACGGGTTCATTGTGCAGGGTGTTTTTTTGGACGGCTAAATTGATTTTGGCCAGATCTTGGTAGACAATACGCCCTGCGCCAAGATTCATGTGTCCCACCTCACTATTCCCCATTTGTCCATCCGGCAGGCCCACGTTCATTCCATGGGTAAGTAATTGAGCATTGGGATATTTGTGGTACAGTGAATCAACAAAGGGGGTTTTGGCTTGTGCAATAGCCGAAACCGCTGGGTCTTGGGTAATGCCCCAACCATCCAGTATGAGTAAAATAACTTTTTTGTTCATGAAAAAGGTGATGAACTACAAAGATACGAATTAGGGAAAGACTCTTTATTGATCTAGATATTTATTAATATGTTCCTTTATTTTTTCGACCCTTTTGAGGGCATCGGGATGTGTGTTTTGGAATTTGGGCCCTTGAGGAAGTTTAAAAAGTTCCATTACTTTAATCATTTCATTAGGATCATACCCTGCTTGTAAAACCAATTGTACCGCCAGTGCATCGCTTTCCAGTTCGTCTTCGGGGTTGTTGATAAGTAAATAGCTTTGTTCCATTTCACCTGTTTCTAGTATGGCGTTAGCATTCTTTGAGTCACTTTTCAAAAGATTCCTTTCGGTGATCCGTTGCGTGGCATGGCGGCCCAAAACATGCCCAATTTCATGTCCCAGTACAGCAGCAAGTTGATCTTCATTTTCCAAACGGGAAAGGAGACCATAGGTAATAAAGATTTGTCCGCCAGGTAATGAAAAGGCATTCAGGGTATTGGGGTCTGCCAAAAGATGAAATTTGAATGGGTAAGGATTACTTTTGGTGAGGGTAGTATGGATTAGTTTTTGTCCTACCCTTTCCACTTGACCTTGTAATAGTGAGTCTGAATATAAACCACCGTACCGTTGGATCATTTGTGGGGTACTTTGAAGGCCCAAGGCTATTTCTTGTTGTGGAGTTAGTGCTATGGCCTGCGCACGGCCGGTATAGGGATTTGTTTCTTTACGATTACAGGCAACCATCCCCAGGGCGACTAAAAGGAGCCCAAAGATGACCCTATTTTTCCAAGTACTCCGCATGAACGGTATTGTCTAATTATAAAAGTTCTGGATTAATGTCAAGGATATTTTCTGTTCGGTATTTTTCGATGAAAGCATCAGTAAAATAGCTACTCCCCATTACTTTTTCTTCTGAAAGGATTTGCTTCACATTCAATTTTTTATAGGCCTGAAGCATAGGGATGGACACCGGGGCGAAGCTAAAATGCCAAGGTTCATATTTGAATCCTTTTCGGTTGGGGTCATCGGTATAGACCTCATAAAAACCATAGGATTTTGCATGCTGGTTCATCCATTCCTTCATTTTGCAGAAAGGGCCCGTGCCATGAAAATGGGAAGCGACGAGTACGTTTTCGGGTCTTGGGGCATTGCCATCAATGAGGTCAAGATCGGTACCCCAATGATGGCGGGAAGTTCCGGGAATGGTAGAATAATCAATAATTTTTTCGATGGCCATTTGAGGTGAAAGCCCTTCAGAAGTAAACTTGGAGTACTTTCCTTCAAAGATTTCCTTTTGTCGCTCAAAACTACGGAAGGCCGAAACTACTTCAATTTGGATATTTTCTTTTGCGGCTTCAGCTTTCAATTTTTGAAGGGCAGCTGCCGTTTGTTTGTGCATTTTGGTAAGGTAACTGTCGCCTGTGATATCGGGATTTCCCTTACCAATTAATTGGTTTCGGGTAAATTCCTGTAAGGGTGCTGTTTCCGAAAAAGCAGGAAGCAGTGAGATGCCCCCTAGCAAAAATGAAGTTTTTATAAAATCTTTTCGGTTCATCTATTTAGCTTTGAAATAAAATAAAAACTATTACGCTATACCCTAATATTTACAGGTACTGCGTCTGCTTTTACGGTTTAATTTTTTTACCTTTGAGATTATTGCCAATAAAAAAGAAAAGTATGAAAAATTTCCAACAACGGGCCTTCCTTTTGGGTCTTGTTTTAGTCACTCACCTAAGTTTTTCTCAAAATGTGATGATTAGCAATCAAAACAATCCCAATGAGCCTTCCATAAAAATGAATCCTTTAAACACCGATCTTTTGGTGGCGGGTGCTAATTTGAACAACTATTATACCAGTAATGACGGGGGACTTACGTGGACGGCCAATACTTTAAGTTCTTCGTATGGCGTTTGGGGCGATCCCGTGATTGATGTAGACCCCGATGGAAACTTTTACTTCTTCCATTTGTCCAATCCAGCCAGTGGCAATTGGATTGACCGCATTGTTTGCCAGAAATCCACCACCAATGGCTCCACCTGGAACGACGGTTCCTACACAGGGCTAAACGGAACCAAAGCCCAAGACAAGCAGTGGAGTATCATCGATAGGAATACAGGGACAATTTACTTGACTTGGACCCAATTTGATGCCTATGGAAGTGGTAATTCAAATGATAAGTCCATAATTCTTTTTTCAAAATCGGAAGATGGTGGGGCCACATGGTCTACCCCTGTAAAAATAAATGAAGTGGATGGTGACTGTGTTGATTCAGACAACACAGTGGAAGGGGCGGTTCCTGCTTTGGGTCCCAATGGTGAAATTTATGTTGCCTGGGCAGGCCCCAATGGATTGGTTTTTAATAAATCGCTGGACGATGGCGCTACCTGGATGGCACAGGAAATTGCCATCGATCCTATGCCTACCGGATGGGACTACGCAATCCCAGGGATTTATAGGGGCAATGGACTTCCCATTACCAAATGTGATCTTAGTGGAGGGCCCCATCATGGAACCATTTATGTAAACTGGAGTGATCAGCGCAATGGTGCAAATGACACTGATGTTTGGCTTTCAAAATCGACCGATAGGGGCGATACGTGGAGTGCCCCTGTAAGGGTAAATGATGATCCACCAGGAAAGCAACAGTTTTTTACCTGGATGGACATTGATCAAACCAATGGAAACCTGCATTTTGTTTTTTACGATCGAAGGGCCTACAATGACAACCAAACCGATGTATACTTAGCGTATTCACTGGACGGGGGAGTGACCTTTACCAATAAAAAAATTAGTGAATCCCCTTTCACGCCCAACCCAGGAGTGTTTTTTGGGGATTATACCAATCTTACCGTGCATGACAATATAATAAGGCCTATCTGGACACGGCTTAATGGGGGGCAATTAAGTCTTTGGACCGATGTGACGCCGTTTGAGGTGCTTTCTACAGAAGGCTTTACGCCCAATAAGATTTCCGAAACGGTACAATATCCAAATCCTGCTTCAAAGGAGACCTATGTTTCCTTTAAGTTGCATGCAGAAAGCAATGTGAGCCTTTATCTTTTCGATCAACAGGGACGAAAGGTAATGACCGTTTTTGAAAACGAAACAATGGGATATGGGAAGTATGTAATCCCTATCGATTTAAATACCATCACTCTTGAGGACGGAACCTATTATTGCAGGTTGGTGGTAAACGGCGAAGTGAAAACCCTCCAAATGATGGTCATTCAAAAATAGGAAGTCGCATCCTTAAACGAACTGCAATTCTGAATGGGGGACTATTTCGTATGGATCTTTATCCTTTTCAAAAATACGGGCTGTAAGACTCCCTTTAAGGAAGATACTCTCCCCTTTTACCTGTAACCAGCTTCCCTCCCGGAGCCCCACCACAGGCAAGAGGTTCTGGGTGTGGAATTCCTGTATGCGGGTTTCCCGGGTTTCCCCCATATGGGTACTGTTGGGGTCTGGGTCCAAATAATGAGGATTGAGATTAAAGGGAACTACCCCCAGTGTTTTGAAAGAAGGAGGGTACACAATGGGCATATCGTTGGTGGTTTGCATAGTTTCCCCGCAAATATTGCTACCCGCACTAGTGCCTAAATAAGGGGTTCCATAAAAAAGTACCTCCCTAAGGGGATCCATAAGTTTGTTTTGATACAATTGTTGCACCAGCACAAAGGTGTTGCCGCCTCCTGTAAAAATAGCGTTGGCCTCTTCAAGGGCAGTTACAGGATTCTTGAAAGAATGAAGTCCCACTACTTTTTTGTTCAACGTTGAAAAAGCTTTTTGCACTTTTTCGGTATACTGGTCGTGGGAAATTCCACCTGGACGGGCATAGGGGATGAAAACAATCTCTTCGGTATGTTGAAAGAATGAATGTAGTTCGGGTAAGAGGTATTCCAAATAAGCTCCTCCGTGAAGGGTAGAGGTGCTAGCAACAAGAAGGTTTTTCATTTCTGAGGTATAAAAGTAAACAAGAATTCAAATTTAACAAAACCTTGGCGGGCATCTTAAGATTTCGATAAGAAAAGTAGGGTTATCTTTAGGCAATGTTTCTGAATAACCCAACCATTTACAGAAAACTTTTACTATTACTCACCGTGCTTTTGGGTAGCGGTTTTGCTTTTGGGCAGCAGAAAAAATTATTTGGAAAAATTGAAAATGAGAAAGATGTGGAAGGGATCCACATCTTAAATACTTCTTCCCATTTCAATACCGTGACCGATGCCACGGGTAATTTTGTGATAACAGTTCAACCCAAGGATACGTTACTTATCTCTTCCGTTACCTATGTGCCGGAGAAGAGGGTGGTAACCGAAGAAATTTACGAAAACGGCCATATGTACATTAGGTTGCAGGAATTGGTAAATGAACTGGATGAAGTATTTCTTGGGCCCCGTCTATCCGGAAATCTGGAGCAAGACATAAAAAACATTAAAACCGAAGATGCAATTAATTTTGACGATGTGGGAATTCCCGGTTTTAAAGGAACCCCGCAAGAGAAAATACCCAATTTGATTGGACAGGTTATTACGCCCACTGCGGTGAATATCGAAGGGCTTTATAAGTACTTGAGTGGGTATTACAAAACCCTCCGTACCAAGCGGAAATGGCAGGCACAAAATAGAGTGGTCTCCCAGATCATAAATTTATATGGGGATGCCTTTTTTGAAGAAGCCTATCAAATTCCGAAGGAACGGGTCTATGATTTTTTGCTATTTTGTATTGAAACTTCTTCTCTAAAGAATGATTTTACCAACGGAAATTTTGTACTGGTGTTACAGGTTTTTTCCGAGAAAGCACAAGAATATCGAGAACGTATTTCAGAAAAAAAGGAATAATATTTGTAACCTTTGCAACACCAAAACGTCTTTAAAACAGTATTCAATTTCATGAAATTTTTGAAAGTACTTTCCTTCGTATTGGTATTCCCTTTACTTGTGGCAGCTTCTGCCCACAAATTTTATGTGAGTACCACCCAAGTGGAATATGTAGCCCCAAAACAATCGCTACAGATAATCTCCAAAATATTTATAGACGATATCGAAGATGTTTTACAGGAAAGATACAATCCTTCCCTAAGCTTGGATACCCAAAAAGAAACCAAGCAAGTTGAAGAATATTTAAAGAAATATGTGCTTCAAAAGCTTACCATTAAAGCGGATGGAAAGGAAATTCCGCTTACCTATGTAGGTAGGGAATACGACAATGATATCGTGAAAATCTTTTTGGAAGGGCAACATGTCACCGATTTTTCCTCCATAACCATAGAAAACAAACTGCTATTTGAATTGACCACGCAACAGCAAAATATTGTGCATGTTAAAAAAGAGGGCGAAAGGAAAAGTTTAGTACTCGATGTAGATAATCCTAATGGTATGTTAAACTTCGATGAGTAATTCAAAAAACTGAACAATAAAAAGTACTTTTAAACACTTTTTTACCAAAATAGAATAACAACCAAAATCCCTATGAAATGTCCCTTAAAAAACGTTACCATTCCATCCAGGAAGTTTAAAAAGGGCATGACATCTTCCAATTTATTAAATATTTTACACAGATGAAACTAGTAAAAATCCTTTCCCTTTGTTTCGTATTTTTATGTGCAGGAACTGCTTTTGCCCAAGACAACACCGAAAAGAAAGAAGAACGCAAACCAGGACACTACAACAACAACCGCTTTAAGCAATTGTACGAAGAATTCTCTACTCCCAATGGCTATCGTTCTGCCAATGGTGCGCCAGGACCCAATTACTATCAACAGCAGGCAGATTATGTTATCAATATAAACCTTGATGATCAAAATGCCCGTATTTATGGAGAAGAAATCATTACCTACACCAATAACTCACCTGATGCATTGGAATACCTTTGGGTTCAGCTAGACCAAAACGTTCGTGCAAGGGATTCCAAAACACCATTGATTGAACCCAGTGGTGCCTTCCCAGCAGAGACCACGGCCGATTTTGTAGGAAAATACATGGGGCAGGGTTTTGACGGAGGTTTCAAAATTGATTGGGTAAAAGATACCAATGGGAAAATCCTTCCTACTACCGTAAATAGAACCATGATGCGGGTTGAAATGCCAAAAGCCCTGAAAACAGGTGAGAAATTTAGCTTTTCTATCAAATGGTGGTACAACATTCCAGATCACACCATAGATCGTGCCCGAAGTGGGTATGAAACATTTGAAGACGGTAACCGAGGCTATGTCATTGCACAGTTTTACCCCCGTATGTGTGTCTATAACGATGTGGAAGGCTGGCAAAATAGTCAGTTCTGGGGAAGGGATGAATTTGCGCTTCCCTTCGGAAATTTTGATGTAAGCATTACGGTGCCTTCAGACCATGTGCTGGATGGTACGGGTGACCTTTTGAACCGAAAAGAAGTATATTCAAAAGAGATGATGCAACGTTACGAGCAAGCCAAAAAGAGTTATACCACCCCGGTGGTGATTGTTACCCAAGCCGAAGCTGAAGCAGCTTCCAAAGGTTT
>JAWKMP010000030.1:0-19009 GCA_041392175.1 Flavobacteriaceae bacterium | reverse complement strand
CTTTGAAAAAGCCAAGACTATCACTATCAAAATAACGACCGCCACCCCCTGAAATTTCAATAATAAAACCATTTCCACTTACCCATTTATATCCTAGGGTAGCGCCAACCCCAACTCTCGACCAATTCTCCTTGACTTCCACATAATTATCAATTTCATCATAATAAAAGTTGTAATTTTCTCCCGTGCCATATTGTAAAAGGCCTTCCGCAAAAAAGCCCTTGGCATATTTGTCCTCTTTATTGAACACATATTGGCGATAATAAGCCCCAACGGTTAATTTTTGATAATCATACGTGGTGTTATCCAAATTAATAAAGGTAAATACCCCTGCCCCAGAATGGGCACTTAATAAATATTCATAGGATATATCTATGGCAGGAACGATTAACCCCTCCAGACCATCAATTTTTAATTCGTGCTTGGCGGTTTCATTTGATGGTGTTGCTTCATTTTGTCCAAAAAAACTGTAGGAGGTTATCATTAATGCGATAAAGAGAGTTTTTTTCATAAATAGTACTTTTAAAATTTGAATGAAAACGCTTTTTGGGAAGAATTATTTTTGAGCTACCAATTGTGCAATATTTACAATCACTTCAATGGCCTTTTGCATGCTTTCTATAGGGACGTATTCAAACCTTCCGTGAAAGTTGTGCCCGCCAGCAAAAATATTAGGGCAGGGTAGTCCCATAAAACTTAGCTGTGAACCATCTGTTCCTCCCCTTATGGGTTTAATGAGAGGCTTTATGCCGGCCTGTTTCATGGCTTCTTCAGCAATATCCACAATATGCATAACGGGTTCAATCTTTTCGCGCATGTTGAAATATTGATCTTTTATTTCCACGGTAATTCGCTCCATGCCATACTGTTCGTTTAATTCATCGGCCAGTTTTTGCATCATCTCTTTTCGTGCTTCAAAATGCTTTCTATCATGATCGCGAATGATATACTGTAATCTCGTGCCATCTACTTCCCCTTTCATATTGTGCAGGTGGAAAAAGCCTTGCCTTCCTTCGGTATGTTCTGGGGTCTCCAACCTTGGCAAAGAATTGATATAGTCCATGGCAATATACATACTGTTCACCATTTTCCCTTTTGCATAGCCTGGATGCACAATTTTCCCTTTGATGGTGACCACAGCACCTGCAGCATTGAAGTTTTCATATTCCAACTCTCCCACTTGGCTACCGTCCATGGTGTAGGCCCAGTCGGCCCCAAACTTAGCTACATCAAATTTATGAGCGCCACGGCCAATTTCCTCATCGGGGGTAAAGCCCACCCTAATTTTTCCGTGCTTGATTTCAGGATGCTTGATAAGGTATTCCATTGCAGAAATAATTTCGGCAATCCCAGCTTTATCATCAGCACCCAAAAGGGTAGTGCCATCTGTGGTAATAAGGGTTTGGCCTTTGTACAATAACAAATCTTCAAAGTCCTTGGGCGAAAGCACAATATCTTGTTCCTTGTTCAACAAAATGTCACCGCCATCATAATTTTCAATAATCTGCGGCTTCACATTCGCCCCAGTAAAATCTGGTGAGGTGTCAAAATGCGAAATAAAACCAATTGTAGGAACTTCTTTATTGATGTTGCTGGGAAGGGTAGCCATGATATAGGCATTGTGATCAATGGTTACCTCTTCCATCCCAATTTGCTTTAGTTCTTCCACTAGGGCATTGGCCAAATTCCATTGTTTTGCGGTACTGGGAGTCGTTTCTGAAGAAGGATCACTTTCAGTATCTATGGTGGCATAGCTTATGAATCGTTTTGTAAGGTCGTATTTTGTAATCATAGTGTTGAATTTCATCACAAATTAACGGAATAACCCTTTAAAAAATAAGCGTTTTAATAGTATTTTTGCGATAGAAATAAGTTCTATGTACAAAATTTTCCTTCGCCCATTCCTTTTCTTGATTGATCCTGAAAAGGTACATCATTTAACATTCAAAGCGATTCGAGTAGCGCATAAAATGGGCTTTGGGGGGCTTTTCAGAAGTTTGTATGTTCAGAAAGATCCACGATTGGAACGTACCCTTTTTGGGATTACCTTCCCCAATCCAGTTGGGCTTGCCGCAGGATTTGATAAAGATGCCAAATTGTACCGGGAATTATCCAATTTTGGTTTTGGCTTTATTGAAATAGGGACTGTAACTCCCAAACCACAACCTGGAAACCCAAAAAAGCGGTTGTTTCGACTACGAAAGGACCAAGCCATTATCAACAGGATGGGATTTAATAATGGGGGCGTTGAGGATGCGGTCACCCGTTTGAAGAAAAACAAAAATGTCATTATTGGTGGAAATATTGGAAAAAACAAAGTGACCCCCAATGAGGAAGCCGTGAAGGATTATGTGGCTTGTTTTCATGCGCTTTTTGATTTTGTGCATTATTTTGTGGTGAATGTAAGTTCTCCCAATACGCCCAATTTAAGGGAGCTTCAAGACAAAGAACCGCTAACCGCCTTATTAAATACCCTTCAGCAAGAAAATGCTTTGAAAGTCAAAAGAAAACCTATTTTGTTAAAAATTGCCCCCGATCTTACCGAATCACAATTGCTCGACATTATTGCTATTGTTGCTGAAACTAAGATTGATGGGATTATCGCCACCAATACTACCATTTCCCGCGACGGGCTTCTTTCGGAAGCAAAAGAAGAAGCAGGAGGCTTAAGCGGTAAGCCCTTACGAGATAAAGCAACCCAAGTTATTAGGTTTTTATCCCAACACAGCAATAACGCCTTTCCTATCATTGGGGTGGGAGGGATTCACTCTGCGGCCGATGCCTTTGAGAAGTTGGAGGCTGGTGCAAGTTTGGTCCAACTGTATACTGGGTTTATTTACGAAGGTCCTGCCCTAGTAAAAAAAATAAACCAAGCGCTTTTGCAAAAATAATATGTGGGAACAACTGCTTTCCTTTTCCTTTTTTACGGCACTTTTGGCCCTTTCCCCTGGTCCTGACAATATTTTTGTGCTTACACAATCATTGGTTAATGGGGCTAAAAAGGGGATTGCTACCACTGCAGGATTGATCTCCGGTTGTATTGTCCACACCACCTTTTTGGCCTTTGGGGTATCTGCCCTTATCGCTGCTTCGCCTACCGCTATTTGGGTCATCAAAATCATAGGGGCCGTTTACTTGTTTTATCTTGCGTGGAAGGTGTTTGGGAGTGATGCCAGTATTACACTTTCCAAAGACGTTGACCCAAAAAGTTATGGACAATTATACCGAACCGGGGTCATTATGAATTTGGTGAACCCCAAAGTGCTGCTTTTTTTCCTTGCTTTTTTCCCTTCTTTTTTATGGCTTCCCGAACAACAAACGGTGGTTCAATTTTATATTCTTGGATTGGTTTTCATGTTGGTTTCCTTTATGGTTTTTAGTTCCATTGCGCTCTTGGCGGGGAGTATTTCTTCTTATTTAATGAAGCACAAGCATACGGGACTATATTTAAAATGGTTACAAATTCTAGTATTTATAGGGATTGCCCTTTTTATTCTTTTCACTTAAAAAAGCCGCTATTTTTTAAAATGGAACGTCTTTCCCCTCAAGGGGAATTCATATCTTTACAGGGATGCAACAAGTCAAGATTATTGAATGTCCCCGCGATGCCATGCAAGGGATTAAAGATTGGATTCCTACACAAAAAAAGGTGCAGTACATCCAATCTTTGTTGCGTTGTGGTTTTGACACCATTGATTTTGGTAGTTTTGTTTCACCCAAGGCCATTCCGCAAATGCAGGACACGGCAGAGGTTCTTGGACAGTTGGATTTATCACAAACCAAAAGCAAACTGTTGGCCATTGTTGCCAATGTGCGAGGGGCCGAGATGGCGGTACAGCACCCCGAAATAAACTACTTAGGATATCCTTTTTCCATTTCCGAAAACTTTCAAATGCGAAATACCCACAAAACCATTGCAGAATCTATCGAGGTGCTTCAAGATATATTGAATTTGGCAGCCCAAAAAAATAAGGAAGTGGTTACCTATCTTTCCATGGGGTTTGGAAATCCCTATGGCGACCCATGGAACGTGGAGATTGTAGGTAACTGGGCCGAACGCCTTTCCAACATGGGGGTGAAAATCCTCTCTTTAAGTGATACTGTGGGTACTTCCACCCCAGAAGTGATCGATTATTTGTTTTCCAATTTAATCCCAAAATACCCTACCATTGAATTTGGAGCACATTTACATACAACCCCTACCAAATGGCATGAAAAAGTAGATGCTGCCTACTTGGCTGGATGCCGAAGGTTTGATGGGGCCATACAGGGTTTTGGTGGTTGTCCCATGGCAAAAGATGAACTCACGGGAAACATGCCTACCGAAAAATTATTAAGTTATTTTACGGTGAAAAAGGCAACAACCCATATTCATACTATGGCTTTTGAAAGTGCACATAATATGGCATCCACTATTTTTTTAAATTACCATTAACAATGAAGAAACTACTTTTAGGATTAGGGATCCTTTCACTGGTGATCGCTTGTCGCGGTTCTAAAAATACGATCGAAAAGGCTAAGGACGATGGGATCATTACCTTCAAGTTTGTACAATTAAACGATGTCTATGAGATTGCTCCTCTTGGGGATGGGAAGTATGGCGGAATGGCTCGAGTGGCACATGTGGTAGACTCCATAAAACAGGTAGAGCCCAATACTTTTTTGTTCATGGCTGGGGATTTTTTAAATCCCTCCCTTCTGGGAACCATAAAGTATAACGGCGAGCGTATCTATGGAAAACAGATGGTAGAAGTTATGAACGCCATGGATTTTGAACTGGTCACTTTTGGAAACCACGAATTTGACGTGGGAAGGGAAGCGCTTCAGAAACGATTGGACGAATCCAACTTTTACTGGACTTCTGCCAACTGCTTCGAACAACTGGAAGATGGCCCGCGTTCCTTTCATTTTCAAAGGGGAGTTGACACCATTTATGTCCCAGAAACGTACACCATTCAAATGATGGATACTGATAGTACACAATTGGAAATAGGGTTTTTCAGTGTAACCCTTCCTTCCAATCCACGTGACTTTGTATACTATAGTGACGTGCTTTTAGAGGCCGGAAGTGCTTACAGTATGCTTCAATCCCAGCAAGTAGACCTCATCATGGGGCTTACTCATCTAGAAATTGAACAGGATTTAGCTTTGGCACAAAAATACCCCGAAATTTCCTTCATCATGGGGGGACATGAACACAATAATATGTTGGAAGATTTAGGGAACACCAAGATTGCCAAGGCCGATGCCAATGCCAAAACCATATATATCCACACCCTTACCTTTAATAAAAAGACCAAGTTTTTAAAAATCGACTCCCAGTTATTACCCATTGATGATCATATTGCTGAAAAACCTGAAGTTAAGGCCATTGTGGATAAATGGGAAGCCATCCTGAACAATGAAATTAAACAGGTGGTAGAGGAGCCCAATGAAGTAATATTTTACGCAACCGTCCCTCTGGATGGAACCGATAGCGCCAGTAGGGGGATACAAACCAATCTGGGCAAAATCATAACCCATGCCATGGCGCTTTCTTTTGATGAACCTGTGGAGGCTGCCCTGGTCAATGGAGGATCCATACGCCTGGATGACCAACTAGAAGGGGATATTACCAGTATGGATATTTTTAGGGTATTGCCCTTTGGTGGGAGTGTGGTGAAAGCAGATGTTACAGGTGCTTTGTTAAAGCAAGTACTGAATTACGGAAAGTCACAACGGGGAGAAGGGGCCTATTTGCAGCGGTATAATTTGGAGCCCTCTTCAAGGGGAAGTTGGCTTATAGAAGGAAATCCCATTGAAGATACTCAAGTGTATTCTGTTGCTTTCAGTGATTTTCTAATGAAGGGATATGACATTCCCTTTTTAACCCCCGAACACCCAGGAGTATTAAACGTTTACAAACCTCATGAAAATGAAGCGGCTCACGATATTCGAAAAGCCATTATTGTCTATCTTAAATCCTTAAAAAAATGAAGAAGATTTTAAAGTATTTTTTAATCTTGGCGTTGGTCGCCTTGGTGGTAATTCAATTTATCCGTCCCGAAAAAAACCTTGGAGGATATGAATCTGTTGCTGCCTTTGAGACCGAAACAAAACCCACAGCAGAAGTAGCTGCGATATTGAAAACCCATTGCTATGACTGCCACAGTAATCAAACCGTCTACCCTTGGTATGCCGAAGTAGCCCCTTTCTCTTTCTTTTTGGATGAGCATATTAAAGATGGAAAAAAACACTTCAACGTATCTGATTGGGAAAATTATTCGGCCAAACGGAAAGACCATAAATTGGAGGAGTTGTTTGAGGAAGTCGAAAAAGGGGAAATGCCACTGGAATCCTATACCTGGATTCATGGAAATATGTCGAAGGAGGAGCAAAAGCTTTTGATGCAATGGGCTCAATTGGCCAGAATGCAGTATGAGAACGAAGTGGAAGTTTCGGCTAAATAACACTCTTTTCAATACTTATAAAATTTTATTTAAAATAATTCTAAATAAGCTTGTGAAGTAGATTTCTCGTTTATATTTTTGCGACCGATATTTTTATTTAAAATCAGTCTAAATTAATATAATGAAAAATCTACTTTACGTATCACTCCTTTTTTCGGGAACCTTGTTTTCCCAGACAGTTCAGGATTCCATCACTTTCAACCCTCAAAAACAATTGAATGCTGCTCAGCGTATCCTTTCGGGAAATTATGGTCAAGCGGTGACTGTTGGCGCTTACGGCGAAATGATTTATAACCAGCCCGAAGGTGATAATGGGACTTTGGATGTGCATAGACTGGTGCTGTTGTTTGGATATAACTTCAACGAAAAAACCCAATTCGTCACCGAAATTGAAGTGGAACATGTTGAGGAGGTGTATGTTGAACAGGCGTTTGTAAATTATTCTATTAGCAATCAAGTAAGTGTGAGAGGTGGGTTGCTATTGGTCCCCATGGGAATTATCAATGAATTTCATGAACCCACAACCTTTAATGGGGTAGATCGCCCTGCCGTAGATAACGTGATTGTGCCTACTACTTGGCGCGAATTGGGAATAGGGGTTACTGGACGATTTCCGGAAGCTTCATTGGGATATCAATTCTATGTTTTTAATGGGTTCCAATCGGTTACCGCCAATGGGGATGAAATTGTAGGATTTTTAAAC
Source organism: Flavobacteriaceae bacterium (assembly GCA_041392175.1). Taxonomy (GTDB): domain Bacteria; phylum Bacteroidota; class Bacteroidia; order Flavobacteriales; family Flavobacteriaceae; genus Halomarinibacterium. The sequence goes on along the minus strand of JAWKMP010000030.1, from coordinate 11,857 downwards.
GGAAGCAATGGCTTGCGGGGAGGCCGTCAAAAAGGGATCAAATCTACCATAGATAGTCCTACCTTTTCGGCGAAACTAGACTATTATGGTCTGCCAGGTTTGCGATTGGGGCTATCTGGATATGTTGGGAAAACACAAGCGCCAGACGATTTGGAAAAATTGGATGGGTCAAATATTGGTATTTCCATGATTGGGGTTGATGCCCGATATGCCTATCAGAAATTTACGGCAAGGGGACAGTTTATTTATACAGTCCTAAGTAACACCCAAGCATACAACACCCTAACAAATAATGACTTGGGAAGTGCACTCATGGGGTTTTATGCTGAAGCGGGATACAACGTATTACCCGTAACGGCCAAACAAAAATTGTTTGCATTTACACGGTATGAAAATTATAACACCCATGCAGATACAGCGGGTAGTTTACAAGCAAACAGTGCCTACCACCGTACCGATGTTACAGCAGGGCTAAGCTATCACATTGCACCGGGGGTAGTTGTAAAAGGCGATTACCAAATTAGGGATAACAACTCCAAAACCAGTGATATTGCCAATAGGTTAAATTTTGGTATTGGTGTTTGGTTTTAAGGTTTCCTAAAATATATTTCTTAATAATGATAAAACGAACTCTAATTTTTGGGCTATTTTACACACTCTTTGTCTCTTTTTTGGTTCCCGAAGAGGTTGGAAAAAAAGCAGATAAGGTCATTCGGGATTATTTTGAAAAAACCTATTTTTCAAAGGAAATTATCTCTATTTCCCCGCGGGTTTTACAAAACCTTCCTGCTTCCTTTTCCGAAGATAATTTTTTCAAGATTATAGATCAAAATAAGCTCTTGGGCTATGGGTTTATTGGAAACGCACCTAGCAAAACAGCCACATTTGATTATTTAGTACTATTCGATGAAGACTGGATTATTTTAAAATCCAAGGTACTAATTTATCGGGAAGAATATGGTGGGGAAATTGCGAGTAAGCGTTGGCTTAAACAATTTGAAGGAAATTCTTCAAGTGCGCAGGAATTGCTGTATGTAAAAGATATAATTCCCATTTCGGGAGCCACCATCTCGTCACAGTCCATGACCAAAGCAATCAATAACCTGTTGAAAAGCATAAAACTCCTTCAACAAGAAAAAATAATTTAAATGAAATTCAAAGGGCTTATTCATACCTTTCCTCTTTATGTTAAAAACTTTATCGCTGCTTTTGTCGTGGTTTTAAGCGTAGGATATGGAACGGGTTTATTATTTGTTGGAGAAACACGGGCTCATACCCCACAAGGCATGGAAGAAAATTACCTTGGTAACGAAACCGTTGCCGAGGCCAAAGTGATGAAGTTTAAAAAAGGAGAACGGGAAATGCTTACCCTACTACATACCCATATTTTGTCTATTTCCTTTATTTTCTTTCTCTTGGGAGGCTTGGTTTCCATCACTTCAATCCCAAAAAGCTGGAAGTCCTTTTTGATGATAGAGCCTTTTTTCTCCATCATCCTCACCTTTGGTGGGATATATTTCCTTTGGAAAGGTATTCTTTGGATGAAGTGGGTAGTCATGTTTTCGGGAATAGTCATGACCAGTGTTTTTTTATTAAGTGCTCTTTTGATTTTATTTCAATTGTATAAAAAGAAATAATCTCAACTTATTGTAGTATATTTGCACGCAATTAAATAGTAACCCCTTCCGCTACTTCGGAATTAAATTTAATTGCAATGACTGCACACAATCAAAAAATCCTGGGTGAAGGCCTTACCTACGACGACGTACTTCTTGTACCTGCTTATTCTGAAGTTTTACCTAGAGAGGTTTCAATCAAAACCAAATTCAGCAAAAATATTACCCTCAACGTGCCCATCGTTTCTGCAGCTATGGATACGGTTACCGAAAGCGCCATGGCCATCGTCATTGCCCGGGAAGGAGGAATAGGGGTGCTTCATAAAAATATGACCATTGAAGAACAGGCAGCCGAAGTACGAAAAGTAAAACGTGCCGAAAGCGGTATGATCCTCGATCCGGTAACCCTCAAAAAGGAGCATACCGTGGGAGATGCCCAACAAACCATGCGCGAATACAGTATTGGGGGAATCCCCATTGTGGATGCCAACAAGAAATTAATTGGGATTGTGACCAATAGGGATTTGCGCTTTGAAAAAGATTATAGCCGAAAGTTGGAGGATGTAATGACTTCCAAAAATTTGGTCACCGTAAAAAAGGGAACTTCCCTAAAGGAAGCCGAAATCATTTTACAGAAAAACAAAATTGAAAAACTTCCCGTAGTAGAAGAAGATGGTACCTTACTGGGGCTCATTACTTTTCGAGATATTACCAAACTCACCCAAAAACCCATTGCCAATAAAGACGAGTTTGGGCGATTGCGCGTTGCGGCTGCCTTGGGCGTTACTTCAGACGCGTTGGAACGTGCCGAAGCATTGGTGCAAGCACAGGTAGATGCCGTAATTATTGATACGGCCCATGGGCACACCAAAGGAGTGGTTTCGGTTTTGAAAGAAGTAAAAAAACAATTTCCAAATTTGGAAGTCGTGGTAGGAAACATTGCAACCGCCGAAGCCGCAAAGTATTTGGTCGAAGCTGGCGCCGATGCGGTTAAAGTTGGGATTGGTCCTGGCTCTATTTGTACTACTCGGGTGGTAGCAGGAGTTGGGTTCCCACAATTTTCTGCAGTCCTGGAAGTAGCGGCTGCCATCAAGGGAAGTGGCGTTCCCGTAATTGCCGATGGAGGTATTCGTTACACAGGCGATATTCCAAAAGCCATAGCGGCAGGAGCCGATAGCGTTATGTTGGGTTCCCTTTTGGCCGGAACCAAAGAATCCCCAGGGGAAACTATTATTTTTGAAGGAAGAAAGTTTAAGTCCTACCGCGGTATGGGAAGTGTAGAAGCCATGAAACAAGGGTCGAAAGATCGATACTTTCAGGATGTGGAAGATGATATCAAGAAGTTGGTACCGGAAGGTATTGTGGGCAGGGTCCCATACAAAGGAGACTTGGTAGAAAGTATGACACAATTTATTGGCGGACTTCGTGCCGGAATGGGCTATTGCGGTGCTAAGGATATTGAAACCTTGAAAGAAACAGGTAAATTCGTAAAGATTACCGCTTCTGGAATTCATGAAAGCCATCCGCATGATGTAACCATCACCAAAGAAGCTCCCAATTATTCTAGATAAAAAAAGAGGTTCCTTGGGAACCTCTTTTAATTTTTATCCAATGGAGTCCTTTTATTCTCCTTCCTTAATTTCAATGCCCAAATCCCTTAAGACAGCGAGCGTAAGATCAAAGCGGTTGTCTATATAGACCACATTATTGTCCCTGAGCAACACTTGGGTATATTCACCAGCTTTTGCAACTTTCTCCAAGGCCTCCCCCACTTTTTTATACAAGGGTTGCATGAACTCTTCTTGTTTGATAAGGATTAACTGGTTTCCGTTTTGTTTGAATTTGTTAATTTCATCTTCCATAGCAATCAAAGAGTCCTGCTTGGTTTTACGTTCGTTAATGGTGTATGACGCCTCATTTTCTTTGTATACTTTTACACCATCTTCCAATGAAGTGATTTTTTTTTGAAGATCGGCTTCCAATCCCTTGGTATAATCTTCAACCTGTTTTTGAACCCCAGCCATTTCGGGCATTTTGCTCAAAATATAGTCTACATCAATGGTTCCCACTTTGGTGTTTTGCGAAAAAAGGGTAGTACCCACAAATAATAATAGAATAGAAAAATACTTCATAATGATACATTTTAGGCAGCAATATTACTACAAATTTGCAATTATCCCGTTTTTTTAGGGTCTTATTAACAGCTTTTTAATCTTGAGAGTAGTATTGCCCCCGATGAGGCTTGAGGGTTTCGCGGAGATCCAGTGCCCAATTTTCAGTGACTACCATAAAAGCAATCGAATAATAGTCAGAGTGAGTTTCTGTTCCCGTGAATGCATCTATGATGCCTTTTTGGGTGAGAAATTCATCTAAATGTTCTGCATGGTGATTAGCAATATGAGCGGCATTGGGACCCCTAAAATCCCAGATCATTTTTATTTTTTTCATGGTAATATTGTGGTAGCCTATCTACAAAGTTGAAAATCAAACAAAACTACTTTTTTTGAGTCTTTAATTAGGGTAAAATTACCTTTTTTTGTTTTCGAAATATTTTAATAAGGTTCTGTTAACTTCCTTGCATTACCCTATGTTTTTTATATTTTTGCGTGGCTTCAAAAAAAAAGAAATATGAAGAAATTTATTGTAGTTTCCATTGTAGTAGTGATTTGTTCAATGGGTACTTTCGCTCAAAAATCCAAAGAGGTTCTCATGACCATTGATGGCAAACCTATTTATGCCAAAGAATTTAAAAGGGTTTATAAAAAGAATTTAGACCTAGTACAGGACGAATCTCAAAAATCCATTGATGGATACCTTAATTTATTTGTAGATTATAAACTTAAAGTGGCCGAGGCCTACGCTCAAGAGCTGAATTTGGATAAAGCCTATGTTGAAGACTTTAATAAGTACGAAGAGCAACTTTCCCGAAATTACATTTACGATTTTAAATTTACTGATGATATTTCCAGGGAGGCGTACGATAGGAGCCTCGAAGAAGTGGAGGTATCCCATATCCTTATAAATTGTAGTTGGGATGCGTTTCCACAAGATACATTGGCTGCCTACAATAAAATTAAAGCCATGAGGGACCGAATCCTCAGTGGGGATGACTTTAACGAGATGGCACGAAAAAGCTCTGATGACCCTAGTGTAAAGCAAAATGATGGAAACCTTGGGTATTTTTCTGCCTTTTCCATGGTATATCCTTTTGAGACTGCCGCGTATAACACACCCGTAGGTGAAATTTCGCCCATTGTTCGCACCCAATTTGGATATCATATATTGAAAGTGACTGGTAGAAGAAAAAAACTACCTCCCGTCACGGTCTCCCATATTATGATTACGACCTTAAAGGACACTACAGGATATAGCCCCAAAGAACGAATCAATGAGATTTACGGTTTACTCAAACAGGGCGCTTCGTTTGAAGAACTGGCCCAACAGTATTCCGATGATAAAAGTACTGCCCGTGTGGGAGGAAAATTAAAGCCTTTCAGCAAAGGAGAACTCAAAGCTCCTCCCTTTGAGGAAGCGGCCTACCAGTTAAAAACAATTGGTGAAATATCCAAACCCGTTGAAACCCGATTTGGATGGCATATTATACGCTTGGATGAGCTTCATACCATTCCTAGCTACGAAGAACAGAAAAAGGAACTGGATGAAAAAATCAAGTACGGCGATCGCATCAAGGTGGTAACCAGTGCGATAAACCATAAAATCATGAAAAGGTATGGTTTTGAATCCTATGAGTATTTGCCTTTTTTTGAACACTATGTGAGTGATAGTATCCTAAAAAGGAAATGGACCTACACCCCCATAAAGGAGTCTGAAAACAAAGTCATTTTTAAAATTGGCAAAACGCCTTACTATTACAGCCAGTTTGCAGAATACATCTCCCAACGACAGGCAAGGTTAAAGCCGCCAAAGCAAAAAAGGCTGCTCATTGAATCTTTATATGATGAATTTGAAACCAATAGTCTTAAAGAGTATTTTAAGCAACAATTGGAAGAAGAAAACGATGAGTATGCGGGAATCATTCAAGAGTACCGTGATGGGCTCCTTATTTTTGAAGTAATGAGCAAGAATGTCTGGGAGAAAGCAAAAGCAGACACCTTGGGACAAATGGCCTATTACAACAAAAACATGGACAAATACCAGTGGAAACAAAGGGTAGATGGAGCCATCTTTAGTTCGGGCCAAAGAGAAGTGCTAGAGACCGTGGAAAATCTTTTGCAGCAAAACATAACCTTAGAGGATATCAAAAAGCAAATGAATGCAAATGATACAGTGAATGTCATTGTAACACCTGGGGTTTTTGAAATCGATCAAAAAGAGTTACCGCAAGGGTTTGAAGTAAAAAAAGGGATTTCCAAAATATATGAAAGCAATGGAACGTTTACTTTGGTGCAAGTGAATAGTATCATTCCTTCTCGGTCGAAGGCTTTTGATGAAGTGAAGGGAAGAGTGCTTAGTGATTTTCAGAACGAATTGGAAAAGAAGTGGATGGAATCCTTACATGCCAAATACTCGGTTGAGGTAAACAAAAAGACGCTCAAAAAAATCAAAAAAGAACTAGGGGCTTAAATGAAGTATTTATACGGGTGTATTCTTTTAGGATTATTAACTTCCTGTGATTATTTCAAGCAAGAAGAAACCCAGACCCCTATTGCCAGGGTAAACCAGTCTTTTTTGTACAAAAGTGACCTGGAAAAGCTTTTTTCCGATGCTTCACAAAAGGAAGATAGTGCACAATTGGTGAATAGTTATATTAACCGATGGGCTACCCAACAATTGCTTATCGATCAAGCCAAAATCAATCTCACCCAGGAGCAATTGTCCGAATTTGAGCACCTTGTAAATCAATACCGAACCGATCTCTACACACAGGCCTACAAGAATAATATTGTTTCCATGCAATTGGACAGTACAGTCTCCACACAGGATATGCTTAGCTTTTATGAAAGCAATAAAGAGAACTTTCGGCTCAACGATGTACTGCTCAAAATGCGATATATTGAAGTAGCACCCAATTATTCCAGCCTTTCTTCCATTTCCGAAAAACTGAAGCGTTTTAGCAAAGAAGACCAAAATACCCTCTTGGATATGAGCATTCAATTCAAATCTTCCAATTTGAATGACTCCACTTGGATAAAACGGGACAACCTCCTAGAGAAGTTGCCCGTGCTGGCTTCACAAACCCAAGTGTTAAAAAAATCCAATTTTGCTCAATTGCAAGATTCATTAGGAGTATATTTGATAAAAATTGAGGATCTTTTGGATCGAAATGATGTAGCACCCTTGCCCTATGTGGAGCCAACCATTATTCAAATCATCCTGAACCAACGAAAACAGGAACTTATTAAAAAACTTGAAACGGATATTACCAAAGATGCCATTAAGAATAAAACCTTTGAAATTTACCCTCAGCAATAAATTTACGATCCTTGCCTTTTTTATCGCCCTAGCTTCTGTGAGTGCGCAAGAAGTGGTGGTGGATAGTACCAACGTTATTAAGGACAATATTGTTACCCACACACTTCCCAAGGATTCCATTAAGCCCTTTACCCGTTTTAAGGCCGAAGGTGTTTCTGCGGTTGTTGGGGAATTTGTGGTACTGGATAGCGACATTGATAAAGGCTATCTTGAATTGCAACAACAAGGAATTTCTACCGAAAGCCTTACCCGTTGCCAACTGCTAGGCAAATTGATGGAAGACAAATTATACGCGCACCAAGCCAAGATTGATAGTTTGGTGGTCTCGGATGCTGAAATTACCCAGCGCATCGACCAGCAATTGGCTTATATCATTGAACAGTTTGGGGGTGATGAAGACAAAGTAGCGCAATTTTACAAAAAGGACAATATAGAGGAGCTTCGGCAAGAGCTTTTTAGCACCAATAAAACCTTGATGCTTGCCAACCAAATGCAGCAAAAGGTGGTGGAAGATGTTGAGGTAACCCCCGAGGAAGTGCGGCAATTCTTTTTCTCAATTCCAGAAGACGATCGTCCCATTTTTAGTGCAGAAGTGGAAGTAGCACAAATTGTAATTGAACCCGAAATTACCGAAGATGCCAAGCAAAAAGTCATCGATAAGCTAAACGAACTACGTCGCGATATTGTTGAAAATGGTTCCAGTTTCGCCACCAAAGCAGTGCTCTATTCCAAAGATGGTTCGGCATCGCGCGGAGGTCTCATAGAAGGCATCAAGAAAAATTCACCCTACGCCAAAGAGTTTAAGGATATGGCTTTTTCATTGCTGGAAGGGGAGGTGAGTGAGCCTTTTGAAACCGAATTTGGATACCATATTCTAACTGTAGATAAAGTAAGAGGGCAAGAGGTAGATGTGCGCCATATCATTCTTTTTCCCGAAATTTCCCAAGAGGTAATCGATAACGCGAGATCCAAGATCGATTCCATTCGGGAGGAAATTGTTAAGGGGAACCTAACCTTTGCCGATGCTGCCAGAAGATATTCCGATGAAAAAGAAACCAGGAATAATGGAGGGCAATTGGTCAATCCCGTTTCACTTGATACCCGTTTCGATCTAACCAAAATGGATCCTACCTTGGGCGCCCAAGTGTATAATTTGGAAGAAGGGGAAGTGTCCAAAGTATTTTCCGATAGGGACTACACCGGCAAAATCAAGTATAAGATTTTGACCATTACCCAAAAATACCCGGAGCATCCTGCCGATTTCAGTAAAGACTACGAAAAAATCAAAGAACTGGCCTTAAAGGAAAAACAAATTGAGGCCATAGGGAAATGGCAAAATAAAAAAATCAAGGAAACCTATGTCAATGTAAACAAAGATTACCGCGATTGCGATTTTTCCAGTAACTGGCTCAATAAATAACCAAACAAAAACACAACCCATGTCTGATGTTGCCGCAGTGGAACAATTGGTTTCCAAATACAATGCCCTTAAAAAAGAGATTAAAAAAGTAATCGTTGGCCAAGATGAGGTTGTCGAACAAGTACTTTTAGCTATTTTTTCGGGAGGCCACGCGCTGCTTATTGGAGTTCCCGGATTGGCAAAAACACTTCTTGTCAACACTGTTGCCAAGGCACTAGGGCTTCAGTTTAAAAGGATACAGTTTACCCCAGACTTAATGCCCAGCGATATTTTGGGATCTGAAATTTTGGATAATAACCGTGAGTTCAAATTCATCAAAGGACCCGTATTTGCCAATATCATCTTGGCCGATGAGATCAACCGTACCCCTCCCAAAACCCAGGCTGCATTACTGGAAGCCATGCAGGAACGTGCCGTTACTGTGGCGGGGCATCATTACAAATTGGATTTGCCCTATTTTGTGTTGGCTACCCAAAACCCTATTGAGCAGGAAGGAACCTACCCATTGCCAGAGGCACAACTCGACCGTTTCATGTTTGCCATCAACCTCGACTACCCCTCTTTTTCGGAAGAAGTAGAAGTGGTAAAATCCACCACAACCGATAACGATGCAACCATCAATCCTCTTTTTTCGGCCCAAGAAATTATTGATTACCAGCATTTAATCCGAAGGATTCCCGTGGCTGATAATGTCATTGAATATGCCGTTACCTTGGTTGGGAAAACCCGTCCCAAAAGTGATGCAGCTACCCAAACTGTGAAAGATTACATCGATTGGGGGGCTGGCCCAAGGGCTTCACAAAACTTAATTTTGGCGGCAAAGGCACACGCCGCGCTTCACGGAAAATTTTCGCCAGACATTGAAGATGTTCAAAAAGCTGCGATTGGGGTTTTGCGCCACCGCTTGATTAAAAACTACAAAGCCGAAGCCGAAGGCTTGACCATTGAAGGCATCATTCAAGGATTATTTTAATTGAACCTAAAAGATTTTGCCATACCACTTATTATCTTTTTGGTGGGACTGGCTTTTCGAATTATAGGTAGCCTTTTTAAAATCCTACATTGGGAAATAGGATTTGTGAATGGAGGTCTACTTTTAATAATCGCTTCCGGTATTCAAATTATGGCAATTATCTTGGCGATTGTAAAATTGATTTCGATCCATCAATCCAAAAAATAGCTTTTTCCACTTATTTGGCTATCTTAGTGAGTGCCTATGAAAATAGATTACTCCCAACGTATCTTTGGCCTTGACCTTATGCGCGCCGTGGCCATTCTTTTTGTGGTGTGCTCGCATGCCTTGTGGGTGTTCCCAGAGGCCAATAGTAGTCTCTTTTCATTATTGCGGTTGGCCGGGGTTATGGGAGTAGAAATTTTCTTTGTGCTAAGCGGGTTTTTGATTGGAAGGATACTACTTCGATTGTTTACGAGTGAAGATTTTGCACCCAAGCACTTTTTGTATTTCCTCGTTCGAAGGTGGTTTCGCACCTTCCCCAATTACTACCTAGTGCTGCTCATCAATATTGTTATTGTACTCTACATTGGTCGCAAATTACCCGAAACACTTGGGCTGTATTTTGGGTTTCTACAAAATAGTGTGATGGGGATGGATATTTTCTTTACAGAATCCTGGAGCCTTCCTATTGAAGAATTTGCCTATATACTGGGACCATTGTTATTGTATTTACTACTCTTACCAAAATTTCCTGTTTCCCGAAAGAAGTTATTTTTAGCAGTTACCCTATTCATTATCCTATTTTTTTTAGGAACAAAACTCGCTTACCACTTAAAACATGGGGCTACTCCGTTGGAGTATTGGAACATCCATTTAAAAGCAGTGGCAATTTATCGCATCGATGCCATTTACTATGGAGTTTTGGCGGCTTATGTGGCTACTTTCTGCAAGGGATTTTGGAATAAGTACAAAGGAACCTTTTTGTTTCTATCATTGTTTCTCTTCGCGTTGATGCATTTCTTCATTGGAAAATTCCATTGGAGTGCAGAGACAACTCCGTTTTTTTTAAATGTGCTCTATTTGCCACTCTGCTCGGTTTTTATCGCCTTTTCATTACCAGTACTTTCCACGCTGAAAACCACTTCAAAAACCCTTTTAAAACCCATTACCTTTATAAGCATTATCTCCTATTCAATGTACCTTTTGCATTATTCCATAATACTTCAGTTGATGCATTATTTTATCAAAATGGATGCATCTTCCATTGTGTACCAACTTCTTTTTTCGGTAGGCTATGTATTGCTCACACTGTTGTTTTCTTATTTTTTATACCGAGGTTTCGAAAAACCGATGATGGACCTTCGGGATACGCCTTTTTTCAGAAAGCGATTTAATGCATCTTCTTTGTGAATTTGATAAAATTCGTCATGAAATTTTATTTATTAATTAAAAATAATTATCAAAATTTACTATTTGTTGAATTATAATCATTAAAATTTCAAATACATTGTATTATTTTTAAAGTATCTCTAATTTTTGTAATTTTGCAGGACTTCAAAAAAACAACAATTAGTATGGCTTTTGACATCGATATGATCAAAGAGGTGTATGCAAAATTACCTCAGCGGGTCGACAAGGCTCGTGAAATAGTGGGAAAACCACTTACCCTTTCAGAAAAAATATTATACAGTCACCTTTGGGATGGAAATCCCTCAAAGGCCTTCGTTCGAGGGAAGGACTATGTGGATTTTGCTCCCGATCGTATTGCCTGTCAAGATGCCACCGCACAGATGGCGCTGTTACAATTTATGCAGGCCGGAAAAAGCAAAGTGGCCGTGCCTACCACGGTACACTGCGACCACCTTATTCAAGCCAAGGTTGGGGCCGAAACCGATTTGAGATCGGCTTTGAATAGCAGCAGCGAAGTGTTCCATTTCTTGGAATCTGTCTCCAATAAGTACGGAATTGGCTTTTGGAAACCCGGTGCGGGAATCATTCATCAAGTAGTTTTGGAAAATTATGCATTCCCTGGTGGAATGATGATTGGAACCGATTCACATACGGTAAATGCTGGTGGATTGGGCATGGTGGCTATTGGAGTAGGAGGTGCCGATGCCGTTGACGTAATGGCCGGCATGGCATGGGAACTTAAATTCCCAAAATTGATTGGGGTTCGATTGACTGGAAAACTTTCGGGATGGACCGCTCCCAAGGATGTGATTTTGAAAGTAGCCGAAATCCTTACCGTAAAAGGAGGTACCGGTGCTATTGTAGAATATTTTGGCCCCGGCGCCAAAGCGATGTCGTGTACCGGAAAGGGGACTATTTGTAACATGGGAGCAGAAATAGGCGCTACTACTTCAACCTTTGGTTATGATGAATCCATGGACCGATACCTGCGTGCGACCGACAGGGCCGATGTAGCCGATGCAG
>JAWKMP010000029.1:0-19785 GCA_041392175.1 Flavobacteriaceae bacterium | reverse complement strand
CATACTTTGCTTCCACCCAAAGCTTTCCCAAAACTATACTGCAGGGATGCATTTACCTTTAAAGGCCTTAATTGACTATATGCATTATAAAGGGTATCAATGGGTATTTCACGTTCAATCTCATCCTCTAGGTCATCATAATAGGGAAAGGTTCCCTCTCCCTGGCTCAATGGAGGAAAAATCAATTCAATTCCATTGAGAACATAATCGCCAGTTGCTTGATAGGTTTTTACATCTTTGCTATGAAAAATGAGGCCTATATCCAAAAGGCTTGCCGTGGCAGTCCAATCGCTATTAATATGATAGGTGGTTCCAAGGTCTAATCCTACCCCTAAATTACCCCCAAAAAATGCCCTTCCCATTACCTCTCCTGCAGAGAATTGATCCTGTAAAGATGCCATTCCAGAAGTTTTTAAAGTTACATTGGCATTGCTCACTATATGCTCATAAATGTTGGGAGCAGAGGCATCGGCAAGGTTTGTAACAAAAGTTCCAGTATTTTGAGTACTGCTAAAGCTAAGCATACTGGAATATATCTTTGCCCGAGCCCCTACCGTCCATTGATTGTTCAACACTTTATTGGCCCCAAAATGAAATACCGTCAATAAATCCCCTGTAGTGCTTATTTCGCCCAAATCAAATTCGTACCCTAGATAATTGGCATTACCTTCCCAGGCAAGGATAGCCAAATCTCTTGGAAAATATGTAATGAAATCCAGTTCCTCATAAATCCCTCCCGAAAAATAAACCCCTTTTCGGCTCCTCCACCCAAAATTGATCAACTCCAGTTGTTGGGTTGCCGTAAAGAAATCGGTGTTTTTCATTTCGAAGATCTTTCGTTCAATCTTGGCATTGATATCTTCCCCTGTATCACCAAAAATATCGTACACACTTACTCCAGAGGCACCACCATTTAAATGTATTTGGGACAAAAAAGGAATCCCAAAATGTTTTTTTTGGGGCACACTGGCGCCAGGATTTAAAAGGAGATACTGCGGAACTTCGTCCAAGCCGTAAAGGATCTGTTTATTTTGGGCAAAACCAATGCTTAACCCAAAGGCTATAAAAAGGAAACTTAAAATTCTCATGGTATTAGTTTCTCTCCTTGATTTCCAGATAATAAGTGGTTTTCGACTTGAGGTTGAGGGTGCCTTCCAAAGTAGCATCAGAGGAAGGGATCGTGACAGACACCACTACCCGATCGGCTTGGGTGAGCTGAAGAATTTCTTCTCCTTCCACGGTTTGCGAAAATTCAGTAACCATGGGGGTATTTGTTGTTCCTGCCGTTACGGTAGTACTGGCGTAATAGGTTTCAACATTTTGAGGATTCAAAAACTGAAAATCGGCCTGAAAGCTTCTTGGAATACTATTGGTAAACACAAAAAGGAAATCGGCCTTCTTTAGGCCTTCCTGTGTTTCCGTATCATCCAAAAAACGTATTTCGGTAGTATCGGAAACCGTTAAACGTGGTGTATTGTTCACCTCATCAAAAAAATCGCCCGCTTCTAGATTGAAATAAATCAAATCCAGTTCTACCACCGGCGTGAGGGTTATTTGATTGGCTTGGTCAAAATTGGTATCCTTCACGCAAGAAAAAAGGAGGATACTTAAAAACAAGCCCATAACTAGGGATAGCAGGTTCTTTTTCATAGTGGGGTTTTATAGGGTAACGCCCTTATTTACGCAAATAGTATGGCTAGAGATGTTTTTTGATATCCAAAATTTGATCAATAACCAAATAATGCACCGGAATATCTTCCTTTCGATAATTGTAAAAAAGGGTTTTCATTCCTACGGCTTCTGCCCCCAAAATATCGGCCTCAAAGGTATCTCCTATCATAAGGCTGTTATGGGGAAAAGCCGTTGCTTTTTCGAGCGCTGTTTGGAATATAACAGGATTGGGCTTCTTTGACCCTACCTCTTCCGAAGTAGTGACCGTTTTAAAATAGGCTGCAATACCACTATTTTTGAGCTTTAGGTGCTGAACCTCCTCAAAACCATTCGTAATAATATGTAGTATATATCGACTTGAAAGATAATCGAGCACTTCCACAACCCCATCAAAAAGAAAGTTGTTTTTAGGGAGCTCATCAATATACGAAGTGGCCAAAACGTCCAGCTCGGGATCTTCAAAATGAATCCCAAAAGGTTTAAAAGCATAAAAGAATCGTCCCCTGCGTAATTCCTGTTTGGTCACCCGTTCTTCACGATATAGTTTCCAGTAACTAAAATTGATAGGTTCATACACTTCCATAAAAGCGTCTAGCGCTATGGCAATGTTGTGTGCTTTGAAAACCCTTTCAAAAGCCAAACGCGAATTTCGGTCAAAATCCCAAAGGGTATGGTCCAAATCAAAAAATATGTGTTCTACCTCATGCATGGGGGTTCAATTTATCTGAAAAAATATAGCGCCATACCTTGTTTTCCCTTTTTTGCTCAAAATCCCTATTGGAAAAGAAAAACAGAAAACTGCCATTTACCTCCTTCACCCAATGGTACACTTGTGCAATGATCCCTTCGGTATCCCTTTCCTTACCTAGGGTCAATGCCAGACTTTTTCCTATAACCGGGTGCAGCACCAAGGGAGTCTTTACCTCATAATCCAAATCGTAAAACAGAAAAGGGGTGCAGGTACCGGCCCTAAAACCAATTTCGTTGTAGTAGAACATAGTGAAATCGTTTTGCACTTCCAGTTCCACCAAATTGCGGTACACATTGGGGAGGTTTATGAGCTGTCGATCATTCGTACTACTTAGCAAGCTGCGGTGGGTGATATCCTCCAACTGCTTTCTTTCTTCTTTCAGTTTCTCATAGTCGGCTAAAGAATGAAAAGAGAGCATAAGGCCCACTTCACAATAATCGGCCACATATTTCACCAAATTCCTGAACTTTTGCCGTTTGGTATTGAAATCTTCCCGAAAGGAAAACCCTTCCCCTAAAAGAAAGAACACCGTGAGTTTTGACGCACTGGTTCGTACATTATTGAGCATCCAATTAAAGGTATCATAGGGATCTTTTCTCAATCCCAGGAGTACTCTGGCACGAAGGAAAAACCTTCCCAATTTCAATTTCCAGAGATCACCTCCAAATCCCAGAATATTTCGAAGAAGGCCTCGTTGCAAAAATTCGAAAGGCCGTTTGGCTTCAATAAGGTTATGAACACTAATGCTCTTAGCAGGGAACAGAAGGTCGGGAAATACTTCAGAAAGAACTTTTTTAAGCTCATAGGCCCAAAGATCCACTACGGGCTGCCTTAAGAAGCCTTCTTTATATGCTAGGCTTTCGGAAGCAGGAAAACGTCCCAATTCATCTTTTACATGGGGCAAATATTCTTCATACCGACTCAACAAATAAAAAGCGGCCGAGAAAATATCATAGGGAAGCATGCTTTTTTCGGAAGCGGGAAAAAATCCAATGGTTTGGTTCCAGGGTCGTACCGTTAACTCAACATCTTCAAACCCTTGAATGTTCAGAAGCCCATGGGCATAGAAAAAGGGTTCATTCCCGAGGGGCTGTTTTCCATAAGAAATTTTTGCACCTTGATAGGAAATAAAATCCTCAAGTATGTTGGTGAAATCAATTTTCAACCCAAGTATCCGTGTGCATAGGTGCTTAAAGGCATAATCGATGCGTGGAGTCACTTTGGGGGTATAAATAAGAAGCATACGGGGCTACAGCATTTGTTCGTCGGCAAAGCTAAAATACGCTTTTTCGGTCACAATGAGATGGTCCAACACTTTAATGTCAAGGCTATCCCCAGCGGTTTTCAGTTTTTTGGTCAACTGAATATCTGCTTCACTGGGCTTTAAGGTTCCCGAGGGATGGTTGTGGGCCAAAATCACCGCCACGGCCCCCAATTGAAGGGCTTGCTTGAAAGCCAAACGAATATCTACCACCGTTCCCGTAATACCCCCTTTACTCAACTGAGCTGTTTGCAATACTTTGTTTGAGTTATTAAGATAAATGATCCAAAATTCTTCATGAACCAGTTCACCTATAATAGGTTGCATTAGCTCAAAGACCGAGGCACTGGAAGTAATCTTCTTTTTCTCCAACGCTTCCTCTGCCCTCCTCCTTCGGCCCAGTTCCAGCGCTGCGGCAATGGTGATGGCCTTGGCCTCCCCTATGCCCTTAAATTGCATCAAATCCTGAATGGAGAGCCTTCCCAACTCATTTAGATTGTTCTCCACCGAAGCCAAAATTCGCTGGCTCAAGCTTACGGCACTTTCCTCCCGGCTTCCCGAACTTATCAAAATAGCAATAAGTTCTGCATCGCTCAATGCGGTCCTTCCCTTAAGCAATAATTTTTCACGAGGACGATCGTCCTCATTCCAACTTTTGATGGAAAAAGATGTAGTGTGTCTCCCCACAATAAATCATTTTAATAAAGATAATCATGTATCTTTAAACTGAAAAACCCTTTTTAAAAGTTTTTGCTATGAAATCACTACTGGAACCCGATGGGTATCAAGACATTAAACAGCGTTTGGCAGCGCTCAACGAAAATAGCGCAAGGCAATGGGGCAAAATGACCCATGCCCAAATGTTACACCACTGCCAATTTCCACTTAAGATTGCCATTAAGAATGAACGGGTGAAACCCAAGTTTAACCCCTTAATCTTCCTCTTCAAAAAAATGATGTACAATGATAAGCCTTGGCGCAAGGGATTACCTACTGCCCCCCAGTTGAAAGTGACCGAGGATAAAGACTTCCAAAAAGAAAAAGCCATTTTGGAGCAATTGGTGGACGAATTCCATCAACTCGATAACCGCGAGGTTTGGAATCCCCATCCTCTATTTGGCAAATTTACGAAAGAGCAATACGGCCAAATGGAATACAAGCACTTGGACCATCATCTAAGACAGTTTGGGGTTTAGCTAAAAAAGTGTTTTAACTTCCTCAAAATCCAACCCACCATAATTTCCACTGCTCATGAGCAAGAGGGAAGTATTGTTAAAATCATGAGTGAAAAGAAAGGTCTTAAAATCGGCGGGATTGGTAAACACCATTAAATCCAGGCGTTGAAAAGCCGCTACAATTTGGTTGTGTTTTATTTCCTCAAGACCTTTGATCATGACTGCATGGGGGCTATAAAAAACCACGGCCACATCGGCAGCATCTAGGGCTCCTTGGTATTCGGTTAAAAATTCGGGGTTCAAACTGCTGTATGTATGTAGCTCCAAACAAGCAATGAGTTTTCTATGGGGATATTGGTTTTTAAGGGCTTCGGTGGTCGCTTTTACTTTACTGGGCGAATGAGCAAAATCTTTGTAGGCTACCGCGTTAGGCGTTTCGGCAATTTTTTCCAAACGTTTGCTGGCTCCTTTAAAGCTAGCGATGGCCTCATAGAAATCCTCGGCATCTACCCCCATGAGCTGGCATACCCATCGAGCTCCTTCCAAATTGTTGAGATTATGCTTTCCAAATACTTCAATGGGCATGGGTCCTTCGGGAGTTTCCAATAATGTAGTGCCATTCTCCACGGTATAACTGGGAGTTTGATAGGGATATTTTTTGATGGTATTGGTAGAAGCCTCAACGAGTTTTTTAACCTCAGGGTCTTCTTCGTTATAAATAATGGCACCCCCTTCCGTAATTTCATTTAGAAAAATGGCAAACTGCTCTACATAGTTTTCGAAGGTGGGAAATACATTAATATGGTCCCATGCAATACCGCTCAAGAGGGCAATATTAGGCTTATAAAGGTGGAATTTAGGCCGCCGATCGATGGGAGAAGAGAGGTACTCATCGCCTTCCAGCACCATAAAATCATTCTCCTGGGTGAGGTGCACCATAGTGTTGAACCCTTCCAACTGTGCCCCTACCATGTAATCCACCTCCTTGTTGTGGTAATGCATTACATGTAAAATCATGGAAGTAATGGTTGTTTTTCCATGGGAGCCCCCTATGACCACCCGGGTTTTGTTTTTGGACTGTTCGTAGAGAAATTCGGGGTAACTGTATATTTTTAGCTGAAGCTCCTTGGCTTTTAACAACTCGGGGTTATCGGCTTTAGCATGCATTCCCAAAATAACCGCGTCCATTTCTGAAGTAATTTTTTCGGGAAACCATCCAAACGCTGCTGGCATTAGTCCTTTGGCTGCCAAACGACTTTTGGAAGGTTCAAAAATTTCATCATCACTTCCTGTAACCGCGTCGCCTTTTTCATGCAATGCCAAGGCTAGATTGTGCATGGCACTTCCGCCAATGGCAATAAAATGTACTCGCATAAATGTCAATGTAAAAGTTGGGTAAAGATAACAAACCTAATGCCTCTTGAAAGAGGAATTAGGTATTATAATGCTTCGATGAGTTGTTTTTCTTTCTGGGCTTCTTCAAAATCGGGACGAGAGGAAAGGGCTTTTTCAATCCATTGCATTGCCGTTTTTTTCTGCCCCAAATTTTTGTAAATCTGTGCCAAGCGGTAATAGGCCCAATCTTTGGGAACGCCATCTTTTGCCGAATGGTTTTTGATATAGGCCTGAAGGCAGTTGATCCCTAATTCGGCATCGAGGTTGTATTGCGCGGCAATCTTCCCAATTTGATAGTTCAATTGGTTTCGCTGGTGAATCTGTAACGATTTTGAAGCAGTTTCAATAGCTTCTTTGGGCTGATTGTTGTTCTCATAGAGGGTTGCCAGTTTCTCATACGTAAGCGGTGATCCCCCTACTTGAATGGCCTGTTGGTAAAATTTTTCGGCATCTTTGGGACGGTTGGAATATTCGGCAATATATCCATTGGCCAAAAAGCCGTCAACGGGCGAAATCTCGCTTAGCTCATTGGCATATTTGATGGCTTTCCGCTCACTGCCCCCAATGATTCCAGGAAGTTGGATGTAGTATTCCACCAACGCCCATCGTACCTCAATGTGGTTGGGATCCAGCTTGGCGGCTTTTTCGAAATGATCCTTGATATCGCCCACATAGCCCAACGCTCGTATCCTACTTATTTCAAGCGCTTTCATTCCCAAAGAACCTCCGTACTTAAAGTGGTAATTGGCATTGGATTCGTCCTTTTCCACAAGTGTTTCGTAATACCCAATGGCGGTATCCCAGTCTTTGGCATAACCTGCGATATCACCTAGGTATTCTATTGTTTTGGCATCGTTGGGATGATTTTTTAGGTGCTGAAGAAAAAGGGGCTTCGCCTTTTCAAATTGCTCTTTCTTGAAAAATGCTTCCGCCTGCTGAAAAGAGGTTTGACCCATCAACACCACTGGAAACAAAAACAAAATAAACCATTTTCTCATTGGGACCATTTGGGATTCAAATATAAAAAGATAAACGTAATTATGTTCTTTTTGGTTCTAGTGCAACCAAAAAAGGTTATTTTTCGGGTGGAAATTTCCTCAATATTTTTTCAATGATTGAAAAATAATGTGCTTCTTTTTGTTCTGGGCTGGCCTTCTCTTTATAGCGCGTTTCTAGTACCCCTTGCCATAGCAGGGCATCGTTTTGAGCATCGATTATATCAAGTGTAAACTGCTGTTCCACTTCCCTTCCCCCTATGGGAATACCACCACTCACCCCTATGCCCACATTGCCTCCGCCGCTGCCAATTCCTATGCCCAAGGTATTTCGGGAGTGGGTAAGCACTTCTTTTGCGTAAAAATTGAGCAATAGTTGTGGCGTTTCAGATTTTTGAAAGTTCTTTAGCGGCATAAGGCTATCGATAACATTCATAATGCGGTTGTCATCCAGTTCGTTAAGTCCAGATTCGATGGAAGGAAAAAAATTATAGGATGTGTATTGGGAAAAATCGGTCTCCTTTTCATAATCGGCTACAACGGCACTCCCACAAGAAATCATGAATGGAATTAAAAGAAAAAACAGGTGTTTCATTTTTAGCAATTTTTAGCTAAAGATATTGAAAGTTAACCAAGAA
The DNA here is from genome assembly GCA_041392175.1 of Flavobacteriaceae bacterium. GTDB lineage: Bacteria > Bacteroidota > Bacteroidia > Flavobacteriales > Flavobacteriaceae > Halomarinibacterium. The sequence goes on along the minus strand of JAWKMP010000029.1, from coordinate 11,899 downwards.
AGGAACTCCTTTTACGGTTCTTTAACAAGTGTTTCTCCATTGCTATTCAACATCTCCCAAAGCTTATCCTTTAATTCCTGTAAACCTTGCTGCGCCACGGAAGAGATAAATAAATAGGGAATCCCCTTGAATTGTTTATCCAATTCGGTTTTCATTTCAGCTTTTAACTCGGCATCCAGCATATCGCTTTTGGAGATAGCAATAAGGCGTTCCTTATCGAGCAATTCTGGATTGTATCGCCGCAGTTCGTCCAATAGAATATCGTATTGCTCCCGAATATCCTTTCCATCGGCCGGGATTAAAAATAAAAGGGTAGAATTACGTTCAATATGCCGTAAAAAGTAATGCCCCAATCCTTTGCCTTCGGCAGCACCTTCAATAATCCCCGGGATATCTGCCATCACAAAGGTTTGGAAATCGCGATGGGTCACTATTCCCAAATTGGGCTTTAAGGTGGTAAACTCATAATCGGCTATTTTGGGTTTTGCTGCCGTTACCACCGAAAGTAAGGTTGATTTACCCGCATTGGGAAATCCAACCAGCCCTACATCGGCCAAGACTTTCATTTCGAGGATGATGTTGAGTTCTTCTCCCTCTAGCCCCGGTTGCGCATAGCGCGGTGTCTGGTTAGTACTGGTTTTAAAATGGGCATTACCCAATCCCCCTTTTCCTCCTCTGGCCACAATAAACTGTTCGCCATCTTCGGTCATTTCCTTGAGGGTTTCATTGGTATCGGTGTTTTTGATAACGGTCCCCAAAGGCACTTCAATGTAGACGTCGGCGCCATCGGCACCGGTACTGGTTTGCTTTCCGCCCGATTGTCCATTTTCGGCAGAAAAGTGCCGTTTGAATTTTAAATGGTACAACGTCCAAAGGTTTTTGTTGGCTTTCAGAACAATGTGCCCACCGCGGCCCCCATCACCTCCATCCGGGCCTCCTTTCGGGATGTATTTTTCCCTCCGAAGGTGCCTACTACCAGGACCTCCGTTACCAGATGACACATGAATCTTTACGTAATCAACAAAAGTCCCTTCGGTCATTTCCTATAATTTATCAATTACCGCACTTAACCGTGCTGTAATTTCCTCAATACTTCCTACGCCATCTACCCCAAAATACTTGTTTTGTTTTTGATAGAATTCTTTCAGGATGTCGGTTTTTCTATAGTATTCGGCTATTCGTTCCCGTATCACCGCCTCATTGGCATCATCGGCACGACCACTCACCTTTCCACGCTCCAATAAGCGGGCCACCAAGATTTCATCGTCCACTTCCAAGGCCACCATGGCATTGATCTGGCTCTTTTTTTCCTCCATCAATACCGCTAACGCCTCTGCTTGTGCTTCGGTCCTTGGGAAACCGTCAAAAATAAAACCGTTGGCCTTGGGGTTCTTTTCTACCTCGGCATTCAACATATCAATAGTCACTTGATCGGGTACCAAATGGCCTTTGTCCATATACGATTTTGCCAAAGTACCCAGAGGGGTTTCATTTTTGATATTGTAACGGAACACATCCCCTGTCGAGATATGCACCCATTTGTATTTTTGCTTTAATATATCTGCCTGGGTTCCTTTGCCCGCACCGGGAGGGCCAAATAAAACGATGTTTTTCATCTTTTTGGGTTTCTGCTTGAATAGTGATTGTAAAAATTTCCACATAATGAGGGTGCAAAGATACTTTTTTTTGACGTAAGCGCTAAACTGAATTGACTTTATCCGGTTGAAAATAAGACAGAAAATTCAATTTTAATTTCGAGTTCATTTTCAATTCCAATAATTGTACCTTTGCCTTATGGTAAATTATTTTTCCTCTCGTTTTACCCTAGGTATTTTAGGCGGCGGCCAATTGGGAAAAATGCTGCTCTACGAAACCCGCAAATTTGATATTAAAACCCATGTCCTCGACCCCAGTGACGAAGCACCCTGCCGTATTGCCTGCGATGTTTTTGAGCAGGGGGATTTAATGGATTATGATACGGTATATACCTTTGGAAAAAAAGTAGATCTGCTCACCTTCGAAATTGAAGGCGTAAATATTGAAGCGCTGGAACAGTTGGAAGCCGAAGGAAAAAAAGTCTACCCTTCTGCCAAAACCCTTAGGAACATTCAAGATAAAGGCATTCAAAAGGAATTCTACCAAAACCATCAAATACCCACTTCACCCTTTAAGGTGTTTCAGGATATATTTCAATTAAAAGAAGCACTCACAAGATACGAATTGCACTATCCGTTTGTTTGGAAAAGTTGTACAGGTGGATATGATGGCAAAGGGGTCTCCATCATTCGGGGTGCAGAAGATCTTGCCTCGCTTCCGGAGGGTGCCTGTGTTGCCGAAGAGCTTATTCCGTTTAAGAATGAATTGGCCGTAATCGTGGCCCGAAACCCCTCGGGTGATGTAACTACCTATCCCGTGGTAGAAATGGAGTTTCACCCTATTGCCAACCAAGTAGAATATGTCATTTGCCCGGCCCGTATTGATGAAGAAGTGGCGAAAAAAGCCCGTGCGGTAGCTGAAAAAGTTTCCAAAGCATTTGAGCATGTAGGATTATTGGCGGTAGAAATGTTTCAGACCGAAGCCGATGAAATCTTGGTAAACGAAGTAGCCCCTAGGCCACACAACAGTGGGCATTACAGCATTGAGGCGAGTTACACCAATCAGTTTGAACAACATTTAAGGGCTATTTTAGATTTGCCCTTGGGAAAAACCGATAGCAAAGTTGGTGGAATTATGGTAAATTTGGTGGGAGCCGAAGGATTTACCGGACAAGTCGTGTATGAAAACATTGCAAAAATTATGGCCATGGAAGGGGTAACCCCCCATATTTATGGAAAAAAAGAAACTCGGCCGTTTCGGAAAATGGGACATGTAACCATTGTTGACAAAGACATCGCAAAGGCAAGGAAAATAGCCGAAGAAGTTAAAAATACCATCAAGGTGATAAGCAAATAACTATGAGCAAAGTAGGAATCATTATGGGAAGCACAAGCGACCTGCCTGTGATGCAGGAAGCCATTGATATTTTGAAGGGATTCGATATTGAAGTAGAAGTAGATATTGTATCGGCCCATCGCACTCCCGATAAATTATTCGATTATGGTAAAAATGCCCACACCCGCGGCATTTCGGTTATTATCGCCGGTGCTGGTGGTGCAGCTCACCTTCCTGGGATGGTGGCTTCGCTATCGCCCTTACCCGTGATTGGGGTTCCCGTAAAATCCAGTAATTCCATCGATGGGTGGGATTCAGTATTATCCATCCTTCAAATGCCCGGAGGGGTTCCCGTAGCTACTGTGGCACTCAATGGTGCCAAAAATGCGGGGATACTTGCCGCCCAAATCATTGGCTCAAGTGACAACTGTGTCCTCGATAAAATTATCGCTTATAAAGAGGGCCTTAAACTAAAAGTTGAAGAAGGTGCTAAATCTGTTCGTACAAAAGAATAATCACCTATTTCACATCGCCTTCAAACGCATTATATATATTCATGAATCCTTTAGTAAGCCCTTTTGATACCGCTCCTTTTTCCAAAATCAAAAACGAGCATTTCCTCCCTGCCGTCAAGGAATTGATTAAAAAAACCAAAGAAGAAATTGACGCCATCACGCAGAATTCAGAAAAACCTTCATTTCAAAATACCGTTGAAGCACTAGAAAGAACCGGTGGGCAATTGGACAGGGTCACTAGCATTTTCTTTAATCTGAACAGTGCCGAAACCAACGACGAGATTCAACAAATAGCCCAAGAAATTTCGCCATTACTTTCTGAATTCAAAAACGATTTACTTCTCAATCAACCCCTTTTTGAACGGGTAAAAAAGGTTTTTGAACAAAAAGAAACCTTATCCCTGACCCCTGAAGAGCAAATGTTGCTGGAAAAACAATACAAAGGGTTTGCCCGAAATGGCGCAAATCTTTCCGAAGAAAAAAAAGCTATCCTCCGCGGTATTGACACCCAATTGTCCAAACTTTCTTTGACCTTTGGGGAACACGTCCTTGCCGAGACCAATGCCTATGAAATGCACTTAGTAAATGAGGAAGATCTGGCAGGATTGCCCGAAAGCACTAAGGAAGCCGCCGCACACATGGCCTTGGAAAAAGGGAAGAAAGGCTGGATATTTACATTGGATTACCCAAGTTACATTCCCTTTATGAAATATGCTGAAAATAGGGAGCTCCGAAAAAAAATGTCCCTCGCTTTTGGGGCCAAAGGGTTTCAAAATAATACCAACAACAACGAAGAGCTTGTTTTAAAGATTGCACAGCTTCGCTATCAAAGGGCACAACTGTTGGGGTATGCTTCCCATGCCCATTTTGTATTGGAAGAACGCATGGCCGAAACACCCCAAAAAGTTATTTCCTTTTTAAACGAATTGCTCGAAAAAGCAAAACCTGCAGCCATAACCGAATTTGAAGAATTGGAACATTATGCCAAAAAAAGGGATGGTATTGACCGTTTGGAAAAGTGGGACGGTGCCTACTATGCAGAAAAGTTGAAACAGGAACGTTTTCAACTGGACGATGAAAAATTAAAACCATACTTCCCTTTGCAAAAAGTAATTCAAGGAGTTTTTATGGTGGCCCAAAAGCTCTATGGGTTGCATTTTAATGAAGTACAGGATATCGACAAATACCACCCCGATGTGCATACCTACCAAGTAGTGGAAGACGATGGGGAACTGGTTGCTATTTTTTACGCCGACTTCCACCCCCGGCCTGGAAAGCGAGGCGGTGCCTGGATGACCAGCTTTAAACCCCAACAAATAAAAGACGGCAAAAACGAACGCCCCCATGTGTCTATTGTGTGCAATTTTACCAAACCCACGCCCACCAAACCCTCTCTGCTTACCTTTAATGAAGTGACCACCCTATTTCACGAATTTGGCCACGCCTTGCATGGCATGTTGGCCAACACGACCTATCCTGGACTTTCCGGAACCAGCGTATACTGGGACTTTGTGGAATTGCCCAGTCAAGTACTGGAAAATTGGTGCTATGAAAAAGAATCGCTGGAACTTTTTGCCAAACATTATGAAACTGCGGAAATGATACCAATGGACTATGTTGAAAAAATAAAGGAATCGGCAAAGTTTCATGAGGGGATGCAGACCCTTCGGCAATTGAGCTTTGGATTATTGGATATGGCTTGGCATGATGGCGATCCTTCTAAAATCACTTCGGTGAAAGAATTTGAAGAAAGTGCCTTTGAAAGCACCCAGCTGTATCCCGAAACACCCGAAACCTGCATGAGTACTTCCTTTTCACATATTTTCCAAGGAGGCTACTCGGCAGGATATTATAGCTACAAATGGGCCGAAGTACTGGATGCCGATGCATTTGAGTATTTTAAACAAGAAGGCATTTTCAACAAAAAAGTAGCCCATAAGTTTAAAGAATTTGTGCTTTCGCAAGGGGGAACGCAAGATCCCATGGAGTTGTACATTAAATTTCGTGGACAAGAACCCAATCCGGAGGCATTGCTTAAAAGAGCGGGGTTGATTGCCTCGAAGTAGCTTACGTTTCAGAAAATCTTTCCTATTTTTGGAAACTGCCAATAAATAATTGCTATGGCTCAAGAACAATTATATCCTGAAAACTGGGTTGATAAGTATTCGGATTATCTATACAACTACACCATTGTTCGGGTAAACGATCATGAGGTAGCGCAGGATATCATTTCTGAAACGTTCTTGGCAGGTTTGAAATCGAAAGATAATTTCAAGGGAGAGGCCAGTGAGCGAACCTGGCTTATTGCCATTTTAAAAAGAAAAATTATCGATCATTATAGAAAAATAAATAGCGCCAAAGGAAAAGCAGAGGTTCGTATTAATTCTAATGATCCGGATATGGAGGGCGATTGGCTTGAAGAGCGTGTGGAAGATTTGGCCGATAAAAATGCCCAGGAAACCCTCGAAAACGAAGAATTAGGACTGGCCATCCTACGCTGCTTGGATTCCATTAATGAAAAACAAGCCGAGATTTTTAAATTGAAAACCATCGATGGTGTAGATACCGAAACCATCTGTAATGAATATCATATCACGCCGTCTAACCTCTGGGTAATGATACACCGTGCCAGAAAAGCACTGGCAGATTGCCTTGAAACAAATTGGTTTGCCAAATGAAGTTTAAGATTACTTGTGATGAATCCAACCATATTTGCGATAAATCGCAATACAAGGAAGCTTCCCTATGGGAAAAAATTAAGCTGAATATCCACTTGTTGTATTGCGACTTTTGTAGAAAATATACAGCCAATAACCAACGGCTTACTAAAAACGTTCAGAAAGCCAGGCTAAAGACCCTTTCCCCCTCCAGTAAAAAGATAATGAAGGAGAAACTGCGTCAGGAAATAGAAAAATAGCCTTCGAAGGCAACCACCAGAACAACATAAAAAATAGGGGTGGCCTCTACCCAAAAAGCAGCATAATAGTTCTTTTGATTTTTTTCGCTAAACGCTATAAAGATTGCGGTAAGTACCAAAAAAAAGAACTTGCACAGGGAAAACCAAGGAATTACTTCATCCAAAAAGCCTTCTAGAATCAAAATAATACCCAAAAAAAGCCACCCCGCTTGTTTCGTTTTCCTTACTCCCAATTGCTGGGGCAAGGTACCCAAAGCTGGGTCATCGTGAACCAAGTCTCGAATTTCGAAGGGAATGATGAGCGCCAATACCCAAAGCATACGCTGTACAAACACAATCACAACATCCCATGTAAAACCTATATTTCCCAACGCCCATGGTAGCCATACACTTACTCCTGCCCATACCAAGGCCACTGGAAAAATCTTTAGCCCATGAAAACTTCGAAGGTTTTTGTGATGAAGAAAGGGAACTGCATACAAAAGAGTAAGGAGCCCCAACAAAAAAGTAATTTGCCAAACAACCCACGGAACCCAAAAAAAAGTGTAAACAAGCCCTAAAAAACAACCCAAGGAAAACACTTGTATTTTTTTTAAATGTTGGGTCAATCGTCTGTGATGAAGCCCTGCAATACCAGCATATTTTATAAAATTGTACCCTGTAATGGTTCCTAAAAAAACAAAAATCAAAAGAACAGTATCTATTGAAATTCCCAATTCTATAAAACTCACCAAAGTAAATGCCGTAACGGCCAATGCAACATGAATACTACTTTCAATATAAAAACTGAAAATACTTTTTAATATCTTCATGAAAACAAAAATAGACAAAGTGTTAGTAAGTCCTTTTTTTGGTTAAAAAAATCTGGCTTTACAAATGGCAAAACCCTTTTTGAAACACTTTAAAATTGTAATTTTACCAAAATTTAATCATCACTTCATGAATACCGATTCTTTTGCTTTACGACACATTGGTCCCAGAACAAGTGACCTTCCAGAAATGCTCTCTACCATTGGGGTTGACAGCATGGAACAACTTATCGCCGAAACCATCCCAAACGATATCCGGCTGAAGAAAGACCTGGAACTGTCTCCAGCTTTGAGTGAGCAAGAGTTTTTGGAACACATCAATGATCTTGCCTCCAAAAACTTGGTATTCAAAAGTTATATGGGCTTAGGCTATCACCAAGCCTATACCCCCGCCGTTATTCAACGAAATATTTTGGAAAATCCAGGTTGGTATACAGCTTATACACCCTATCAGGCAGAGATTGCCCAAGGTCGCTTGGAAGCTTTGTTGAACTTCCAAACCATGGTGATTGACTTAACAGGAATGGAAATTGCCAATGCTTCCCTTTTGGACGAAGCCACGGCAGCTGCCGAAGCCATGACATTGCTTTTTGCCCTTCGGGACAGGGACCAAAAGAAAAACGAAGTGAACAAATTTTTTGTTTCCGAAGAAATCCTACCACAAACCCTTTCCCTGTTGCACACCCGTTCCACCCCATTGGGAATTGAAATTGTGGTGGGCAATCATGAAAATTTTTCCTTCTCCTCCGACTTTTTTGGAGCCATCGTACAGTATCCGGGTAAAAGCGGTACCGTTTATAATTTCAAGGATTTTGTGAAAGAAGCCCAAGCCGCCAATATAAAAGTGGCCTTTGCTGCCGATATCCTAAGTTTGGTGATGCTAGAATCTCCCGGAAATTTTGGGGCAGATGTGGTTGTGGGTACTACCCAACGCTTTGGGATTCCCCTAGGCTATGGAGGCCCCCATGCAGCGTATTTTGCCACAAAAGAAGAATATAAAAGGCACATTCCGGGAAGAATCATTGGGGTAACAAAAGATACCAATGGCAATCGCGCCCTGCGAATGGCCCTACAAACCCGTGAACAGCACATTAAGCGCGATAAAGCTACTTCCAATATTTGTACAGCACAGGTACTCCTTGCCGTGATGGCTGGAATGTATGCCGTGTACCATGGCCCTGAAGGTCTCAAACACATTGCCCGTAAAGTCCACCATGCTACGGTTGCGCTTTCGGAAGGGTTGAAAAAAATGGGCTTCGAGCAGGTGAATGACATGTTTTTTGACACAGTTGCCGTGAAGGCCGATGCGGCCAGGGTAAAAGCCATTTCGGAACAAAAGAACATCAATTTTTACTATCCCGAAGAAAAACTGGTTTCTATTTCCATTAACGAAACCATCAACGTAAAGGATTTGAACAACATCCTATCTGTGTTCAGCGAATTGAAAGGAATTGACCCTATAGTACTTACTGAAATTACTGAGGGGAACGCCATTCCTAAAGAAGTGGCCAGAAAAACCGATTTCATGCAACAAGAGGTGTTTAACCGCTACCATAGCGAAACCGAATTGATGCGCTATATCAAAAAATTGGAACGAAAGGATTTGGCATTGAATCATTCCATGATCTCCTTGGGTTCTTGTACCATGAAGTTGAATGCCGCTGCCGAAATGCTTCCCTTAAGTGACCCTAACTGGGGAAATATCCACCCCTTTGTGCCGCTCTACCAAGCAGAAGGATACCAAATCATGCTCCGAAACCTAGAAAATCAGCTCACCGAAATTACAGGATTTGCCGGTACCTCGCTTCAGCCCAATTCGGGAGCACAAGGGGAATATGCTGGGCTCATGGTGATTAGGGCCTATCACGAATCACGGGGGGACCACCATCGTACTATTTGCTTGATTCCTTCTTCGGCACACGGCACCAACCCTGCCAGTGCTGTGATGGCTGGAATGCAAGTAGTGGTGACCAAAGCCACCGAAGATGGTAACATTGATGTAGAAGACCTTCGCGAAAAAGCAGAAATGCACAAGGACAACCTTTCGTGTTTAATGGTTACGTATCCCTCTACCCACGGGGTATATGAAAGTGCCATTAAGGAAATTACCAGTATCATTCATGAAAATGGAGGGCAAGTTTATATGGACGGGGCCAATATGAATGCCCAAGTGGCATTGACCAATCCCGGTGCCATTGGCGCCGATGTTTGCCACCTCAACTTGCACAAAACCTTTGCCATTCCTCATGGAGGCGGAGGGCCTGGCGTAGGGCCTATTTGTGTAGCCAAACAGTTGGTTCCATTTTTACCCACCAACCCCATCATTAAAACAGGGGGTGATAAAGCCATTACTGCTATTTCAGCAGCGCCTTGGGGCAGTGCCTTGGCATGTTTGATCTCCTATGGATATATCTGCATGCTGGGCCAAAAAGGCTTGAAGGAATCGACCCAGTATGCTATTTTAAATGCCAACTATATGAAGGAACGCCTCAAAGGTCATTTCCAAACACTCTATACCGGTGAAAAGGGTCGTGCAGCCCACGAAATGATTTTGGATTGCCGTCCTTTCAAAGAGCATGGCATTGAGGTAACCGATATTGCCAAACGCTTGATGGATTATGGATTTCATGCCCCTACTGTTTCTTTCCCCGTGGCAGGGACCCTCATGGTAGAACCCACCGAAAGTGAAAGCAAAGAAGAACTGGACCGTTTTTGTGATGCCATGATTGCCATCAAAAAAGAGATTGATGCCGCACACCCGGATGAGGCAAACAACCCCTTAAAAAATGCCCCACATACCTTGGCGATGATTACGACAGATACTTGGGAATTTCCCTATACAAGACAGCAAGCGGCATTTCCTTTGGATTACCTTACCGAAAATAAATTTTGGCCCTCTGTGCGTCGTGTGGACGATGCTTACGGGGATCGCAACTTGATTTGTACCTGTACACCCATTGAGGAATTTATGGAAGCATAGGCCTGTTTTTAATCTAAATATAGCTACTATTGTAAAAGCTCTCGTGTTCGGGAAAGACTTTTATGCGATTATTATTTACCTTTTTTATTACTTTCCCCATTTTTGCGCAAGTAGAAACTAGTGATTTTTATCCTTCTTCGCCCGAACAATTTTATGCTTCCATTGATAAAATTATTCAACATAAAATTGACACCTACCAAGGCAATTATAAAAAGCAACAATCTGAAATTTGGGAGGAAAAAAAAGAAGAAATAATTAAGGAAATTAAAAGTGGGGACTATATCTTCAACGATTCCTTACATTATTATCTTCGGCAGATTGCTTTACCTATCTACCAAAAAAATCCTGAAATTGATGGAAGTGGCTTCCAATTTTTCATCAAGCGATCTCCTGTTCCCAATGCTGCTTCTTTGGGCAATGGGATTTTTATCATCAACTCTGGATTGTTCTCTTTGGTAGAAAATGATGATGAGCTTGCCTTCATTATTTGCCATGAAATTGCCCATTTCCACTTAAAGCATAGCGATGTATCCCTGGAGGAGTTTTTCAATTCTTATGAATCCAAGGAAACAAAAAGTAAGATTGATGCTATTGCAAAGGAAAACGAAGGAAGATTTTCCAAAGCTCTGGATTTATTGAAGGATATTAATTATTCGTTGAGGAAAAAATCAAGGTCTCAGGAAATTGAAGCAGATTCCTTGGGATTAATCTACTTTTTAAACACCCAATATAACAAAGCAGCAGCCAAACAGGTCTTAAGCAAACTAGATTTTGAAGAAGAAGCCATTCTCAATAAAGAGGTGTTACTAAAAAAACACCTCACCACTCAAGGGTACCCATTTAAAGACGCATGGCTAGTAAAAGAAACCGGTTCTCTTTTTGATATTGACGAAGCTTCAAACGACTATGCTTTTGATAAGGATTCTACCAAAACCCATCCCGCAATTCCAAAAAGGGTGAAGATCTTATCTGGAAAAATTCCTGGAAACGACAATTCCATTCGCAAAAATTTTGTGGGCAGCCTAAAGGAAATAGGATTGGCCAAAACTATTGAAGGTGCTATTGCATTTAACGAATTGGATATAGCGCTATATTATTTGTTGACCAGTTTTGAAGAAGAAAAAATCCCTGCTTCCCTTTTCTACAGCAACACATCAGTTGTATTGAAGAAACTTTATGAATTAAAAAAAGACCATTCCGTAGGAAGATACATCCCTCCCATAAGCCCCTTTTCAGATGAGGAGCAATTAAACAAAATAAGAACTTTTATCGCTCATCTAGAGCCAAAAAATATTCGCAAATTAGGCTATTGGTTTTGTTTGGAACATAAAGAACAATTCAACTCCAAAGAAGAATACAATGCAGTTTTCAACTTTTTCGAAGCGTTAAACTCTAAAAATTAAACCGTAAATAATTAAACCTTAAACAATCCACGTAATGAAAAAACACTATTTAGTATTAATGGTCTTTTTGGTTTTTGCGGCCTCATATGGCCAATCCAAAAAACTGGAGAGCATTACCGAATTCAAATTAAGAAACTCTGGAGCCATCCTTGACAAGGAAAAAAATGTCACAGGCTATTATTTCTTTTACCTAATTGATAATTTAAAAAAAGGGGAAGCCGAATATGGTATCCAGATATTGGATCATAACCTAAACGAAATTGCTTTCAAAAAATACATTTCAGAGAGAGGTGATGTGCTCATAGACAGCAAGTTTAATAACGAGGCCCTTGCTTTTGTTTTTA
>JAWKMP010000028.1:0-21952 GCA_041392175.1 Flavobacteriaceae bacterium | reverse complement strand
AAAAAACTTGACAGTATGTCAACGCCATCAAAGAAACGGCTTTCTTTTTTCTCTTTTTCTTTGTAAAAAAAATATTCATTTTTTTATTTCTGATGCAAAAGGAAGCAATCTAAAGCAACAAAATCCATATCTAACGAATAGCATAAAAGTTGCCATATATTTCAACGGAAGGTACAACTTCGTGTCAAGTCCGTACCAAGTCCGAAGAAAAGTAAGTTTCATTTAAATTATTTATGTTATGGGTAAAATTGCTCAAGGAATTTTAGGAGGGCTTTCCGGTAAGGTTGGAAACATTATCGGTGGAAGCTGGAAAGGTATTGACTACATCAGAATTAAACCTTCAAGTGTAGCCAATCCAAGAACAGTAGGTCAGGTAAACCAAAGAACCAAGTTTACTGTGACTTTAGAATTTATTCAGGCTGTAAAACCATTCATCCAAAAAGGATATAAGTTTTTAGCAGTGAAGAAAACAGCATTTAATGCTGCGATGTCTTATGTGTTGAATAATGCCATCACAGGAGTCGAACCAGACTTTGAGGTGGATTATGCAACCGCATTAGTAAGTAGAGGCGGTTTATCAGCTGCTTTGAACCCTTCTACAGATCTTGCAACACCTGGAGAGGTAACTTTTAACTGGGATGATAACTCTGCTGAAGGTAACGCCAACGCTACTGATAAAGCAATGTTATTGGTTTACAATCCATCAAAGAAAGAATCTATTTCTTTAACAGATGGAGCAGACAGAACAGTAGGAACTCAAATTGTTGCAATACCAACAACCTACGCAGGAGATACTGTAGAGCTATTTATGGCATTTATAACTGCCGATGGTAGCCAAGTATCAAACAGTACTTATTTAGGCTCTGGGATAGCCAATTAATAGCTTGGTGCTTTTATTTGAAAACCGCTCAAATCGAGCGGTTTTTTTATGCTATATTAGTAAGTGAATTTATTAATGATTGCTCTTGTTTTACTCTTTTTATGCATTTTTTGTATCCTATTTGTTGCCCAAATGCTGTAACTATAGTAAAATCAAGGATAATTACATATTGCATCGGGAAGTAATTTTTAAGCCTCCCATGGTACCGCAACTGCACTTTGGCAACATTTTTGTGCTTTAGGTAATCGTGTCATCTGACAGTCAGATACTTAAATCCCACTCATTCATGCTATAAGTACGTTGCAGCCATGCTATAACCATGGTATAACCACGCTATAACCTGCCCTAAGAATAGGAGTATATACGGAGCATATACGGAGTATCCATTAAGTATCTACGGAATTGCCTACTTGTATCCTACCTATAAAAAAGGACCGTAGTCAACGGTCCTTCTTCTTTCGATGAATACTTCCTATTGCCTAATTACCTTATGTATTGAAGTGGTTCCATCGAGGGTTACGTGCACCAGGTACATGCCGGGAGGGGCATTCAATGCTACCGTGATGAGGGTCCCGTCCTGTTGCTGCACGATGGGAAGTTCTTGCCTAAGGGAGTTGTATACCGTGATCGCCACCTGCGTACTTTCCTGTGGGATCTTGAGGGAAAAACGATCTTGCATGGGGTTGGGATACAGGGCAAGGGAAGGGAGTTCATTGCCTATTAAAATAAAGATAAGCAGTCCGGACAATGATGCTTTTGAAGATGTTGAGGTAATTGAAGAATTGTTAACCCAAGTGTATCAGTTCAGTAGATTGTACTGAAAATCTTTACGCCAACAAAATGTCCCAATTACAATCAAATATCCTGAAATGGTCGCACAAATAGCACCTCGTTTTAATAATGGCATCCCCGAAGATGCTAAAGGTAAACTATGATTATTATAGCAATTTTAAAGAAGTTATAGTCAGTAATATTGTACAAAACAATCCCAGCATAAATACAATAACCGATAACATCAATACTCTTTGTTTTATAGCTATAGTCTTACCCAGAAAATAAAGGTCTGTAATCAATTCGACACCATCCGTCATTACGGTAAACCCCATTTTGGAAAGTTCAGCTCCTGTTTTTTCAGCATTTGGATAATGTTCGGATTCATTTGAAAAACGAGGTAAACCAAACACCGTAACACAAAAACTAACAAAATGTATAACCCTAAAAGCCCTATAAAATTGAAGAATACTTTAAATGCAAATCCTAATTCCCTTAAACGAGATAAAGGACCTCTTATAAATAGGGATTCATTGGTGACCAATTTGTTGTTTTTATGTCTGTTATTCCAATTCATTTTTAGGTGGTTTTTTTATAACTCCAAACTGCCAAACCGTTCATTACAATCGCATAGGCCAATGTTTTTATGGCCAATGGGAAAATGTCGGTAAACCCAGAGCCTTTGAGCATTACCATTCTGATGATTTCCACAAAATATTTGATAGGATTAAACTCCGTAAGTATTTGTGCCCATTTTGGCATACTTTCAATAGGCGTAAACAGTCCGCTCATCAAAATAAAAATCACTATAAAAAACCACGCAATAAACATAGCTTGCTGCTGTGTGTCGGTGAAGTTTGAGATGAACAATCCCATTCCCAAAATCACTAATATATAAACCGAGGTATAGACATAAAGTAGTCCTAAATTTCCAAGCATAGGCGTATTAAAGATAACTTTGGCAAGTAGTAAGCCTATGGTCAATAAACCCATACCCAACACCCAAAATGGGAATAACTTCCCGATTATAAAATGATGCTTTTTTATAGGTGTTACATTGATTTGTTCCAAGGTGCCTATTTCTTTTTCCCTAACAATGTTCATTCCAGATAAAAACAGGGTAATCATTGTAACAAGCAAAACCAAAATACCTGGCACCATAAATGTTTTGTAGTTCAAGGTCTGGTTGTACCAGAATAAAGGAATGCTATCGATACTATTTGGTTGTTGTACAGTATCTGAAATCTGTATCAAATCCATCGCAATATTTTTGTTGTAACCCTGTATGATTTGGGTTATGTAAACATTGATTACTCCCGCTGCCGAACCATCTATGGCATCAATAAACACACCTATTGCATTTGTTTTGTCTTTTTGTAAATCCCTTTCAAAATGCACGGGAATATTTAAGTAGGCATCTATTGTACCTTCCTGCATTGCTTGTGAAGCTTCCTTTTCTGAAGAAAATCTTTCTGAAACATTGAAATATGTCGAAGCTTCAAACTGCTCTATCAACCCTCTTGAGATGCTACTGTTATCAGCATCAACATATCCAAATTGTATATTTTTTATTAAGTAGGTAGCTGCATTGGATAAAATAACCAATTGCAGTACTGGTAAAATAAAAATGATAGGGAGCATCCCTTTATTTCGAAAGATTTGCTTAAACTCCTTTCGTATGATATAAAGTACAATATTCATCTTACTCTAATCTGATTTTATATTTTTTCACACTTATAATAATGAACAATAATGTCATCAAAACAAGAATTATAGTTTCTTTAAAAATATACCCAACCCCAATACCTTTTAACATTATGCCCTTTACGATAATGATAAACCATTTTGCGGGTATAATATTGCTAATCACCTGAAGCGGTAAGGGCATACTGCTAATAGGGAAAATAAACCCGGATAGTAATATGGTCGGCAGCATTAAGCCCATTAAGGAAATCATCATAGCGGTTTGCTGTGTTGTCGAAATGGTTGAAATTAAAATACCCAAAGCCAATGATGTGATGATAAACAGCACACATTCAACACCTAGTAGGAACAAACTGCCATTAACAGGCACATTAAACACAAAAATGCTCAACAAGACGATGACTACGGCGTTGATAACAGATAGAAAAATGTATGGAAACACTTTACCTATAATTACCTGAAATGGTTTTAAAGGGGAAACCAATAATATTTCCATAGTACCTTGTTCTTTTTCACGGGTTATGGAAATGGATGTCATCATTGCAGAAACCAACATCAGAATAACAGTCATCACACCCGGAACAAACATATAAACACTCTTTAGTTCTGCATTATATATCATCCTACTTTGCGGGACAATTTGGTAGTCTATGTTGATATTCTTGTTTAGTTCTTGCTGATACTTTTTAAGTATTGACGAAATGTAATTATTTATGGTACTGGCCATATTTGGATCCGTGGCATCTGTAAGTACTTGTACGTTGGCTTGTTTATCTTTAATGAGGTTATTTCCAAAGTTATTTTCAAATTGAATTACCGCTTTTACTTTGCCTTTTTTGAATATGGATTCTATGGATGACTCTTGTTGAATAATATCAACAATGCTAAAGTGTTTTGAAGCGGCTATTTTATTGATGATTTCTTTAGATGTTACATCATTGGCCTGGTCTAGAATGGCAATATCTACATTATTGATTTCATTGGTAATGGCGAAACCAAACAATAATATTTGGGCTATGGGCATCCCGAATAATATAAACAGGGAACGTTTATCACGGAATATGTGATAAAACTCTTTTCTTACAAAACCTACAAATCGTTTCATCCTCTGGCCAGTTTTAAAAACACATCGTTCATTGTGTCAGCTTTATAATGCTCTTTTAGTTTTTTTGGGGTGTCCAGAGCTTCAATTTTACCATTGACCATAATGGAAACACGGTCGCAGTATTCGGCTTCATCCATATAATGGGTCGTTACAAAAATGGTAGTGCCTTTGTGTGCGGCTTTATATATCATTTCCCAAAATTGACGTCGGGTAATGGGGTCAACACCTCCGGTGGGTTCATCTAAAAACACAATTTTTGGGTCGTGCAAAAGAGAAACAGAAAAGGCTAGCTTTTGCTTCCACCCCAGTGGTAATGAAGCCACAAGACTGTTCGTAACTTCTTGAAGCCCTAATTCTTCAACCAGTTCACATCGTTTTTGCTCTATTTGTTTTTTGGTCAATCCGTAAATACCACCAAAAAATGTGATGTTCTCTTTTATCGTCAAATCATCATACAAGGCAAATTTTTGACTCATATAGCCAATATTTTTCTTAATAGATTCGGCTTCTTTATAGACGTCAAATCCGGCAACTGTTGCCTTTCCGGAAGTAGGCGATGAAATACCGATGAGCATTTTCATTGCTGTGGTCTTGCCGGCTCCATTAGCTCCCAAAAAACCAAATATTTCTCCTACTTCAACGTGAAAACTTATGTTATTTACCGCAGCAAAATCACCAAAAATCTTGGATAGATTTTCTACTTGTATGACGTTATTATCTTTCATCATTTAGCTAATTCCATAAAAGTGTCTTCTATGGTAGGTTGGGCTTTTTCAATTTTAATATCTGTAAGTCCTTGAAGCTCCAAATAGGTTATTAAACTTGCTTTATCTATTGGGTCATGCTTGTCGGTATAGTGTACGAACTCACCAAAAGGATAAATACTGTAGGTGTGCTCATAATTTGTTAAGCTCTCAATAAGGCTGTACATATTGTGGGCACTGATGTTGTACAACGGTTTTGGGAAATGGCCAACAATTGCATTCGGTGTATCTATTTCAAGAATGTTACCATCCTGAATTAATGCAATGCGGTCACATAAAGCGGCTTCATCCATATAAGGTGTAGATACCAAGATCGTAATTCCTTTTTTTTGTAAACGTTTGAGCATTTCCCAAAATTCCTTTCTCGATACTGGATCCACACCAGTTGTAGGCTCATCCAAAAACAACACTTTTGGCTTGTGTATCAAAGCACAACTCAATGCAAGTTTCTGTTTCATTCCACCAGATAGCTTACCTGCCCTGCGATTTTTAAAAGGTTCTATTTGTACATAGATGTCCTTTACTAAATCATAATTCTCTTCTATGGTCGTACCAAAAATGGTGGCGAAAAAATTCAGGTTTTCCTCTACGGTCAAATCTTGATAAAGTGAAAAACGCCCAGGCATATATCCAACACTATTTCTAATGGATTTATAATCGTTAAGCACATCATAACCTGCTATGGTAGCTTGCCCATTATCTGCTATCAACAGCGTGGTAAGTATGCGGAACAAGGTAGTTTTTCCTGCACCATCGGGACCGATTAAGCCATAGAGTTCGCCCGGTTTCACATCCAATGAAATATTGGACAAAGCCGTTACCTTACCATAAGATTTTGATATGTTCTTTACAACGATTCCCATTTATTTTATCAATAAGAAATGACTCTTTTTTAGTGCATCTACTTGGTGTTTTAAATTGTTTTCAATAAAGACATAATCTCCCGTTTGTAAGATTTCTTTAGTGCCTTTTTCATCAGAATAAACGGCTTTACCGCTCACACATATCAATAGTGCTGGCACTTTGGAAATGTGTTCTTCAAGACTTCTGTTTTTTTCAATTTGAAGCGAGATTACTTTCTCATCTGTAGGTTTAAATAAAAGTTGTGTTTGTACGGCTTTTTCTTCGGTATGCAGGGTTTTTAAGTTCATCGTATTGCTGTTTTTTACGGTTCCACAACTCCATAGGGAGACGAGTGTTAATGTTACTAATGCTAGTTTTTTCATTTTAAATATTTAGTTTTTGTTCATTTTTCCTTTATCTTTTCCCATACCTTTTCCGTTGCCGTGCTGTTGTTGCATATGTTCTTCCATCCAAATGGGCTCTTCTACATCGTTATCATAAATGTATGTGGCTATTTTTTCTAAATCTTCAGTGGGCAAATCCATTTTTGGCATTACCTTAAATCGGTTTACAGCACCTCGCATAAGTGCTTTTTCCTCTTCGGGATTTTGCACCCAGTTCACCATTGCGTTTACAAAGTTGGTTTTGTTGTCGTACACATTGGTGTAGTGCATTTTTACCGCTTTAAAAGGTGGTGCTATAATATCGTCGTGCGATGCCGCTTTTGGATTGTGGCAGAGGTAACAGTTGTTTTTCAATAAGGTGTAAGCTTCGCCTGGCTGTGTTTTTAGGTCGGCTGTTTCCTGAGTGTTCACTGCTAAATAAACGGTTTGGGTGTTTTGTTTGCAACTGGCAAATAAAGCCGATAGTGCAATTGTAAAAATGATTGTTTTCATATTTATGGGTTTTAGGGTTATTCTTGGCTTTGTAGCCACATTTCAGCTGGCATTCCAATTTTTAAACTACCATCATTTTTTACCTGCACCTTTACTGCATAGACTAGGGTAACCCGTTCTTCTTTGGTTTGAATGATTTTAGGGGTAAACTCTGCCTCCGAAGCTATCCAGCTAATTTTGCCGTCATACGTTTTCATTGCATCTTGGTCATCGATTTTGATGGTTACGGCTTCACCTATCTTTACTTTGGCCAATTGGGTTTCGCTTACATAAACCCGTAGTTCCATGGTCGATAAATCGGCAATCTTATAGAGTGGTTTTCCAAAAGCTACAATCTCATTGGATTCGGAATATTTAGATAAAACCGTTCCGTTTACTGGATTAATAATTTTGCTTTTTTGAATTTGGTCTTCTAATTGCTGCAATTGCACATCAATAGATTTCAATTCGTTCACTACTGGGGCATTTTGGGTTTCCACACTTCTTATTTGGTTTTTTATGACATCTATTTCACCAACTGCATCATCCAGTTGTTTTTGAGTGCCAGCATTATCTTTAATCAGGTTTTCTACCCTGTTTTTATTGATGTTGGCCGTTTTCAATTTAGCCTGTAATACATCAATCTGAGATAAAACACCTTTGGATTTGGCTTTAATCACATCCTTTTGAACCAAAAGTTGTTCTTTCTTGAGATGCAAAGGAATGGTGTCTATATAGCCAATAAGTTGGTGGTGCTCTAGAACAGTACCTTCCTCAATAGTAAAAGCCATTAGTTTTCCAGTGTTTTCGGCTGATACCGTTATTTCAGTAGCTTCAAAATTTCCATAGCCATCGGCTTTATCATCGTTGTTGTTACAAGCGGATAGTAGAACGGAAAGAGTTAGCGTAATTAGTATTGTTTGTATGTTTTTCATCATTCTTTTATTTAGTATCTCCTTTTAGGGTATTGTAATTAGCTTTAGCTAATTCTAATTGGGTTTTATGTTGATTGAATAGATTTTCTGTTTCGTATAATTTGGTGAGTTCTGTAATATATTCAGAGGTAGTGATTACTCCATTTTTTAGTTGAGATTCCGAAGTGTTTACAACTTCCTGTTGTAAGTCAATAAGCTGTTCATCAATTTCAATGCTGCTTTCAAGTGTTTCAATTTCTTTAAGTTGCTCATTCAAAGCAGTGTTGGTATTCAGTTTAAAAACCTCCTCTTGATTATTTATTAAATCTTTTGAATAATCTAGTGCCTGTCTTTGCTTTTTATTGCCATTCCAGTCAAATACATTCCAGTTTAATTTTAAACCAACGATGTAGTATGGGGTAAAATCATTTTCCAACATATTCAATCCCGGATTGCCATAACCACCGGTTGCAAAACCATTGAGTTCAGGAACCAATGATTTGGATAATATGTTTTGTTGTTGTTGTATTTCTTGTTTTTGCAGAGCGTACAATCCTAATTCTGGTCTGTTTAATTCTGAACCTGCGTTTATTGAGAGTAAAGGTTTTTGAAACTCCGTTTCAACTGAAATCGGCAATCCAGTTAATGAAGATATAGATGCAATCAACTTTGATCTATTGTTGGTTGCTTCTTGATTTTGTTGAAAAATTTTCAACAATTCGGTTTCAATGACTTTATCAGAAGTAGGTAATAATACACCATTTTTTATTCCCGATTTTACTTCATTTAGTTTGCTGTTCAATTGCTGTTCCCTAATTTTCAGCAATGCTCTTTGTTCATCAATCAAAAGAATTGAAAAATATAATTGGTTTACACGCTGTTTTAGTTGATACACATTGACTTCAACCTCTTGTTGCTTTCTATCGGTAATAATATTTTGCAAACCTTGTGACGCTTTAATTTTCCCACCATTAAAAATCAATTGGTTAGCCGTAAGGGTAGCTCGATATTGGTCATTGTTCAAGGGTTCTATACCAGTGTTTGGCAAAGGAACCTCTGTAACATCACTCTGATAGGTCGCCTGGACATTAAGATTAAATTGCGGTAAAGTTTTGGTTTTAATAGCTGAAAGTTCCGCTTCTTTTTGTCTATCCAAAATAGCAAGTTGTTTAACAAGTGGGTAGTTTTTTTTTAACCCCTCATAACACTCATTTAAACTAATTGTGTTTTGACTAAAGCCAAAAATTGTTGTTAGAGAAAAGAGTCCGAAAAGATATATAGCTTTCATTGACTTATTTTTTTATGGCATTAATAATGAAATCAGATACTTCTTTCTTTCGAGCTTCCAATAACATTTTGTACTCCTTGTCATCAACATTTGTAAATGCTTTAATTAATGGAGAGGCTACAAAAGGAAATATATTTAAGGACAGTATGTTAATGAACAATTGTTCGGCATTTATTGGAACAATATTGCCAGTTTTTACTTCATTTTTTACTTGAAGTTTAAATTTATCAATGTTCGGAAAATCAACATTTTTCTTTATTTTATCAATGAAGTTTGGATTTCTATTAAGTTCCTGAATAATGAAGTTTGGCAAATAAGGATGCTTAATTATAAAACTAATGTAGTTATGTGTAAATTCTTTGATTTTATCCTCTATTGAAGAGTCATCATTAAGAATAGCATTAAGTTGTGGCGCTAATAATGAAAAAGCTTTTTTAAATACAGCTTCGAACAAGAGTTGCTTGCTCCTGTAGTAATAATGCAACATAGCCTTATTAATATTTGCCTTATCGGCAATTTCTTGCATTCTAGCACCCTCCATTCCTTTGGCTTGAAATACTTTTTGTGCTGCCTCTAATATTTGTTCTTCTGTCTTATTGTCTTTATGTTTTGCCATAATTAACCATTAAGTTTAACCATTTGGTTAACAAAAGTAAATAAAAAAAAATAAAAGCAAATATGTTAACATAAATTTATGCTTTTCTATAAAAAGTGGTTAACAATTAAATGTCATTTAAAAATAAAATATAAGTGGTTAGAGCAGGTAATAAGGTGTTCGTCAGGTTCCATTTTGTTCCATAAAGCATAATCACAAATGCGTTGCCAAGTATCAAACAGTACTTATTTAGGCTCTGGGACAACCAATTAATAGCTTGGTGTTTTTTTTATGCTATATTCGTAAACGAATTTATTAATGATTGCTCTTGTTTTACTCTTTTTATGTGTTTTTTGTATCCTATTTGTTACCCAAACACTATAACACCACTTAATATGGGAATAGTTAAATAATTGTATCGGGAAGTAATTTTTAAGCCTCCCATGGTACCGCAACTACACTTTGGCAACATTTTTGTGCCTTAGTTAATCGTATCTTCTGACAGTCAGATACTTAAATTCCACTCATTCATGCTATAAGTACGTTGAAACCATGCTATAACCTGCCCTAAGAATAGGAGTATATACGGAGCATATACGGAGTATCCATTAAGTATCTAGGGAATTGCCTACTTGTATCCTACCTATAAAAAAGGACCGTAGTCAACGGTCCTTCTTCTTTCGATGAATACTTCCTATTGCCTAATTACCTTATGTATTGAAGTGGTTCCATCGAGGGTTACGTGCACCAGGTATAGGCCGGGAGGGGCATTCAATGCTACCGTGATAAGGGTCCCGTCCTGTTGCTGCACGATGGGAAGTTCTTGTCCAAGGGAGTTGTATACCGTGATCGCCACCTGCGTACTTTCCTGTGGGATCTTGAGGGACAAACGATCTTGCATGGGGTTGGGATACAGGGCAAGGGAAGGGAGTTCATTTCCTGTGACCCCCAAAACCCCCGAAATATCAAAGACTCGCACATGGCCCGCATCGGTGCCGTTACCGTCGTTACGGGAGCCTCCTACAATAATCATATCTCCAATGACATTCATCCCAATAGCACTACCAAACTCATCCCCATCGGCTTCTCCATAGAGGGTATTGCCCGCAGGTTGCCAATCGGTTCCATTCCATTTATACACCCTTGCTTCTCCTGAAGTCCCGTTACTGCCATTATCCCCCAAATGAGCACCTGCAATAAGGACATCCCCAAAAGCATTCATTTTCACGTCACGTCCAAAAGCATCTCCTTCGGAAACCCCATCGATATCACTCCCTACTTGTACCCAATCGTTTGTTTCAAATTTATAGACCCTCACATGGCCTGCATCGGTTCCCCCGTCATCGTTTTTTAAAGCCCCAATGGCAATGTATTGGCCGGTAACACTCATACTTATAGCCCCTCCAAAACGGTCATCGGCTGCCTCGCCATAGATGGGAGAGCCTAGCTGGAACCATGCATTGCCATCCCAAGCAAAGACGCGCACTTGTCCTGCATCGAGTCCCGACCCGTCATTTAATGGGGCACTCACCGCCATCACATCTCCAAACGTGTTAAAAGCCAGGGCATAGCCAAAATAATCGCCTGCAGCCTGCCCCAAAAGCGGAACCCCCATGGGTTGCCAAGCCACACCGTCCCATTCAAACGCTTCCACACTACCGCTATCAGTACCTCCCGCATCATTTTGTGGGGCACTTACCGCTACCCTATCTCCATCCCGGCTTATTACCACATCATACCCAAAGATATCACTGGGATTGGATCCAAAGATGGGAGGGCCTACATTGACCCAACCCGAAGCTTCATGCTTGTAAATATAGGCTGCCCCAGCATCAACCCCATTATTATTATCATTCTGCCGTGCACCAAAAACAATCATGTCTCCATCATCATTTAAGTCTAGGGAAATTCCGGCCCAATCACCTGCATTGTCCCCATTCATGGCATTGTCCCATTGCACCCAATCATTGCCGTTCCAGGTCATTACCCTTACTTGCCCTGCATTGGTACCGTTGGTGTCGTTGGCAAAGCTACCCACCGCAATAATCTGTCCTAAAGCACTCATGTCTATTGCATATCCAGAGCGATCTCCCGCTGCTATTCCGTCAATATCTGAACCCCATTGTACTTGGGCCTGTATTCCCGTAATGCTTATGAAAAGCATAAAAGTGATGAATTGTTTCATTGTCGTAGTATTTAAAAGTTATTGTTTTTTTATGATTCGAACTGTTTGTGTCGCGCCATTGGAGGCGGTTACCCGAAGGAGGTAGAGCCCATCGGCACCGCGAAGGGAAAAAGGAACCGAAGCGGTCGTATAGAACACTTCCGAAGCCATGTGTTTTCCATCTACGCCCATTTGCGTTACGGTGACTTCTTGGGGTGCTTGTTGAAAAGTGATCCAAACCTCACGGGAAGTGGGATTGGGCCACACTGTCATGGTAGGGGTTTCGGGCAAAGGAATCCCTAAGGTGCCTCCGCTGAAAAAATAGGCAGCACCCGCTTCTGGAATGGGGTTGTTGCCCGAGGCATCTTCATCTTCCGTAGGGGCTCCCAAACAAATGGTAGTACCACTAATGGCCACTAAGGTGGCAAAGCCATCAAATTCATCGCGATCGCCCGCTACGATCTTTTGGATTTCCTGCCAAGTGCCACCACCATCCTCTTCAAAGATATAGGCAGAGCCTGCCGATGTAAGGGTGTTCCCGCCATTGGGGTCTTCGTCCTCAAACCGGGCACCTATGACCAAATAGCCACTACCCAAAGAAACCGAATGGGCAAAATCATCGCTCGTATCAAAGTCGGAAGCCGTGAGCTTCTGACTTTCCTGCCAAACACCGCTGGTATTTTTTTTGAAGAGATACGCCGAACCCGCATCCCCATAGGTGGTGGTGCCCACCACATGGTCATCTTTATGGGCCGAGATGAGGGCCGTATTGTTGATGATGGAAAGGGCATAGCCAAATTCGTCGCCCACTTCCCTATCGGATGCCTTGAGCTTTTGGGCAAACGTCCAAGCGGGATTTCCGGTACGTTCATAGACATAGACCGAACCTGAGTTGTTCACCGTATTGGTGCCATTTTCATCCTCCCCTTCGGTGTAGGTGCCTATCAAAATAGTATCCCCACTCAAGCCCACCGAAAAGCCGAAGATGTCCCCTGGAGCGGCATCGGGGGCGGTCAATTTGTCCACCTCCTGCCATTGCCCAGCAATCTTTTCAAACACATAGGCCGCACCGTAATTGCTCCCTAAAGGCTCCCCGGAGGGTTCGTGCCGAAAGGAACCTATAATGAGGCGTTCGTCTTCAATGGCAACGGCATTCCCAAAATAGGAATCTTGGGAACGATCGGAAGCCACCAGTTTTTGAATTTCCATCCAGACACCCGTTTCATCGCTCAAAAACGTACACCGCTCCAGCGGTGGTGATGGGATTGTTGCCATTGGCATCTTTTTGTTCGCGGGGGCTTCCAATGAGCAATTGGTTCCCATTCATGGCAACGGCCTCCCCAAAAAAGGAAAAAGCATCCCGGTCTGACGCCACTAATTTCTGGGTCTGTAGCCAGTGACCATTGGTGTCTTTACTAAATACGTAGGCAGCACCTGCCATGCTAAGGAAGTTTCCGCCATTGGCATCTTCATCTTCCTGTGGGGCTCCTATCACGGCACGGTTGCCATCTAGGGAAACATAAAAGCCGAAGAGATCCTCCTGGGCGCGATCGTTTGCAATCACTTTGCTCACTTGACTCCAGTTTTGCGCATCGAGTTCGGTCTGGAAAAAAAGTCCCACCGAAACAAAACAAAGGGTTACTACAATTTTCATACAATAAGGGTTTAGGACATAGGCAATAGCGCCATCACAAACCTAGAGTGAACGGGAGAAAAAAGGTAACAGTATAGTCCCATTTCCTACCACCAGAGTACAATGTGAAGGGATTTGTTACTTATTGGGAATCAGTAGAATAAGAAGAGGGCGACACCCCAAAATACTCACGGAAGCATTTCGCAAAATAGGAAAGGTTGTTAAAGCCCACTTGGTAGGCAATCTGGGTGACACTATCGGAATCTTGTGCCAGGAGTTGGGCGGCTCGCTTAAGGCGGAAATTACGCAATAACTCCCCTGGGGTTTCATTGGTAAGTGCCTTTACTTTTCGGTAGAGCTGGGTTTTGCTCATGGCTAGGACATCCTGCATCTGGGGTACGCCAAAAGTGGCGTCTTCATAATGCCCTTCCAAGAGTTCCAGCAGCTTTTCCATAAACTGGGCATCCAGCGAGTTGACCGTAATTTCCTTGGGATCAATCCCGGAAGCTTTAGACTGGTAGGCCAGGCGCAATTGGGCCCGTTGGGCAATGAGGTTTTTGGAGCGAACCAACAGTTCTTCTGGTTCGAAAGGTTTTATTAAATAATCATCTGCCCCGGTTTCTAGGCCTTCAATTTTATTTTCCATCCCTGCTTTGGCGGTAAGCATAATGATGGGAATGTGGCTGGTATGGACATTGGTTTTAAGGCTTTTGCAGAGTTCCATTCCATCTAGGGTAGGCATCATCAAATCGGTAATGATCAAATCTGGGGAGTAATGATGGGCCATCTCGATCCCAATGGCCCCGTTTTGGGCCGATAGTATCCTAAAGGAAGGCAGCAAGATTTCGGCCACAAACTGGCGCATATCGTCATGGTCTTCCACCAATAAAATCTGTGGAAGGTTGCGCTGATCGGCAGGAGTAACCTGTGGGGCTTCTAGCGTAGGGGTCGCCGATACCTTGGGGAATTCCTCTACGGTCGCCTTAGGTTCGGGAACGGTTGTTATGGGAAGATTGATGGTAAACGTAGTGCCCTGTTGCAAGGTAGACGTTACGGTAATGGTGCCTCCCAGTAAGGCTACCAAGTCTTTGCAAAGGGAGAGCCCAATACCCGATCCTTGTTGGGTACGGGTTTGGGTACTATCCACTTGGTAAAAGCGCTCAAAAATATGCGGGAGGTCTTTGGGAGGAATGCCGCAGCCCGAATCTTCCACTTGGATGCGAAGCTGCCCTTCGTGCAAGGAGACGGCGCAGCCAATCCACCCCCCCTTATCGGTAAATTTAAAGGCATTGCTTAGGATATTATACACAATGTTTTCCAGCTTTTCCTTATCGAAGGAAGCCCACAAGTTCTTTTTGGGGATGGTGACTTGGTAATCGATATGGTTTCGAACTGCCAGTGCGTTAAAGGAAAAAGCAATGTGGCGCAGGTGCCCAAATAGATCTCCCTCAACAGGTTCCAGCTTGAGGGTGCCCGCATCAATTTTGGAGAGTTCCAACAATTGGTTCACAAGTTGTAAGAGCCGATTGGCATTTCGATGGATCATTTGTGCATTTTCCAGTGAAAGTCCTTCGGAGGGGTTGTTCTCAAACTTTTCAATGGGCCCTTTGATCAAGGTGAGCGGGGTACGGAATTCATGGGAAATGTTCGCGAAAAAGTGGGATTTCAACTGGTCCAGTTCCTTTAGTTTTCCATTGGCTTTTTGCTTGCTGATATAAAATGCATAGAGCAGTCCTGCAATGAGTAAGAACAAGATGGCAAAGGCAATAATCCCATTGCGTTCATTGATGCGTTTTTGAAGTTGCAGGGCATTGAGACTATTTTCGGTTTCCAGGAGTTTGATCTGTTCCCCTTTCTGCTTGTTCTGGTACTTGGCCTCAATTTCTAACGCCAAATCGCGCTTTTCGGTCGTGTATAAACTATCGCGCAACTCCGAATAAGAGCG
The DNA here is from genome assembly GCA_041392175.1 of Flavobacteriaceae bacterium. GTDB lineage: Bacteria > Bacteroidota > Bacteroidia > Flavobacteriales > Flavobacteriaceae > Halomarinibacterium. The sequence goes on along the minus strand of JAWKMP010000028.1, from coordinate 6,471 downwards.
ATAGGATTCCAAGGCTTTCGGGAAGTTGTTTTGTTGTTCATACAGCCTTGAAAGGGCCTCATAAGCATCCATGGTGGTTAAAGGAACCCCTACCCTTTGGGAAAGGGCCAGCGATTGTTCCAAATGAAGCTTTGCTTTGGGCAGGTCCTTTAGCTCCAAATACAAATACCCTAACTTCATCCTGGAAGTGGCAATAGCCATAGAATCTTCCGAGGCTTCAGCAAACTCCACCGCTTTCAAATAATGGGAAAGGGCAACTTCCTTATTTTTAAGTTCAAGGTAGGTATTGCCCAACACCTCTTCAATTTCGCTCATTCGGCGTTTGTTTCCCATGGTTTTGTAGTACTCAAAGGCCGAGGTATTATAGGCAATGGATTCTTCATACTTCCCCAGGCGCTTTAGGGCAATAGCAAGCGATTTTTGAACATACGCCTGGCCATCTTCAAATTGGGAAAGGGCAAAAATACTATCGCTTTGTTTGAAATAGGCAATGCCCAGTTCATTGTTATCCAGATCAAAGTTCACCTGGCCAATGTTGCTAAGGGTAATGCCGTAGTTTCGCAAGCTCCCCATTTTTTTATAGATGTTTGACGATTGAATGTAATACTCCATCGCCTTACTAAATTCGCCCTGCTCATTGTAGATATTTCCTATGTTGTTATAGGAGCTCGCCAACCCAAGGGAGTCCTGGTACTTTTGCGCCAGTTGGATGTTCTTGTTTTGGTACGCTAGGGCTTTTTCGTAATTCCCTTTTTGCCAATAGCCGTTCCCTATCCCTATGGTTGCCGTAATCATGCCAATGGGGAAATGGGCTTGCTGGGACAGCTCAAATCCTTTTTCGTAATAGTAAATAGCCGAATCGTTATGGACCATGCGCAATAGCAAATCGCCCATGTAGTTCTGCGCCTTGGCAAGGCGTTTGGTATCGCCACTTTGGGTGGCAAGACGCATGGATTCTTTTAAGTATTGTTGGGAGGAGAGTGTATCGTTGTATTCGTGCTCAAAGAACAATTCAAAAAGCAGGTCGATCTTGGTACTGTCCTCTTTGGCAGAAAGTAATGCTTGGGACAACGAATCCACTTTGGATTGTGCCAAAGCCACCGTTTGAACGCATAAAAACAAGTACAGCCAAGGATATTTCAACGCTCTAGGATTTCTTTACAAGATACTCAATTTTGAGTTTATTTTACCGATATACAAAGGTTGAGGCTGCGGAAGAGAGTGACTAATAGTGGGGTGCCATTCTGTACCAGTATAGTCCCATTGACAAGGATAGAGAGGTTTACCATGTTGAAAGCATTCAAGTGAGGAATGTTTTATCAATAAAAAACGCCAGGGTAACTACTCCTGGCGTTTGAATATGAAAAACATGCTACATCTATGATCGAATAGTATCGACTTTTGCGTTTGTTGTGCCACAAATATAGGCCGAAATAAAAGGTCCTAGGGTTATGCAAAAGCTAAAAAGATTAATGAAAGGTTAATCCCTTTTTTGTAGGAATGGGCAACCCTCAAGCCCTGAGGGGTTTGTTTATGATTTTCCTCATATTTTTTACGTTGGATATCCCCTACTTTTCCTTTGATTTTAAAAGAGACCCTCTTTTAATGACCAAAAAACCAATGTTAACCCTTCTTCGGAAGCTAATACACACGCATTATGCAAGTAAAAAAATATCCCAAGGCCGATTTGAGTCGCTGGAGTTCTACATTTCTGTTGTCTGGACTAACGATGATGCTCTTCATTTCATTGCAATCCATAGAGCATAAATCTTACGATAAAGGCGACATAAGCAAAGATATCCTGGACGTAGATGACAATTTGGAGATGGAAGTTCCCATCACCGATTTAACAAACCCGCCGCCGCCACCACCCCCCCCTTCTATTTCACAGGAAGTGATTACCGTGGTAGATGATGATATCACTGTTGAGGAAACGGTGATTGAATCTTCTGAATTGGACCAAGACCAAGTAATCATGGAAGTGCAGGAGATAGAAGACGTAGATGTGGATGAAGAAGAAATTGAATACGTGCCCTTTGCCGTGATTGAGGATGTTCCTATCTATCCCGGATGTGAAAGTGCCCCCAATAACAATGAGCGAAAAAAGTGCATGGAAGAAAAGATCATGAATTTTGTGCAAGAACGTTTTAATGTAGAACTGGCTGGGGATTTGGGCTTGGAAGGCAGACAGCGCATTAGTGTGCAATTCCAGATTGATAAGAATGGGAATGTAAGTAATGTGAGGGCCCGTGCTCCCCACCCCAAGCTGGAAGAAGAAGCCCAGCGGGTCATCAATTCATTGCCCAAAATGATTCCTGGGAAGCAGCGCGGCAAACCCGTAGGGGTGTTATATGCACTACCCATCCTTTTCCAAGTGGAAACTGAATAAATAACAAAAAATGTCGGGAGAATTTCCCGACATTTTCATTTTGATCACCAATTAAAACAGGTTAGTCAATTTCCAAATGGGAAGATTGTGTGGCTTCTTTGGATTTCTTTCCTGAAAAGCTATAGGAAACCGAGAAATTTATCAAGTAATCGGCAAAGGCAGCATCGCCATTGCGGAAGGTTCCTGTAGCTTCGGAAGTTTCGATATCGGTTAAGCTCTGTGGACGTTCCCTGCGCACGGCAATGGGCACGTTAAGGTTCAAGGAAACATTGTTTTTTCGGAAGGACAGCCCAGGATCGATAGAGAGCACGTTCCCTGGTCTTCTAAAGCCATTGGAATCACCAATCAAGTCTTCCACGGGAATCCCCTCATAACGGGAGCCCAGTGATCCCGAAAAGGTATCGGAAAACGTATAGCTAAACCCACCCCGCAACGAAAATTGATCGGGGACTGACATGATGGCTTCGTTTTGTAGGATGGGGCTTAGGGTTTCCCGAAAGGTTCGGGTCTCGTTTACATCCCTTGGATTCAATAAATAAAATCCGCCGGCATAGGCATAGAAATCGGTTGCCACTTTTTGGTACACCTGAAAATCAAGAGTAAAGCCAAATCCGCCATCCCCAGGTTGAATGGACTGGTCTACGGGACGTACCTGCGGGCTTCCTTCGGGACCTACGTTGTAAAAAATATCGGATGCATTGTAACTGCCCGTGGGCAATTTAAGTCCCGCACCCAATGAAACATTCCCGTTGGGATTTGTTTCGGGATTGAGCAACCAATACCCTACTCCTACACGGATATCCCCCAGGCCACGGGAATAGGTAATGTGTCTTTCATTTCTTCCGTGTTCATACAAAGAAGATCGAGTATTGATGACCGTGGGGATGGTAATTCCCAAATACAGACGGTGGGTGATACCATAGTTAAGGGAGAAGTCCCAAGCGTGGGAGTGGTTGACCACTTCGGTTTCATTGGCTACACGATCGGGTTCTTCTTCGGTCCCCCGAAAATGGCGAAACGATTTAAAATATCGGTAATTCATCCCCAACTGAAAGCTTCCTTCGCTTAGCAGATTGTTTTCCAGGCTATTTCCCACACTGCAGGAGAAATGCTTGATGGCAACACAGCCTTGGGCATGCAAGGCGATAGCGGCTCCAAAAAAGAGAACGCAACATATAATTTTCTTCATGATTGAAATTGGTTAATTAGTCATGGCTAAAGTACTGCCCCACAAGATGGCGCAGCGAAAACAAGAAGTTAAGTAGATTAATGAAAGGTTAATGAAATTAATTAAAGGCTAATTGTTGCTCCAAAAGCTATTTTTTTAGTAATATGCTATCGTATTTTGAAGCGCAGGAAACTTTACATTGGCATTTTAATCATCTCGGTATTGGGGCTTTTTATTGTTCAATACCAGTACCTTACCATTGGTATTAGTTTGGCAAAGGTGCAGTTCCAGAAAAAAATTGCCAATGCAGCGCTGGAGATCAAAGCCGATCTGGCCACCGAGAACCAACTCACCTTTTTGGTAGGGCATGCCATCACGCAGGATGATTCCTATTTCAATACCAGTATGGATAGCATCCAGGATGCTTCCCGTCATTTTTTGAACGATTTTATTACCTACCGGCTTACGGCAAACGGCATTGACAAGGATTTTTCCTATCGGTTGTTTACCAAAGACACTTCCGATTATTTAACCGCCCCCAAGACCTATGACGATAACGAAAAGGTGATTCGTTATCCTATTGAATTGCAGGGGTATTTGCCTGTCCTACTCAACAAAAACTTGATTTTGGAATTACAGTTTAAGGATATCAACAACTATTTTTTATTTCAGTTGAATGGACTTACCATTCCTAGCTTGATCTTTATCATAGCCATCATTTTGGTGAGTATTTGGGTATTGCGCTCCTTTTATTGGCAACGTAGTGTAATCATGACCACCAATGAATTTATTAATAACCTTACCCATGAATTGAAGACTCCTGTCTTCTCCATTGGGCTGGCCAATAAAATGCTAAGCGAAACCGCAACCGAAAAGCAAAAACCGTTAACCGATTTGATTCAGCAGCAAACCGAACGGATGAAAATTCACATTGAAAAAGTGCTGGAATTGGGGTCCCTGGAATCCAAAAAGAAGCTACTCGATTTGAAAAAGAGTAACTTTACCCCTTGTTTGAAACGCATAGGCGAGGAATTTACAAAGCTATCGGCTTTAGAGGAGGTTGATTTCTCGTTCACCATTGAAGATAAAGATGCCCTGTTGTTTGCCGAGACCTCCCATTTGGAAAACGCCCTGTACAATCTTTTGGATAATGCCAAAAAATATGCAGACCAGCCTAAAATTACATTGAATGCCTTTCAAAAAGAAGGGAAATTAATCATTGAAATACAGGATAACGGTGTAGGGCTATCCCGAAAAGAGCAAGAGCTAATCTTTCAAAAATACTACCGTGTATCGCATGGCGATACCCATAAAGTGAAGGGCTACGGACTGGGCCTTAGTTACGTAAATGAAATCATAAAGCGGCACAAGGGAAAAATCACCGTGCAAAGTGAACCCGGAAAAGGCACCTTATTCACCATCTACTTACCTTTGATTCATGGAACCTAAAAATCAAAAAATACTATTGGTCGAAGATGACCCTGCATTAGGCTACTTGCTGCGCGAGTACCTTACCATGAATGGGTTTTCCATCCATTTGGCCAAAACGGCTGATGAGGCCCTGCGGCTCATGGAGGAACAATTCTTTGAGTTGGCTATCCTAGATGTCATGCTCCCAGATAAAGACGGTTTTGAGTTGGCCAAAATCATCCAAAACAAATACCAAGAGCTTCCCTTTTTGTTTCTCACGGCACGGTCCTTAAAAATAGATGTCTTGAAAGGGTTCTCAATGGGCGCGGTAGATTATTTGAAAAAGCCCATTGATGAAGAAGAGCTAGTGGTGCGCATTAAAGCCCTGTTACAGCGATTGCATCCCAGCAAACCACAAGAAAAGACTACCGGCGGCATGATTTCCGTGGGTACGTATTCCTTTCATCTCAAGAACCAACTGCTACAGAGAGACGGAACCTCCACCCACCTCACCAAACGAGAGGCTGAGCTGTTGCATTACTTGCTCATGAACAAAAACAACTTATGCCCACATAAGGAAATCTTGAATCACCTTTGGGGAAAAAGTGATTATTTTAATAAAAAGAGTTTGAATGTGTTTATTTCCCACCTTCGGAAATACTTACAGGAAGATCCTTCCATTTCCATAGAGAATATCCATCGGCAAGGGTTTATCCTAAAAATTGAAGGGTAATTAAAAAGAATACCGGTATCCCAATCCCAACCCAGCGGTTGTATCCAGGCTGTTACCTGTGTCCAACCCCCCAAAAGCACGGAAGGTTCCAACATCCTGGGTGGTATATTGAAGATCAAGGTAATTGTACCAAAAGTGCAGGTTGGTTGTTTCAGATTGGAGATAGCTGCTTAGATTCTGAACGATGCTAGATTTCAAGGTCCATGCTACCTTTTTAAAAGTACCCGAAAGACCAAAATGATGTGCCACCACCCTATTGCTTAGGATGGGCGAATTAAGGGGAGTTATTTCAACTGCCGGATCAATGAGCATAAAAGGCAGCCCAATGATGTGTCGTTCATAGGACCAACCGCTTCGGTACACATTGTTGCTAAAATAATTATCATATCCCACACTACCTACGCTTTGGTCTTTGGTGGTAATAAATTCATATAAAAAACCGTTCAGGAAATTCGATTCTTTAGGCTGGAAGTAAACACCCCAAATCCCATCCGGAAAATTCGCAAACCGGGTGCCCGAGCCGTCTTCAAAAGGGTGCTCGTGGTATAGGGAAAAGGCCCCCCAAGGATTCTTGAACTGGTAATCGAATAGATAAGTGCCCAAATGATTGCCCACGGCATTATAAATTTCGCCATCGGTACCAATTTCGGAGGATTTTCGGGCAGTGAATACATCAATAAAAGCCTCAAAATCACTTTTCAGTTTTCCGTAGACCGGTGAGGTTCCGGCCCATTGAACGTAATGCTGTAGACGCAGCGTAAGGAGGTTGTT
>JAWKMP010000027.1:0-25394 GCA_041392175.1 Flavobacteriaceae bacterium | reverse complement strand
TCCTTGTCCAATACGGTTAGGACCAGAACCCAAAACAATGATCTTTTTCTTGTGGGTCACCACGCTATCATTTTCGGCATAAGGTTCTTGTCCCGAAACCACCATTTCGTTTTCAAAAGTGGAATAATAATAAGGGGTTTCGGCTTTAAACTCGGCCGCACAGGTATCAACTAGTTTATATACCCGCTGGATGTTCAACTCTTCCCTTTTTTTGTACACCTGGCTTTCCAAGCACTTCAACATATGGGCAATTTGCCTGTCACCATAGCCTTTTTGCTTGGCTTCCAGTAATAATTCACGGGGAAGTGTGTCTAGGGTAAACCGGGAAATTTCCTTTTCGAGTAAATATAATTCCTCGTATTGTCGAAGGAACCACATATCAATTTTGGTGATTTCGTGGATTCGACTTAAGGGAATTCCCATCTGAATGGCATCATAAATCACAAAAACCCTATCCCAACTCGCATGGGTAAGTTTTTCAATGATTTGATCATAATTGGTGTAGCTTTTTCCGTCGGCCCCCAATCCATTGCGTTTTATTTCAAGGGATTGCGTCGCTTTATGCAATGCTTCCTGAAAAGAGCGACCAATCCCCATTACTTCACCTACTGCTTTCATTTGGAGACCCAAAGTTCGATCGGCACCTTCAAACTTGTCGAAATTCCAACGCGGTATTTTTACGATGACATAATCTAAGGTAGGCTCAAATAACGCCGATGTAGATTTGGTTATCTGGTTATTTAATTCATCTAGGTTATACCCGATGGCCAATTTTGCAGCAATCTTGGCAATGGGATACCCCGTTGCTTTGGAAGCCAATGCCGAAGACCGAGATACCCGAGGATTAATTTCGATGGCAATAATATCTTCTTTTTCATCGGGGCTCACGGCAAATTGTACGTTACATCCTCCCGCAAAATTCCCAATGCTGCGCATCATATGGATGGCCATGTCACGCATACGCTGAAACGTAACATCGCTCAAGGTCATGGCTGGGGCCACGGTGATAGAGTCCCCAGTGTGAATCCCCATGGGATCCATATTTTCGATGGTACAGATGATAACCACATTATCGTTATTATCGCGAAGCAATTCCAACTCATACTCTTTCCACCCCATCATTGCCTTATCGATCATGACTTCGTGGATGGGTGAAACCTCGAGGCCATGTTTTAGGTGACGGTCAAAGTCTTCGGCCTTGTATACAATGGAAGCGCCAGCACCACCCAGGGTAAAAGATGATCGAATGACCAACGGAAAACCAAATTCCTGTGCGATTTCCTTTCCTTTTAGGTATGAATTTGCCGTTGCTTGGGGCGCCATGGGGATGCCAATTTTCCCCATTAACTCGCGAAACTGCTCCCTATCTTCAGTAATGTTGATGGCGTTGATATCTACCCCAATGATTTTAACATCAAAATCTTTCCAAATACCTTTTTCATCGGCTTCAATACACAAGTTCAAAGCAGTTTGCCCTCCCATGGTAGGCAATACAGCATCGATTTGAGGGTGCTCCTTTAGGATTTTAACGATGGACTTGGTGGTTAAAGGCAACAAATACACATGGTCTGCCATGACGGGATCGGTCATGATGGTAGCCGGGTTTGAGTTGATCAAAATGGTTTCGATACCATCTTCCCGAAGGGAGCGAAGGGCTTGTGACCCAGAGTAGTCAAATTCGCAGGCTTGACCAATAATGATGGGGCCTGAGCCAATAATTAGAATGGATTTTAAATCGTTTTTCTTGGGCATTTTTGTTGTTGGTTTTTCGGCGTATAAAATTACGATTCGTTAGGGTATAAAAAAAAGGTGTTGTTTAGAAACAACACCTTTTTATGTATAAGTTATCAACATTACTTTTTATGACGTGGTTCAGAAGATACTGTTAGTTTTTTTCTACCTTTTGCACGACGGGCAGCCAATACTTTACGTCCGTTTACCGTGGCCATACGCTCCATGAAACCGTGTTTGTTTCTTCTTTTTCTTTTGGATGGCTGAAATGTTCTCTTGCTCATTGTAACTTAGTTAAATCTTCCGATGTTATTCTTAAATATCCCTTTTCTCAAAGTCGGGTGCAAATATACAATCATTTTTTACTTAGACAAACCTAAATGTGAAAATATTTTTGATTGTTTTTAGTACCTTTGTCGCCCCAGAAAATTATACTATTCATGTTCAATAAAAATATAAAATTAGTTCTTGTAGCCATTATTGTGGGGCTTTCTGTTTGGCAATTTGTAGAAGGACACATAGGCAATGGGATTATGTACCTATTGCTCTCTTCCGTATTTGTTTTCTTATACTTTAAAAATGAGATGATCCTGCTGGCATTTCTTCGGCTTCGGAAACAGGATTTTCCCGGGGCCAAAAAATGGCTGGACCGCATACAGAATCCAGAGGCAGCTTTGGTAACGAAACAACAAGGGTATTACAACTACTTAAATGGTTTGATGGTTTCCCAGACCAATATGAATGAAGCCGAAAAGTATTTTAAAAAAGCAGAAAAATTGGGGTTAAGTATGAGTGCCGATATGGCCATGGTAAAACTAAACCTGGCTGGGATTGCCATGACCAAAAACCGAAAAAGGGATGCAGAATCCCTTCTTTTGGAAGCTAAGAAATTGGACAAGCACAATATGTTGGGAGACCAAATTAAAATGATGCAGCAGCAAATGAAGAAAGTGGGAATCCCCAAACAACAGTTTGGCAGAGGAGGCAAAGGCGGAAGGTACCGTTAATAATAAATTGATTTTTAATCACTTATTTTTGGGCCCTTTTAAAAAAAAGGGCTCTTTTTTTACTTTATTTCAATAGCATTGTTACATTTGTAAGTGAACCAAATCGTGTGCCTATGGGTAAACTACTACTTGCCCTATGCTTACTGGCCTACATTACTACCACTGCTCAAATAGAAGAGCCCAAGACCTATTTTTCTGAAGTCCTAGGGAAAAATATTCGAAAGTACAGGGTCAATGCCAAAAGGGCCTATGCCCACAAAGACCTTGAAAGAGCCCAATTTTTATTCGATTCGCTGATTGAGTATGTCATCAAGGATAGCTACATTGATAATTTTAAGGTTCGAAAATTTAGTGGAAAAAAGATAGAATTGCATCAATTTGAAAAACCCATCTATCTTATAACTTATGCTACTTGGTGTACTCCGGGAATTGGCGAAGTTCCGGCACTTAATGATGTGGTAGATGCCAATTACAAAGAGATTGACTTTGTGATGCTTTTTTGGGGTTCGAAAAAGAAAATTAGAAAGCTAAAGAAAAAATTCAACAGCAATATCAAGGTATTATACGTTGACGAAAAGGAAAACAATAATGATTTTGTGATTCGCTATATGAAGCATACTTTGGGATTCCCCACCTCTTTTTTTATATCGAAAGACAAAAAGATTCTTGATGTAAAAAGAAATTTTCTCCACCATTACAGCGAGGACTACTCCCATTCCTACACTTCAAATTATCAGGCATTTACTGGCGGGGTTGCCGTTTTAAAAGGAGAAGAAGTAGAAAAATAAACCTGTTATTTTGAAAAAAACAATTTAACGGCCGCAATTACTAGGACGAAGGCAAATATTTTTTTCAAAAGCGCTTGATCTATCCTCACGGCTAATTTAGACCCTAAAAAACCTCCCACCACAAAACAAGCAGCAATGGTCAAGGCGTATTTCCAATTGATGGGATATCCCGAAGTATGGTAGGTATAGGCTGCAACCAAGGTAACGGGAACGGCCAAAACGGCTAGGCTCATGCCCTGTGCTTGGTGCTGATCATAGCCTAGGAAAAGCATCATTAAAGGAATCATGACCACACCTCCCCCTACTCCCATAAATCCGCTAAAAATACCGGCCAAAATACCAATAGCCACCAATGAAATCATTATTTGAACACTCATATTACTCACTAGTTTTATAATATCCCTTTTCGGGTATTTCGATAAAATATTCTTTTCCTGAAGTATTTTTTAAATAGGTGTCCCGAAGCCAAGGGTTGTGAATTTTTAAAATCTTATAGTTGATATCAAATTTTTTGGCAAAAGCAGGGAAATCAGTTACAGCAGTATCAACTTTTACTTTGTAGGAAGGAATGGGGCTGTACAAATCCTTTTCCTAAAATTGAAGCCGTACTTCTGTGGATGGCTCAAAATTTCCATAAAAGCAAAATCCAGGAATACATACCTACTGGTTTCGGTGTTCAGTAATAAATCATAGTAGTTATTAACTTTCTGCCGTTCAATTTGATTACTTATCCCTCCGTTTCCGGCATTATAGGCTACAGCTAGAGGTCAACTTCAAATTTCCTTTGGAGGCTTTTTTAAGTAATCGGCGGCTACTTTGGTATTGATTCAAGATTATGCCGCTCGTCCACATATTCATTAATTTCAGGCCATATTCCCGTCCGGGTACCTTTTAAAAAATGCCAAAATCCAGCTGCGCCGGCTGGGAACTGTTATTTTCAAACCACTTTCGGCAATAGCCAAATATTTGAAATCATCAATTACCATACTTTTCAAGTAATGGCTCAATGATGAGAAATACTTATGTGCCCATTTAAAAATGAGCCCGTTCAGGAATTGCCAACCAAATTGTTTGCGAAGTTCCCTATCCATTCGTTCCCTCACATCGGGATCACTCAAAGGGACCATTTCCCCTGCAAAATCCATTTCTGCAGGAAGTTCAAGGGCATAGACATTATAGTCGTTCAAGATTTTTTCTTCCATTTTTTCGGAAGAAGCGCTACCTTCTACTAGAGGTTGCTGTGTGGCATTGGTACAGAGTGCCAATACGGCCAAGAGGACAGTCCCAAAACCAATTTTTGCTAAAATTCCCATATTCAAAATTTTTCCTAAAGATAGAAAATAGCGACTGCTTATTTAGGGCTTTTCCAGAATATTTTGAAGCAAAGCCGTTACTTTGCTTCCCTTGTTTAGAATCATGATGTGCGTACCTCCTTCAAGGACGGTGCAGTTTGAAATATACTTCATGGGAAATACGGCATCTTCACTTCCGTGGATATGGTGCACTCCTTCAAGCGGGGTTTTCCTATCCCATTGAACCATTTTTTCGATAGCCCAATCGAGATAAGCTTTATCCTTTACAGATAGGTATTCATTATATAGTTTCAGTCTTTTTTTACTACGGGGACCAATGGCAAACTTGGTAAGATCCCCAGCAGAGGTAACCCATCCCGTGGGCAATAGTTTGTACACTTTGGTGGCTTTGGCTACTTTTAAACGCACAGGCAATTCTTCCCTACTTTTCACACTCGAAATAATTACCAACTTTTTTACCGAAACAAAATGTGCCATTTCCTGTACCATTACCCCACCAAAGGATACGCCCACAAGCACTGCATCCGTTTTGGTGATAAATGCTGCCATTCGTTTTGCGTACCCTTGTAGCGATTCATTTTTAAGGGGAATAAGCCATTCGATAATGTGGGTTTCATACGCCTCGGAAGGAAGGCAAATATTTTTGAAAATTTCCTTACCTGCGGCAAGTCCTGGGACAAAATACACCTGTGTTTTTGACATTGGAAAAAATCCTTTAACAGTCCATTTTGGGAAGATAACCCATAAAATTTGTAACTTTACAGGATAAAGATACTATTCCTTTTGAAAGCATGAAGAAGATTTTACATCCCGCATCTACCCGTGGTGCTGCAAATTACGGATGGCTACAAGCGAGGTATTCTTTTAGCTTTGCCAATTATTTCGATCCTAACCGATTACAATTTGGGCTTTTACGGGTTTTAAACGATGATATTGTGGCACCTGCGATGGGTTTTGGGAGACATCCCCATCAAAACATGGAAATTGTTACCATTCCACAATCGGGTGCCGTAAAGCATAAAGATTCCATGGGAAATGAAGGAATTGTAGCCGCTGGCGATATCCAAGTGATGAGTGCTGGCAGTGGCGTAGAGCACAGTGAAATAAACGCTAGCCCCCACGAGCCCTTAAAGCTATTCCAAATTTGGGTATTCCCTGAAGAAGAAAATGTACCCCCGCGGTACGATCAAAAAAAAATTGCATCCTTGCTTACACCCAATACCCTATCCACCGTGGTAAAGCCCAAATCGGAAGCCCAAGAGGATGAACTTTGGGTACATCAACAAACCTACTTTAACTTGGGCGAATTTACCGAAGACACCCAAACAAAGTATACGGTAAAGCAGGAAGGACACGGTGTTTACCTAATAGTCATAGAAGGACAAGCCACGGTAGACCAAGAACTACTAAACAGTAGAGATGCCATTGGGATTTGGGAAACTAAAGAAATTTCCATTTCGGTTACCAAAGGCACAAGACTTTTATTGATTGAAGTACCTATGAATTAAAAAAATGCTCCCCATGATTGAAGATGTTGCCATCACCGACAATGAATTTTTAAGACAATTTGAACTCGAAGTAGGCGATAATATGGCCCGCATTGAATACGCTTTACAAGACCGCAAGATTTTCCTCACCAAATACGATATGCCGGAAGATATGGAAGAACAAGGTTTTAGGGATATATTTATCAAAGCGGTTTTTGAAGAAATCAAAAAAAGAGGGATTAGCCTTGTCCCCACTAGCCCAGAAATTGCGGGTTTTTTAAGGAGAAACCGAAGGATTTACAAAGACTTACTCCCCGTAGGCATCAACATTTAAGAAAATACCGGTTCGTTCACAAAAGTGAATCGTACCAAACCATCTTCATCGATCGTGTCCAAAATAACCTTGTGTAAGGTGTTTACCAATTTGGGGTTCCAAGGGGCTTTTACTTTTACGTAATTTTCGGTAAAACCTTGAATGTACCCTTCTTTATTTTCACCTTCAAATAATACGGTTCTAGTGGCGCCTAATTGGCTTTCATAAAAGGCCCTTCTTTTTTTGGCAGAAAGTCCACGAAGCATCTTACTTCGTTTAGCCCGTACTTTTTGGGGCACTACCCCTTCCATTTCGGCAGCTACGGTGTTGTCTCTTTCCGAATAGGTAAATACGTGCAAATACGAAATGTCCAATTCAGTTAAAAACTGATAGGTTTCTAGAAACAGTTCTTCTGTTTCCCCGGGAAAACCTACAATCACATCTACCCCTATGCAGGCATGGGGCATTACCTGTTTTATTTTATGTACCCGTTCTACATACAGTTCCTTCAAATAGCGGCGACGCATTAATTTTAATAGTGCATTACTGCCACTTTGCAATGGAATATGAAAATGAGGGACAAACGTTCGGGAAGAAGCAACAAATTGAATGGTTTCATCCTTTAGCAAATTAGGCTCAATAGAGGAAATGCGCAAACGCTCAATACCTTTCACTTTGTCCAAAGATTCGCACAATTCAAAAAAAGTATGTTCGTGTTTTTTATTGCCAAACTCTCCTTTTCCATAATCGCCTATATTCACTCCGGTAAGGACAATCTCCTTGATTCCTTGCGCAGATATTTCGGCCGCATTGTTAAGGACATTCTCTAGGGTATCGCTACGAGAAATCCCCCGTGCCAGTGGAATGGTGCAATATGTGCATTTATAGTCGCAGCCATCTTGCACTTTTAAAAAAGCACGGGTACGATCCCCAATGGAATACGAACCTACATAAAAATTGGCTTCATCGATCTCACAGGAATGCACTTCTCCAACCCCTTTGTTTCGTTCTGGCTGGGAGAGCAAATCATTGATGTAACTGGTTACTTTAAATTTTTCGGTAGCGCCCAATACCAAATCTACTCCCTCCACGGCAGCCAGTTCCTGTGGCTTTAATTGGGCATAGCACCCTACGGCTACCACAAAAGCGTCGGGATTTATTTTCAACGCTTGTTTAACAATACCCTTAAAGCGTTTATCTGCATTGTCGGTAACACTGCAGGTATTGATCACATACACATCAGCCTTTTCGGTAAATTCCACACGGTTAAAGCCCTCCTCGGAAAAACTGCGCGCAATGGTAGAGGTTTCACTGAAATTCAGTTTACAACCTAAAGTATAAAAAGCAGCTTTTTTTGTAGCGTTCATTCTTGTATTTTAGCAAGCGAGGATGCAAAAGTACAAACTATAATTGTTTCCAAAAAACCCATGATGAAGCACTTCTTTTCAGTAACTCATTTTTTTTCAATGGTTTGTGCTTTCATTATGGCTATATCCTGCGGTCAAAAGCAGCAGAAACAAAATAATTCCCTTGTTTTCCGCTACAATGAGCACAGCAATATTTCTTCACTGGATCCTGCTTTTGCCAGGAATCCACAAAATATTTGGCCCACCAATCAATTATACAATGGCTTGGTCCAGCTGGACGATTCATTAAAGATTCAGCCCGATATTGCTTACCGCTGGGAAATTATAGACAGTATCCATACCTATCGTTTTTTCCTTCGAAAAAATGTCTTTTTCCATAAAGATAAAGCCTTTGGAAAGGATTCTACCCGTGCAGTTACGGCGGCAGACTTCGTTTATAGTTTTCATCGATTGATTGATCCTAAGGTCGCTTCCCCCGGAAGCTGGGTGATGAATGCCGTAGAAGATGTGAGGGCAGAAAATGATACCATTTTGCGGATTACCCTGAAAGAACCCTTCCCTCCTTTTTTGGGCATGTTGGGTATGCGTTATTTTTCGGTAGTTCCCAGAGAAGCCGTAGCATTTTACGGAAACGAATTCCGAAGGAATCCCGTAGGTACGGGACCTTTCCAGTTCAAACTTTGGGAAGAAAATGTAAAGTTGGTTTTTAGGAAGAACCCGTTGTATTTTGAGAAAGACGAAACTGGAAATCAACTGCCCTACCTAGAAGCAGTGGCCATTACGTTTTTGCCCGATAAACAAAGTGAATTCCTGCAGTTTGTACAAGGCAACATTGATTTTATGGCGGGACTGGACAATTCCTACAAAGACGAGATCCTTACCACTACTGGAGAGCTTCAACCCAAGTATAAAAATTCTGTTACACTATATACCTGCCCTTTTTTAAATACCGAATACCTTGGTTTCTATTTAGATACCCAAACACCCGAAATTCAATCCAAAAAACTCCGCCAAGCCGTTAATTATGGTTTTGACCGTAACAAAATGATTACCTATTTACGCAACGGAATGGGGATACCGGCCCAACACGGATTTATTCCTAAAGGGCTTCCTGGCTTTGATGCTATTTCCGGTTATAGTTACCAACCCGAGCTTGCTCGCCAACTGGTTTTGGAATACCAAAAGCAAACGGGCGATGTAAATCCTGAGATTGTCATTGGTACCAATAGCCAGTATCTGGATATTTGTGAATACATCCAACGGGAATTGGAAAAAATTGGCATTACCGTTTCTATTGATGTCATGCCCCCTTCTACCCTTAGGCAAATGAAGAGCAGTGGTGATTTGGATGTGTTTAGGGCCAGTTGGGTAGCCGATTATCCCGATGCCGAAAATTACCTATCCCTTTTTTATAGTCCCAATTTTGTACCTCATGGGCCCAATTATATGCACTACAAAAATGAGCTATTTGATAGTTTGTACCAGCAATCCCTTTCCATAAATGATATTGATCAACGTAAACGGGTTTACACAAAAATGGACTCCTTGCTTATTCAGGATGCACCCGTTGTACCCTTGTTTTATGATAAAGCGGTACGCTTTGTGCACAATAATGTAACGGGGCTGGGAATAAACCCACAGAATTTTCTCTTTTTGAAGCGGGTGAAGAAAATACCTTAAGCGTAACAATTTCAGTTTTTAATAGACTCATAAGAAAACTCCACCAAAGCCTATTTATCTTTAAAATCCCTCCATTATTTTAAAGCCTAACTAATTGAACCTTTGGTTTTAATCCTTAGTGTCATGAAATACAAAACGGTTGGTACACGGCAAAATCATAAAGTCTTTGTAAGGAAAAGGGAAACCAATTTTGATGTAAAAAGACATTCTAAAAAATTCCCCTCAAGTTAGGTTTAAATGCAATTAGCAAAATGAAAGGTCACGAGTTTGCGGCTTTTCAAAAACGTATGTTTCAACAAATGAAGCGACAAACAACGATACAAAATCGTCCTTTTCGCTACCGTTATTGTTACTCTTCTGGTCATTATTGGATTTCTTTTATTTTGGGACCTATATGATTTTGGCCTTTTGAGTTCTTCTGAATTTTAATCCTTTCTCCATCGGGTACTTTCATCAAATACATGTTGAAGGATTTTAGCATCTTCCTCAGTAAACTCCATATGCCGACGAGCCATGGCAATTTTGGCGGTTTCAAAAGCCTTGTTTGTTTTATAGGTGGTCATGCCTGCAGCACCGCCCCAACTAAAACTAGGGATAAAATTACGAGGGAACCCGCTACCAAAGATATTGGAACTTACTCCCACAACCGTTCCCGTATTGAACATGGTATTAATACCACATTTACTATGGTCGCCCATCATTAAACCACAAAACTGAAGTCCCGTTCGTGCAAAACTTTCGGTTTCATAATCCCACAGACGTACTTCATCATAATTGTTCTTTAGGTTGGATGTATTGGTATCGGCTCCTAAATTGCACCATTCCCCTAGTACCGAATTTCCCAAAAAACCATCATGACCCTTGTTGGAATAAGCAAAAAGCACACTATTGCTCACCTCACCGCCTACCTTACAATAAGGCCCAATGGTGGTTCCCGTATAAATCTTGGCCGCCATTTTCACAGTTGCGCCCTCACACAACGCAAAGGGACCACGAATCATGGAGCCTTCCATGATTTCGGCATTTTTCCCTATGTAGATAGGTCCTTCTTTGGCATTTAAAGAGCAAAGGGGCAGCACAGCGCCTTCTTCAATGAAGATATTTTCGGGATAAAAGGCAACTGTGGTTTCCGGAATGGGCTGTGAAGTCCTCCCTTGGGTTAACCACTTAAAATCCCTGGTGATGGCCTCATGGTTTTTGCCAAAAATATCCCACGTATGCTCAATACGCAACACATCATCATAGGTATAGGAAATGATATCAAACGTATCAAAGTTTATTTCTTGGTCTTCGGAAGAAAAAAAAGCGATGGGCTCTTCCCCATAAAACACCGCTTGGTTTTCGGAAAGGTTTTTAATAATATTCACCAAATTCTCTGAGGGAACAAAGCTGGCATTGATCAAAACATTCTGTTCCAATTCTACCAGGGGCCACTTTTCAGACAGGTAATCCTCCGTCACCGTTGTTGTGGTTGAACCCAATAAAAGCTCCCACTTTTCCCGAAGGGTCAAAATACCCACCCGAATATCGGCCACGGGCCTAGTAAAGGTAAAAGGCAATAACTGGTTGCGTACACTTCCGTCAAAAAGAATATAGTTCATGGCAAAGTTTAAAAGCTAAAGGTACTTAATTTAACAGGACCCGCATAAAAAAAGCCTCCGATTTCTCGAAGGCTTTGTATATAGAAAGTTGGGTTGTTATTATTTGTTGAACTTGGAATACTTGTTCTTGAATTTGTCAATACGTCCTGCCGTATCCACCAATTTGTGTTTTCCGGTGTAGAATGGATGTGAACTTCTGGAAATCTCCAATTTTACCAAGGGATATTCAACACCATCTACTTCAATGGTTTCTTTGGTTTCTGCTGTAGATTTAGTTAAAAAAACATCCTCATTGGACATATCTTTAAAAGCAACCAATCTATAATTTTCGGGGTGTATTCCTTTTCTCATCGCTAAAAGTATTTATATCTCTCTAATTTTTGAGAGTGCAAATTTAATGATAAAATATAAATTAGCAATAGTTTCAAGAATTTTTTCCTAAAAAATAAAACGTAACATTTTACTACATTTGTTCACTAACTGGCAAACCAAAAAATTTACAACTATGGACATTCAAAAAGCATCTGTAAAAAAAATTGCATTGACCTATGGGTTATTACTAGGGTTAGCATCCATTGCACTATCTGTGGTGACCTACGTAATGGGGGTTCATCTTGAAAGGCCCTGGTGGGTATCTGTTTTAGGATTAATTATCATGGTAGCATTTATTGCTTTGGGCTTAAAAGCGTTTAAAGGTGACAATGGTGGATTTTTATCGGTGGGGGAAGCCCTAAAGGTAGGCTTGGCCATTTCGGTTATCGCTGGGATATTGGGAGCGATCTATAATTACCTTTTTGTTGCTGTAATTGAACCCGATTTTGTCTCTCAAATGCTGGAAGTAACTCGCAATCAAATGATTGAAAAAAATCCAGAAATGACAGAGGAACAAATGAATATGGCTTTGGGAATGACTGAGAAATTTATGAGTCCCGGGATCATGTCCGCCATGTCAATTATTGTTACCCTGTTCTTCGGATTTATCATTTCACTTATTTCGGGCTTGATCATGAAACAAAATCGTCCAGAAAACTATTAGACTATTTCATTAATGGACCTATCCATCGTCATTCCCCTTCTTAATGAAGAAGAATCGTTGAACGAATTGTACCATTGGATTGCAAAAGTCATGCAGTCCAATGGTTTTTCATACGAAGTCCTGTTCATTGACGATGGCAGTACCGATGGTTCCTGGGAAGTCATTCAATCCCTTACCCAAAAAGATGCCCATGTAAAAGGGATACGGTTTTTGCGAAATTTCGGAAAATCCCAAGCCCTCCATGCTGGGTTTGCTAAAGCTAAAGGAGACGTTATTATTACGATGGATGCCGATTTGCAGGACAATCCCGAAGAAATTCCCGCTTTATACCACATGATTGTTAAGGAAGGTTATGATTTGGTTTCGGGATGGAAAAAGAAACGGTACGATTCGGTCATTGGGAAAAACCTGCCTTCAAAATTGTTCAATTTTGCCGCCCGAAAAACCTCTGGAGTCAAATTACACGACTTTAATTGCGGCATCAAAGCCTATAAAAACCAAGTCATTAAAACCATTGAAGTAACTGGCGAAATGCACCGCTACATTCCTGTTTTGGCTAAAAATGCAGGATTTGGAAACATTACCGAAAAAGTAGTCCAGCACCAAGCTAGAAAATATGGCAATACCAAGTTTGGCATGGAACGCTTTATACGTGGGTTTTTAGACTTGATTACCATTTGGTTCCTTTCCCGTTTTGGAAAAAGACCTATGCACCTTTTTGGAGCCTGGGGTGCGCTCATGCTTTTCATAGGTTTTTGTTTTGCGCTATACCTGGGTATCGATAAATTATTTATAAACCCTACAGGCAGGTTAATTACCGAACGCCCACAGTTTTATATTGCACTCACTGCCATGATCATGGGAAGCCAGTTTTTTGTCGCTGGATTTTTGGGTGAATTGATCCTTCGCAATAAAAAGGATGCAAAAAATTACCATATCAAAGAAGTCCTAAACTTCAAGGAATAACCGTAATTATCCCTATTTTTGCACTTTCCTTTTCAGGGAATTAACAGAAGACGCATGAGATACGTAGATCCCGCTATTTTAGAGAAAGCAAACCAATGGCTCACTCCTTTCTTTGATGAAGAAACACAACTTACCATTAAGGAATTAATTGCTTATGACACCGAAACGTTGGAAGATAGCTTTTACAAAAGCCTAGAGTTTGGAACTGGAGGTATGCGGGGCATTATGGGTGTTGGAGACAACCGAATTAATAAATACACCTTAGGAAAAAACACCCAAGGACTATCCAATTACCTCAAAAAAGTATTCCCCGGTGAACAGCTAAAAGTAGCCATTGCATACGATTGCCGCCACAATAGTAAAGAATTAGCCCAAGTGGTGGCTGATGTTTTTTCGGCCAATGGGATTGAAGTATTTCTATTCACCGACCTACGACCTACCCCAGAACTCTCCTTTGCAGTTCGATATCTACATTGCCATTGCGGCATTGTGTTGACAGCCTCACACAACCCACCCGAGTATAATGGTTATAAGGTCTACTGGCAAGACGGAGGGCAATTGGTTCCACCACAAGACGGGGAAATCATTGCCGAAATCAATCAATTGAAGTATACTGATATTCAATTCACCCAAAAAACTAGCCTCATCCATCTTATTGATCAAGAATTGGATACCGCATTTGCCGAAGCTTCGGTAAAGAACGGAAGCTTTCAAACGCCCAAAGAAGCGAAAGATCTTTTAAAAATTGTCTTCACTTCACTGCACGGCACTTCCATTACCATGGTTCCGAAGGTATTGGAGAAAGCAGGCTATACCCATCTTTCCATTGTAGAAGAACAAGCAGAACCCAACGGGGATTTTCCCACTGTGGCATCGCCCAATCCCGAAGAACCTGAAGCACTGCAAATGGCTTTGCTACAAGCGGAAAAGGAACAGGCAGATATCGTCATTGGTACCGATCCAGACTGCGACCGCCTAGGAATTGCTGTACGGAATGATCAAGGAAAAATGACCCTGTTAAATGGCAATCAGGCCATGGTCATTAAAACCCACTTTTTGTTGGAGACTTGGAAAAAATCAGGGAAACTGGATGGAAATCAATTTGTGGGATCAACCATCGTTTCAACACCCATGCTAAAGAAAGTTGTGGAAAGTTATGGGGTCACTTACATGGAAGGGCTTACAGGCTTTAAGTGGATTGCCAAAATGATCAAGGATTACCCATCGTTAACCCTTATTGGCGGCGGTGAAGAAAGCTTTGGCTATATGGTAGGTGATTTTGTTCGCGATAAAGACGCCGTGACAGCAACCCTACTTATCTGTGAAATTGCGGCACAGATGAAAGCGAAAGGCCGTTCGGTATTTCAATACCTTCAAGAAATATATGAAACCTATGGGTTTTATGAAGAAAGATTGATTTCGATGGTAAAAAAAGGAAAAAGCGGGGCAGAAGAAATTCAGGAGATTTTAAAAACTTACCGAAACAACCCCCTATCTGAAATTGCCGGCAGTAAGGTTACCCTGATAGAAGATTACAAAACCAGTGTGGCCACCCATCGGTTGGAGAATAGAACAACGGATATAGATATCCCAAAATCAAATGTTCTTATTTTTTACACCGAAGACGGCAGTAAAATTGCGGTAAGGCCCAGTGGTACCGAACCCAAAATAAAATATTACATCAGCGTTCAAGACGAAAACGGCAAGAGCCTTCAAAGTAAAATTGACGCAATTATAGACGATTTAAAGATTTCATGAAGTATTTTAAAAAAATTATCCGTTATGCCATTCCGTATAAAAAATACGGGATTCTCAATATTATCTGTAATATTTTTTATGCGCTGTTTGGCACCTTGGCGATGCTCTCCCTTTTTCCCATGTTACGCGTATTGTTCAACAAAACCGAACAACTCAATATAAAACCCGAGTTCACTGGCTTCAATAATATTGGTAATTATGTAGAAAACTACCTAAATTACTTTGTTACCCAAAAAGCCAATGCAGGTAGACGATGCACTTTATTCATGATTATTCTGGTGATTGGAACGTTTTTGATTAAAAATATTTTGGATACCTCTCCAGTATTTTATCACCTTCCTTCTAGGGTCATCAAGGATTTACGGGATGATCTTTACAAAAAAACCATAACCTTGCCTATTTCGTTCTTTTCCGAAAAACAAAAAGGCGATACCATGGCCAGGATTACCAACGATGTTAATGAAATTCAAAGTTCGTTTCTTTCCATACTGGAAATGTTCATTAAAGAACCATTGACCATCATTTTTGCATTGGTGACCATGATTATCATTAGTCCGCAACTCACCATTTTCGTTTTCATCTTTATCCCAATTTCAGGTTATCTTATCACACGGGTTGGAAAAAGCCTTAAAAGTAAATCCGATAGGGTACAAAAGGAACAGGGCACATTCCTATCCATTTTGGAAGAAACACTGGGCGGGCTCAAAATCATTAAAGGATTTAATGCAGAGCCCATATTTGATGGAAAGTTTAAGGATTCCACCAAAAGACTCTTTCGGTTTTCAAATTCCTTGCTCAATCGGCAGAACCTAGCAGTTCCAGTGAGTGAAGTGCTGGGCATTACGGTCATTGCCATTATACTCTGGTACGGAGGGCGTATGGTATTGATCGAGGGCACCCTTGATACCGAAATATTTTTGGTATACATGTTATTATCCTACCAAATATTGGATCCTGCAAAATCGATTAGCAAAGCGAGTTATAGCATCAAAAAAGGGAATGCGGCCGCAGAGAGGGTCTTGGAAATTTTGGAAACCGAATCTACCATCAAAGATGTGCCAAATGCAATCGACAAAAAGGATTTCACATCAGAGATTGGTATTGAAGGCGTTTCATTCAAATACGAAGACGAATGGGTGCTTAAAGATTTTTCCTTAAAGGTCCCCAAAGGGCATACGGTAGCTCTTGTAGGGCAAAGCGGTAGTGGTAAAAGCACCATTGCCAATTTGCTTACTCGTTTTTACGATGTGAACCAAGGAGCCATTACCATCGATGGAGAAAACATTAAAAATGTATCACTCCAATCCCTACGAGGGTTAATGGGGTTGGTTACGCAAGATTCCATCCTTTTTAATGATACCGTAAAAGGAAATCTATTAGTAGCCAATATGCAGGCCACCGATGAAGAAATTATAGAATCCCTCAAAGTAGCCAACGCTTGGGAATTTAGAAAGAATTCCAGAGGGTATCAACACCAATATAGGTGACAGTGGCAATAAATTAAGCGGCGGTCAAAACAACGCTTAAGCATTGCAAGGGCTGTGCTTAAAAATCCGCCCATTATGATTTTGGACGAGGCCACTTCGCATTAGATACCGAAAGTGAGCGTTTGGTACAGGATGCACTTGAAAACACGATGAAAAATAGGACCTCGGTCGTGATTGCACACCGCTTGTCTACGATTCAAAATGCAGATTTTGATTGTTGTATTATCAAAAGGGGCTATTGTAGATAAGGAAAGCACCAAGAGTTGTTGCAAAAGAAAGGAACCTATTACAGCCTAGTTGAAATGCAATCATTGATACAAAAAAAGAAGCGCTTGGGGCTGCGCTTCTTTTTTGGTTTATTTGCTGTCATTGGGGCACAAGCAACAAATTGAATTCTTTACATAAGTGATTCAATATACACGCATTTTTTATTATCCAAAAAAAAAAATGTTTTTAATCGACAAAATGCGTTTTTTATCGAATTTATATTCCGTTTGTGTACATAAAACTTACATATTTTATATTTTTATAGGTAGCTATATAAACAAAAAAACGGGCCAGCCCCCGCTTTAGGCCTGTTTAATGCAGTTCTTATCACAGTTGGGGCTGGATAATAAAGAACCTATACATAAGAAGTATGAGGTAAATTAGTAACATTTTTTTACAAAAAGCATTTTACCGATAAAATTTTACATTTAATCTGATAATTTATTATTATCTAAATAATTAAACCTTTTTTTTAAATCGTTAGTCAAAAGACAACTAATTTAGTTGGTTGAAGAACAATCATTAATTTCAGTATTACAATCGGAATCGCAAAGGGTAAGCGTTCAAGGAACTGATTTCTCGGTACAAGGAACGCTTGTATTGGCATATCCGTAAGATTGTTTTGGATCACGATGACGCAGACGATGTATTACAAAATACCTTCATTAAAATTTTTAGGAATATTGATAAATTTCAGGGAGACAGCAAGTTATATACTTGGATGTATCGTATCGCAAACCAACGAATCAATAACCCACATCCATAAAAGCTCGAAAATTACAAGTAACTTCTGAAGAGATTCAAGAACGGGCGCTTAAGCATTTGGAAGAAGATGTGTATTTTGAGGGAACAGAAATCCAACTAAAATTACAAAAGGCCATTGCGTCCCTGCCCCAAAAGCAACAACTGGTGTTTAATATGAAGTATTTTGATGAGTTGACCTACGAAGAGCTTTCCGTTGGAGATATTGCAAACATCGGTGGGAGGGTCAGTGCCAATTATCACCTCGCCGTTAAGAAAATAACAGAATACCTGAAAGAGGGGATGAAACCATTTATGATTTTACAGTCCAATTTTGAAATGAACAAGAAACCAAAAAATACAATCACGGCTTACAGTTCCAGAAGGCTGTTTTGACTCACTGGAGGATTCCTTATTTCAAAAACACAAGAAACAAAACTGCCCAATGAAACGGGTCACTGCGCCCAACTCCTATTTCGATAGTGTTGAAGCAGTTATTTTTGCTACTGTAATTCCTAAACAAGAAACAAAAAATCATCTCCCCCTTTTTAACAAAAAAGCCTTTGGTTTGCTACAGGAATTGGTGGCAAGCATTTTATTGGTTCTTTCTATCCCAAAAAACACCTCCATTGGACCCAAATAATCTGGAAATTACCGAAATTGAGGCATACATTAACAATGGTAATCTTGAAATTGGAAACACAGGATACCGTACAGCTGTTAAAAGACGGCGAAATAGATGAACTGGAACAAAATACATTATCTCGAGAGGAAAATCTAGAAGATTATTTACTGAAATAACCTAAAAGACACCTCCTTATTAACTGAATAATACCAGCTTAAAAAATACTATACTTATTATTTATTGTCACTTCGGTAGCCATGCCCAAAAGGATCGCATAAAAGCCTACAAAACGGCCTACATTACCGATGCACTGGATTTAACTCCCTTCGAAGCAGAGAAATTCTGGCCTGTTTACACGAATATGAAGAAAATTTGGAATTGCGCATCCAAGAACGGAAAGAAATTTTTGAAACCATTAAAGGTAATTTTGATAATCTTTCCGACGAACAAGCGAGCCTGCTCCTGGAAAAATCGGTCGCCATAAAAGAAAAAGAATTTGAATACCATAAAGCATTGCTTCAAAAATTAAAGGATTCTTCCCCAAAAAAGATATTAAAAATCTAAACGTGCTGAAGAAGAATTCAAACGCACCCTCTTGATAAAATGAAAAACAGAAAAGGGGGGAAGACCCTAATCTATTTTTTAAATTTCAATGTAACAATACGGAAGCCTTGCCCACTGCCAAAAGTAGATAGAATCATTAACAAAGGCAATGGCATAAAGTCCTTCAGTAGAGAGTGTCTTTTCCAGTTATCACCTCCATCATCACTATAGGAAATACCCGTGAGCCTCCACAGCAACAATCCCTTTTCCTTTACTATTAGGCACAACACCACCGAAGACCGATACCTGGTCCTTCCATTGGCTAGTAGTTCCCATGCTTTTCCGCCATTTCTGGTGATGGCTTTATTGCCTTCATTAAACGACTTTTCTTCCCAATTTCCTCCAAAACCACTCCTATTTTTTCATTGTAAAAAGCAATAGAATAAATAACGCTTTTCAGCGGGTTTCCCTTGCAATATGGGAGTATCAAAACCTCCTGTGTGGTTCCTTTATCCGGTGAAATGGAAACACGCTACTCTCCTGTTGCAATCCAAACACGGTTTCCATAAAGCGCTATATTGGAGTTATTTCGCGGCAAACCCAGCTCCTTCTTCGGTTTTAGGCAGGAATCGCAGGGGATTTTGGTCCAAGTGTTTCCTCCTCCATCTCTCGTTACAATGATAGAAAGGCAATTGTCGGTGGGATCTCCCATTGGCAATACCTTCTTTGTCATTCCAGAAGGGGCCATGGCAATAAGTAAAACACTTTTTCTCCTCTCTCTACATACACATCGTGAATACTGGTTGCCTCCTCGCCGTCAAAATCAATCTTATACAACACTGCAGGATTGGCAATGCTACACAAAAAACACGCTGAGGTTGTAGCCAGTGCTCTAAAATGAAGCAAAGAGTCTTCATATTTACAGTGGCCAATTTTTTTAAGTGTATTGTGATCGATCAAACCTACCATTCCCTTTATTGGCGGCAAACCATACCCTGTGCTCACTAATTAAGCTAAGATGGCGCGAATACTAAGCTGTCGGCGTAAATAGTTTCTATGTTCACACCAAGCAAGGAGGGCGCCGGAACAGGAAATAACAACTAAACAAGAAAGAAAAAGATAGAAGAACTTCATGGAAAAAATTTTAGCAAAAGTAATTAAACACCGAAAAGAATACTAACTTTGCAGCCTATTAATTACTTATGAGACTGCACCGTAATTTGGTATTTGCAACCATCGATTCGCTTCATATAATATTTAAAATCGAAAAAGCAAGCCGATAAAGTTTTAAAAACACCCTAAAGCGCGATAAGCGTTGGGGGTGCACGCGACCGAAGCTTTATCATCAAACAACGCATGATATCGTTCGATGGAAACGGTTGTATGCCGAAATTGCCGAAGTGAAAGAACCGTTCGATAGGGCAATCTTTTTAGGATGTTTGTGGTGTGGGCAACCCTTCGTGGTATCAAACTACCCGATTGGAAACAATTTGAAGGCACTTCTACCCGAAAAATCAAAGGACGCTTTGATGAGCTTTCGTAAAAAGTGAGAAGATTTTAATCCATCCCCGATTGGCTGACGAGTTGGGCGTAAGAACTTGGCAGGGACCGATGGGAAAAGGAATTGAAATCCTTAAACCAGCAAGCTGAGGTGGTCCTATGCGAATACCCTAAAAGCGACGGTAAAAGAGGTTCAAAATGCACTAATGGATCAAGATATTGCTACAGAACGCATCAAAGGGCTTGATGATGCCTTACTACTGAAAGAGCGCACCAATGTGTTTACAACCAAAGAATTTAAAGAAGGATGGTTTGAAGTTCAGGACGCTTCCTCTCAAAAGGTTGCCCTATTACTAGACCCAAAACCGGGAATGCGCATTGTGGATGCCTGTGCGGGAGCCGGAGGAAAAGTTTGCATATTGCCTCGTTAATGGAAAACAAAGGGCAAATAATCGCCATGGACCTCTATGCTAACAAATTGGAGGAATTAAAAAAGAGAGCTCGCAGAAAACAGCATTCACACCGAAAACCCGACTCATTGAATCTCAAAAACCATAAAAAAACTTCTGGGAAAAGTTAGACAAAGTGCTTATTGATGCTCCCTGTACGGGCTTGGGGTGCTGAAAAGGAACCCAGATACCAAGTGGAAAGCTTCCAACCTGAATTTTTAGCGGAAATACAAAAAACCCAACAGGAAATCCTTCAAAATTATTCGAAAATGGTGAGGGAAAACGGTGAGCTGGTTTACGCGACGTGCTCTTTACTTCCTTTCTGAAAACAACCAGCAAATTAAAGATTTCTTAACTTCTGAAGCGGGCAAAGCCTTTACTTTAGCCGAAGAAAAAACCTTATACCCCAGTGAGACCGGCTTTGACGGTTTTTACATGGCCTTACTCAAAAAAACCAAAACAATTTGATGAAAAACTATTCCTTATTTCATTTTGCATTCTTTAGTTTTGCAAGCCTTTTCGCACAACAGCCTTATTATAATGATGTAGACCTATCCTTGACGGGGCAAGATTTGTATTTTGAATTGCAAACAAAAATAAATCAGGCGAGCGCTACTTTCACCTACGGAGACATTCGGGATACCGCCCTCATAACCGATGAGGATACCCAAAACAGCAATAAAGTGTTATTGATTTATGGCTATGATGATACTGATGGAAACTGCACTACCGATCGTAGTCGAGATAAGGGTGACTTTGGTGGGTCTAGCTGTCAGTGGAATAGAGAACATGCTTATGCCAGATCACTGGCAAACCCTACCTACGGGAAGTGTAGACAATGCCACAACTGGAATTGGTGCAGACCCGCACAATGTTCGTCCCAGTGATCAACAATGAACAACAACAAAGGAGACAAAAATTTGCAACGGGCAATGGAAATGCTGGAACTGTGGGAAGTGAATTGGTATCCGGGTGACGAATGGAAAGGGGATGTTGCCAGAATGGTGATGTACATGATACTCGTTACGGTGACCGCTGTTTGCCTCGCTTAACTGGTGTAGGTAATTTACAGGAAGCACTCAAAATGCTTCAACTGTTTTTACAATGGAATATCGAAGACCCCGTTACCCCTTTTGAGGACCAAAGAAATGAGTATTTAGAGACCGTTTATGGAAACCGAAACCCATTTATTGATAACCCCTATTTGGCAACCCTTATTTGGGGAGGAAATAATGCCGAAGATCGATGGGATCTTTTCTCCATTGAAGAAAACAATGCTTTTGAATTAATTCTTTTTCCCAACCCCGCTCAAGAGCTAATCTTTTTTCAATCTAACCATGTTTCCTTGATTATTATGTAATTATGCATTTGTACTGTAGGTGGGGAAATTGAACGTAAAGTATTGGATACCATAACGCATTTCATTTCGGTTAAGTCCCTTGCCAAGGGGTTGTATCTTTTTCGAGTTTTCGGTTAGAGGGCTTGCAAACCATTCTTGTTGAATAGCATTAAAAGTGCAATGCCCGCTTTTTTATTAAGTCAATCAAATCCAGAGATTATTGAATCATAATACGTTTGCTGGCTTTCTGCGTACCATTGGAAACTTCAATGATATACACTCCAGTAGCAGCACTGTTCATGTTTACACTGGTTCTGTAACCTCCGTTTTCGGTTTCCATTGCTCCAGAAGTAAACTCTTGTCCTAACATATTCAAAATTCTAAAGTTAAGATTTCCAAGATCCTCTTGTGTTGCATACTTTAGTTCATATTGTTTATCGGCAACAGGATACATAAACAATTCGTTTTCTGTAATAGCTGAATCCACAACCCCAAGCACACCATAAGAATAGTTTCTCTTAAACTCATCGTTGTCTACATACTCATCACCTCCCAATGCAGTACGAGCCTCTACTTCGTAGACGTGACCTTCAATGGATAGATCGATGGTTTGAGCGAATGTATAGTTGGCAGATTCACCAGCCGCAAGAGTTCCTGCGAAGGTTTCAGTAGCAACTAGACTGCCATCTACATATAGCTCTAAATCAAAATTACTTTGTGAGCTAGTTCCATAGTTGATTACAGATACTTCAACGGTTTCTGAACTTCCATAAGGACCTGCAAGCCATGGAGCAGCGATGTTATGTACACCAACATCATTGGTATAATCATCGATAAAACGGAATGCCGCTACCCTATCGGCCCACGTATTGGTTGTTGGAAAGAATTCGGAAACATACCAAAAAGTCCTGTTGTCCAAATCGATAGTCGTATGCGCATAGTCTCCATAACGGTGAATAAAGGTTTGGATACCTGGGCTTTCTATAATGGAGGTTTCGGGATAGGTCATATCTCCTAGTGGATCACCATCCATTCTACCGGTAAAACGAAGCCCCACTTTGGTAGTAGCACTTCCCACACTGTAAGCCAATGATATATTTCCTTCCTCATCCATGGAATTACTTCCCATAAAACGGCTATTTCCATCGGCAAGGGTCCAAGTTCCTTCTTGGTACAATGACAAAGGACCAGATCCATTGTTACGAAGTTCAACCCAACGTATTCCTGAAGTATCATTACCATCTATATCTACGTTGAAGTTGATGACAAATGAATTGTGATCTGCAAAGCTTCTGTAGTTGGCCATGTAGGAAATAATTCCGCCTTGACCATCGATTCGCTGGCTGGTTCCTGGCTGTTGAATATCTCCTGTTCCAAAAGGACGGAAGGTCGTATCAAAAGGAGCTAATACAATTTCATAGGGAGCAGAAATAGTACTGGTTCCATCCCAATCCATATTGATCTCCCAAATTAATAGTTTATCCTGTGTGATCGAAGCATTCCAAGAATCATCTTGAATGTATACAATGTATCCAGGTGTTCCAGGAACAAAATCTGTTCCTAAAAGATTGGCAGGCTCTGGCTAAAAAACCGTATTTGGGTTTCTTATAAGGCCTGTTAATCCAAATCCTCTAATACTGTGATCTGGCTCTCCATTCAAATACGGCTTCACGGTCAAAGACAAAGGCTGCCAAACCTTGCTTATTGGCAGTTAGATAATATCCATCAGGCCATACGGTGTAGTGAGGATAATCTGGGAAAGATGAAAATGGGTATCTGTTAATACTGTAAGTACCTCTGTTGGGCCTGGGAGTGGTAGAACTCCATAATAACAGCGTTATTGGAAATTCTGAACTGGCCTGGCGAACCAACGGTCTGCCAAATGATCATACATAACAATTGGATCACCATCATTATTTCCTGAACCTAGGAAAAAGAGCCTAGAGAAACAGGTCCTAAAACAAGGTTTCCTTTTGTTTGTCAAAAATTTTAACCTGTAAGTTAAAAAAAGTACGAAAATAGTGGTTTGGTCCAACCGCCCTGCTGGGTCTGGAGGAATTACCCCTCCTGCTTCTGAACTAGACCCAGCTGTGAAGTTTAAAATTAATCCCACAGGCATTCTAGTTGCGGGTTGTGTTTGGTTTAGGGGATCTGGACCCATTGGTAACGCATTTTCGTTCACTTTAACGGGTCTACGTAAATCATTAGGTACCACATAGAGATTTTCGATATCATACTCGGTTTGTTGAGCCTTAGCGAAATCCCTCAAGGGCATGGTTTCGCCCAAAAACTTCCCTTTTCCAAAAGCCAAAGGGGGATATTTTTGCTGTTGAGCGATTGCAGCACCTACGGTAAGAAGGGCTACTAAAAGTAAAGTAATCTGTTTTTTCATGGGTTTAATTTTTTGAAGGCACAATATATTGATTATTAAAGAAAAAAATGTGTTGTTTCTTAATTTTTTTACAAAAAAAAGGTGGCATTGCCACCTTTTGTTATACTATCTGTAACACGCTTATTTCACAATGATTCGAGCGGTTAAGGGTAAATGGGTTAGCCCCAATCCATTTACCTTAACGATATAAACCCCTGCAGACATCCCAGACATGTCCAAGGAGGAATAGAAATCATCATTGAGTTTCAAAAAAGAACCTACTGTAATTAATCTACCAGAAAGATCATAAACCTTAAAAAGAAAGATTTCATCTTGAGAGCCCAACATCCAGAGATCAAAATTATTATTGCCCTTTTCAACGGTCACTAAGCTGTTTTTATCAAGGCCATAATTCGTATTTCCTAACGACGGATTAAGTATAAAAATATCATTATACTTAGCGAAGAAAAAATCACTGGAGTTATTGGTTGAGTTCATGTAAAAGGGAAACCATGGATGGGAATTGAAATCGGTTTGGTCTTTAAACAATCCAAATGTGTAGAAATAATTATTAAATGATTTAATGCTTACAACTTTATTTGCACTTTGCCCCTCATAGATAAATTTCCACAAAACATTCCCACTTGGCGAATACTTTACAAAAAGAGAATTAATCCAATTGTTCGGGTTCTCAACAAACATGGTTTGGTTGTTCAAATTAAGTATGTCAAATTTTCCTTTAATGCCCGCTGCAATTAAAACATTATCATCTTTAATCTGCATATCTGAAGCTGCAAAACCAGGAAATTGTATTCCATCCCCATAAGCTTCTATATGCTTTATCCAATCATATTGTTCCGATGCATCCAATTTTATTATAAAACCCTGTGATGAATTATGAATGTTTGGAAGGATGAGAGTATTGTCATCAACATCTGTGATGCCGCCTGAAAAATGACCAAAAAGGTACAAATTGTTGGATGAATCCTCTTCAAAATCAACCAAATCCGCATTTCCACTCAATC
>JAWKMP010000026.1:0-30259 GCA_041392175.1 Flavobacteriaceae bacterium | reverse complement strand
GGGATTTCTCCAGTTCAACTATCGCATCGTTTGGATGTTGAAAATGCAGGAAGGGATTTAAGGGATA
Organism: Flavobacteriaceae bacterium; assembly: GCA_041392175.1. Taxonomy (GTDB): domain Bacteria; phylum Bacteroidota; class Bacteroidia; order Flavobacteriales; family Flavobacteriaceae; genus Halomarinibacterium. The sequence continues at coordinate 30,192 of JAWKMP010000026.1, read as the reverse complement.
CGCTCCACTTTATGATTGGAAAAAAAGGCGAGCAAATCTCCTTTGGAGCTGGAAAAGATTCCCTTATTCAACCTCTTAAATTAAATAAACTAAAAAAAGGAAAAGGCTTTATAAGAGAAGGCAACCTCATCAAAGACTCCATGGATTTTTCAGAAAAAAATTATTTCCCCCTCATCGCTCAGCATAACTTAATGAAAAGGCTCTTTTTTCCGGAAGTCTTTACCGAAGACCAGCAATTTAAAATTTCAGAAGAAAGCCGTGAGATACTGAAAAAGGAAATGTCCACTGTTCCCAGGAACAATGGCTATCCCGAAGAAATCTATTATGATAGCTATGGGAAATTTTTTATCTACGGAGATACCAAGGAGCGTATCCCCAACGCCATGAAAATCTACAACAAAGTAGGCTATGCCTACGGAACCCTTACCGAGACTGCGTACATTGTAGATGAAGAAAATGGAATCGATTTCTTGCTCTCGGCTACGTTATTGGTCAATAATAATGGAATATTCAATGACGATACCTACGAATACGATGACATAGGAATTCCATTTTTGGCGCAATTTGGAAGGGAACTGTATCTTTTGGAACTTGAAAAATACTAATTTAAAGCTGCCTTCGTTTTTGAGGTATGAAGAAATTCCTCTTTTTCCTATTCATTTTTCAGTTGCTTTCGTGTAGCAAAGATGCAGATGATACCCTTCCACAAGGAAATAACAATACCCAAATCTATATTCCTGCCCCAGGAACGACCTTTGAATGGCGCCTGGATGATTTGCCTAATGATTACAGTACCAATGCCGCTGTAGTTGATATTGATGCCTTTTCTGCAAGTGCAGAATTGGTGTCGCATTTGCACGCAAATGGCACAAAGGTGTTTGCCTATCTTTCGGTGGGAAGTGTAGAGGATTACCGCCCAGATGCGTCAGATTTTCCGGCTGCCGTGATTGGCAATGTCTATGAAGGCTACGAAGATGAAAAGTGGCTGGATATACGGCAAATCAACCTATTGGGCCCAATTATGGAAGCCCGTTTGGATATGATACAGCAAAAAGGGTTTGATGGCATTGAACCTGATAACATGAATGGGTACCAAAACAATACGGGTTTTACGCTATCGGAAGAGGATGCAAAAATATATTCGCGTTGGCTTATTGAAAAGGCACATGAAAGAGGGCTTTCCATTGGGCAAAAAAATGCCGAGGAATTGGTCCCAGATTTGGCAGACGAATTTGATTGGATCCTTACGGAGGATGCCTATGTTGAAAATTTCTATCAACAATTAACCCCTATATTGATGCCAATAAGGCGGTCTTTTTGTAGAGTATACCGACCGTATTTCTGAAACAGATTTCCAAAATCTTGTTTGCCCTGAAGCAATTAATAAAGGATATTCTGCGGTTTTGAAAAATAGGGATTTAACGAATCTTACGATTTATTGCAACTAGAAAAAAAGACCAACTTCATTTTTAGCCTTATGGTATTCATCCATGATATCCATAATAATCTGAGCAGCCGGTTTAATATCATGAATAAGCCCGGAAATTTGCCCAATTTCCAATTCACCTTCTTCCAAATCCCCTTCAAACATCCCTTTTTTGGCTCTGGCACGCCCCAATAATGCTTTTAACTCTTCTGTGGAGGGGGCATTTTTGTAAAGCGCTTTCACATCTTGATAAAACTTGTTCTTTAGCAATCGTACGGGAGCCAATTCTTTTAGGGTGAGTTCGGTATCTCCCTCTTTGGCCTCCACGACTACTTTTTTAAAACTGGGATGGGCACTACTCTCTTCCGAGGCAACAAATCGACTACCTACCTGTACCCCATCGGCCCCCAAAACCATGGCCGCCAACATTCCTTGTCCTGTGGCAATACCTCCGGCAGCAATGAGCGGCACCGTGATTTTTTCCTTCACCATAGGAATTAATGCAAAGGTCGTAGTTTCTTCACGCCCATTATGACCGCCCGCTTCAAAACCTTCGGCAACCACTGCATCTACCCCGGCATCCTGTGCTTTAAGGGCAAACTTCACACTACTTACCACATGAACTACAGTAATTCCATGATCTTTAAGATGCGTGGTAAATGTCGCAGGGTTACCTGCGGAAGTAAAAACAATGTTCACTCCTTCATCGATAATGATCTGGATGATTTCCGCAATATTGGGATACAGCATGGGCACATTAACCCCAAAAGGTTTATTGGTGGCCTTTTTGCATTTCTGAATATGTTCCCGAAGGACCTCCGGGTACATGGAACCCGCTCCCAAAAGGCCCAATCCTCCCGCATTGCTCACGGCACTAGCAAGACGCCAGCCACTATTCCAAATCATCCCAGCTTGTATAATGGGATATTCAATTCCAAAAAGCTGGGTGATTCGATTGGGCACTATTGTTTGATGATTTTAAAGGAATTCCTAATATCATTCGAAACTACCCTAGCAATGTAAACACCCTGAGGCAAAGAAGAAAGATTTAGGATATTATTGGTTGAAATAACGTCTGTTTCCATGACTTGTTTTCCCAGCAAGTTGTAAAGAATCACTTTGGCCGAAAAAATACCTTGTGGAAAAGAAATATGTAATTCATCGGAAACTGGGTTTGGATACACGGCAAAATTTTTCTTAAGAAGATCTTCCTGTATTCCAAGATTTTGGAGTGCTATGTAAGCATCTTCAAAATTGGCGATACCATAACCCATTTGACTGTTTGGGTTGTTATATCGACTTGCTGTTTCCCGAACTACCTGCATAATTCTAGTATTTTTAACTTCAGGCCTGGATTGCCACAAGCATGCGACGGCTCCAGCCAAAATTGGGGAACTAAAGGAAGTTCCACTACTGAAATCTACGGTACCATTTTCCCTAATCACGGCAGAGCTTTGTCCTTGCGCCATGACATCTGGCTTTACCCTTCCATCTACCGTAGGACCTCGGGAGCTAAAAGAGGCATAGTTTCCATTAGAGTCTACTGCCCCTACTGTTAAAATATCCAAAGCGTCTGCAGGAGTACCTACCGTGTCTGGGCCTGAGTTTCCAGCAGAGTCAACAATAATCATCCCTTTTTGCGTAGCAATATTGGCACCTCTTGCTGCAAAAGTGGTAACTCCATCCAAATCTTGATAAGTATGGGTGTAATTGGGATTGTCATACTCACGATAGCTCAATGAAGTATTGGTCACATCAACCCCCAAACTGTCTGCTCTTTCTAGGGCCGCTACCCACCAAGCTTCTTCCCTTGGGTTTTCATCGGGGCCATATTCGGTTCTAAAAAGGTAATAGGAGGCTTTAGGGGCAGTCCCTACGAATTGATTTTGCAGAAAGCCGGCCATATCACTAGTGGTGTTTATCCCATGTTGCCCAGTTCCAGTTACATCGGTTGTGTTGCTAAAAAAATCAAAGGTACCCAATAACCTTCCTTCGTTCACCACATCGGCAAAACCAGGGTTACTGGCGAAATTTGGAAACCCAGAATCCATGACTGCGATAATCATTCCTTCCCCAGAATAATCCAATTCGTGAAGATAATTGCCATGAATCATCTCAATCTGGTTGGCCGCACTACCGTAATCGTAAACCACGTAGGAATTTTGGTTTTCAATGGCAAATTTATCGGATGCACTACCCCCAGGATTGGTAAAATTCAAACTTTTGTCTGCCCATTCAATATCGGTGACAAAAGGTAGGTTTAGGAGGTTTTCGATATTGGTTTGGGTTCCTTGCACATAAACACAATTCATCCATTTTGATTTGGCCCAATAGGTAATTCCCGTAGCATTTTTAATTTGATCGATATACGACTCTGTCACAGGGACATCCCGCTCATCGATAGGAATATTGTGTAGCGCTTTTCTATCCAGTGCCTCCTGAGTTAATATGGTAATAGGGTTGTCTATAGACGCTTGTACATTTTCCTTATCGGCAAAAAATACCCAAGCATCTTGAATTTGACTTATCCCTATTTGAGAAACAAATAAGATAAGTACCGCTAGCAATTTTTTCATAGTTTATTTTTTTTTTTAAGATATGACACCACTACCCAAAAGCTCATTGTCTTTGTACCAGGCAACAAACTGCCCTTCGGTAATGGCTGATTGTGGTTTTTCAAATATAACATATAAACCCGAAAACGTGGCATATAGTTTTGCTTTTTCCAAGGGTTGCCTATATCGAATCCTTGCCAAAACCTCCATGGATGCATCTTCCTGCAGACGAAGATCCTCCCTAATCCAATGGACCTCTTCTTTTTTAACGAAAAGCCCCCTTCGGTATAAGCCAGGGTGGTCTTTCCCTTGACCTGTGTAGATGATATTTTCGGTAACATCGGTATCGATAATAAAGAGCGGCTCTTTGGTGCCACCAACGGCTAATCCTTTCCTTTGCCCTTTGGTAAAGAAATGTGCCCCTTGGTGTTTTCCCACAATTTTACCTTGGTTGGGATGGTAGGTATATTTTTCTGAATAATATTGAAGTTCTTCTTCCTCCGAATGAAAGAGGGGAACCTCTTTTTGATACCCCGGAAAAGTAGCAGGCACCTCAATAATTACTCCTTCTTTTGGTTTTAATTGCTGTTGAAGGAATTCGGGCAATCGAACTTTCCCAATAAAGCAGAGGCCTTGTGAATCCTTTTTCTCGGCCGTTACCAATGCTTGTTCAGAAGCAATTTTACGAACCTCTGGTTTTAACAAATCCCCTATGGGGAATAAGGTTTTTGCCAACTGCTCTTGCGATAATTGACACAAGAAATAGGATTGATCTTTGTTGGGATCTTTCCCTGAAAGCAATTGGTAGATGGTTTTTCCCTCTTTTTCGATGATCTCTTTTCGGCAATAATGACCCGTAGCTACATAATCGGCCCCCAAGGTGAGGGCAATTTTCATAAAGACATCAAATTTGATTTCGCGATTGCACAACACGTCGGGATTGGGTGTGCGTCCCATTTCATATTCATGGAACATATAATCAACAATACGCTCTTTGTACTGTTCGCTTAAGTCAATAGTTTGAAAAGGAATTCCCAGTTTTTGGGCTACAAGCATGGCATCATTGCTATCTTCTAACCAAGGGCATTCGTTGGAGATGGTTACAGAATCGTCGTGCCAATTTTTCATAAAAAGCCCAATAACCTCATACCCCTGTTCTTTCAATAGATAAGCGGCCACGCTGGAGTCTACACCTCCACTTAATCCTACAACAACTCTTTTTTTCATCTTGTTTTAGGACGCAAAATTACAAAATCCTTACGTTTAATTTCCCCTTTTCAATGGTTTGGGATAGGTTTCTTCCAACTCCAACTGCCCATTTTTGTAGTACCGCCAAAGCCCATGCTTTTTCCCCTTTTGGTAAAAACCCTCAATGACGACATTCCCTGCGGCATCGTAGTAGGTAGCAGGCCCGTCCAATTGATCGTTATGGTATTTCAATTTTTTAATGAGCACCCCTTCTGGAGAATAATATAAATTTTCCCCTTCTTTTATACCATTCACGTACTGAAGTTCCTCGGTGATTTTTCCATTGGGATAATAGGTGGTTTGTTTTCCTTCTAATTTTCCATTGCGATAAAACTCCCGGCTCATGGCCTCATTGGATTTTTCATGATAGGAAACCCACTCACCTTCCCTTTCCTTATTGATCATTTTTCCTTCACTTACCAATTTCCCCTTAATGGTAAAATACTGTACCCAAACCGAAGCATCCTTATCACTAAACACACTTACTGCTGTAGGCTGCTTGCCACAATCTTCACAATAAAACTTGAAGGTCCCTACTTCTTTTCCATGCTCAAAGGTCCCTTCATAGCGAATCTGTTGCGAATCTGGATAGGTTTTTTTCCAAAATCCATGACGGCGTCCCTGGGCATCCATTTGGTTAATTTGTTCCTGCGCCAAGGAGGAAATGCTCACTAAAAAAATCCAAGAGAAAGTAAAAAAAATACGTTTCATGAATGGGGATTGTATAAAATACTAACGAAATTGGTTTTCCAAAAATTGTGCCTGGTAACTTATAGTGAACTACGTTATTTTTTCTGTTGAGCTTTTTTCTGGGCCTCTGCCTGCTCCATCATTTCAGCCATCTTACGTTGAAAGCGGTTTTGCTTTTTGGGTTTTTTCTTGTTTTCCTGAATTTTTGCATGAATCTTATCCTCATCAATAATGAAGTTTTTAATGACGAGCATGATCCCAATGGTAATCAAATTGGATGTTAAATAATACAACGAAAGACCACTTGCATAGTTATTAAAGAAGACCAACATAAATAGGGGTGACAGGTACATCAAAAATTTCATATTGGGCATACCGGGCTGTTGCTGTTGCTGCATTTGCTGCCCAGTACTCATCATCATGTACACAAAAATGGCGATAGAGGCCAAAATGGGGAATAAACTCACGTGGTCACCATATAATGGAATGCGGAACGGTAAATTTGCTACCACATCATAACTTGCCAAATCATCTGCCCACAGGAAGCTTTTCTGGCGTAAGTCAAAGGCCGTTGGAAAGAACGTAAACAAAGCATAAAACACAGGGATTTGCAGCAAGGCAGGCAAACACCCCTTTAAGGGACTGGCCCCTGCAATGTTCTGTAATTTCAGGGTTTCCTGTTGAATCTTCATTTGATTGCCTTCGTACTTTTGGCGTATTTCATCCAACTCGGGTTTTAACACTTTCATCTTGGCCTGAGAAACATACTGTTTATATTGTACGGGCGAAAGCAATAGCTTGAAGAGAATTGTCAATACAATGATGGCAATCCCTGCCGGGAACCATTTGCTCAATACCCCAAAAACAGGGATGATCATGTACTTGTTTAAAAAACCAAAAATACCCCAACCCAGTGGCATAGCTTCATCCAGATTCCGGTTGTATTTTTTAAAAATTTCATAGTCGGTAGGACCATAATACATATTCATATCATAGGCAAGTTCCCCTCCTTTGGGTTCCAAAAGCATTTTGGCACCATACTTTTTGGTAAAAACAGTATCGACTTCCTCATTTTTCACCAAATTTTCTGAAGTAAATTTTACCTCCTTAAAAGGAGTATCTGTCAATAGCATGGAACTAAAGAAATGCTGGCGATAATTCATCCAAGTCACTTCTTTTTCGGTTTCATCGTCGTCTCCTGCTGGGGAAAGTTTCCCGTGGTCTCCCCCATTCTCAAACTCATAGGTAAGACGAGTATAGCGGTTTTCGTAAGAAATACTTTTGGCTTGGCGGTATCCTTTAAAATTCCAATCCAATTCCATGGGCTGGGAAGTATTCAAAACACCCTCCAGTCCTTGAGTCCGTAGATTGAAATCCATCATATAATCGCCTGGTTTCAATTCGTAACGGTATTCTATATAACCATTTTCGGAAGCTTTAAGCTTCATGGAGAGTAATTTTGGTTTTCACCGTTTTAAAAGAGTTGGCTCAAAAAACAAATCACGGGTATTCAAGGTCCTGTTCTCGGCCGAAAAGTAAGGTTAAAATCATTGTTCCCGTCTTTGATTACATACGCCACCAGTTTCGGTATTGGTCTGTTCCTTCAATCTGCCTCTACAATATATCCTTATTGCTCACTTTCAATTCCAATACATCATTTTGAATGGTGGTGTTCCGTCTTTTGGCGGAGGGTAACATCCTGAATAAGAAAAGGATCCCAACCGGGTTTTTCAATCCTTCGCGAGCGAGTCGGTAGCAGAGGCGGTAAATTCTTGTGAAGCATTTTCTTCCACCACGGGAACATCTTGAAGGCTGGGCGTAGGTTTTCTTCCTTAACTTGTTCGGTTTGGCTTTTGGGTCGCTGCCTCTTTCTTGTGGTGGGTAAGAGGTTGCTGAGAGCATCCAAAGAAGGATTCCCTATTAATAAAAATCCATAAGTGAATTAGAGGCCAATTCATTATCTATTTTTCTTCCGAAACTTTCGAAAGGTTTAATTAGTCGTTTATTTTGTTTTGCAACAATCTCACCAAAAGGAATCTGGACAACATGTTACTCTAAATGTTTGAACGCTGCTGCCACAAATCCTACAAATAAAGGATGTGGGCTTGGCAACGGTACTTTATACTGGTATTGAACCTCCAATAAACCAAGGGTGCGCAGGAACTTCCACAATTTCTACTAAACCTGTTTCGGGGTTAGTCCCTGTGGCTACAAGACCCGCTTTTTCAAGGGCATCCCGATACTCGTTGTTATACTCATATCGATGGCGATGCCGTTCCATAATGCTATTGGATTTGTAAACACTTTGCACGATGCTATTGGGCTTCAAATCACATTTCCAAGCCCTAAGCGCATGGTCCCCCCCCATATTGGTAATATGTTTTTGTTCTTCCATAAGGGCAATGACAGGGAACGGCGTATTGGGGTTCATTTCGGTGCTATTAGCATCCTTTAGTCCTAAAACAGTTCGGGAGTACTCAATCACCGCCATTTGCATGCCCAAACAAATGCCTAAAAAGGGCAAGTTATTTTCACGGGCAAAACGAACCGCCTCTATTTTCCCTTCAATGCCACGCTCACCAAAACCAGGAGCCACTAAGATCCCATCAAGGCCTTTCAGTTCATGGGCCATGTTCTTGGCATCAATATATTCAGAATGAATGGAGACTACTTCCACTTTCACTTCATTGGCAGCGCCCGCATGAATAAAGGCTTCCAAAATGGATTTATAACTATCTTGAAGTTCTACGTATTTCCCAATAAGACCTACTTTTACGGCTCCTTTCGGATTTTTATGTCGTTGCAGAAATTGGTTCCATTGGGTCAAGTCGGGTGATTTACTATTATCCAAATTCAATTTACGCAGTGCTACCGTATCCAATCCTTCTTCCAGCATTAAATTGGGTACATCATAAATAGTGGAGGCATCTATAGATTCAATCACTGCCTCTTTTTCAACATTACAGAACAAGGCCAATTTACTGCGGAGGTCATCGCTCAATTCGTGTTCGGTCCTGCATACCAAAATATCTGCCTGAATTCCACTTTCCATCAAGGTTTTAACCGAATGTTGGGTAGGTTTGGTTTTTAGTTCCCCAGCGGCCGATAAATAAGGAATGAGTGTTAAATGGATGAACAGGGTATTGGTAGCACCCAATTCCCATTTTAATTGTCGTACCGATTCAATATAAGGTAGCGATTCAATATCCCCAACGGTACCACCAATTTCGGTAATCACGATGTCGTACTCGCCATTGTTCCCTAAGATTTGGATTCGTTCTTTAATTTCGTTGGTGATATGCGGGATAACCTGTACGGTCTTCCCCAGAAATTCTCCACGTCGCTCTTTTTCAATCACACTTTGGTAAATCCTGCCCGTAGTCACATTATTGGCTTGCGAAGTGGCCACATTTAAAAAGCGCTCGTAATGGCCTAAATCCAGATCGGTTTCGGCGCCATCATCGGTAACATAACATTCACCATGCTCATAAGGATTCAAGGTTCCTGGGTCTACATTGATGTAAGGATCCAATTTCTGGATGGTCACCCGATATCCTCGAGCTTGCAAAAGCTTTGCGAGTGATGCTGCAATAATACCTTTACCTAAAGAAGAGGAAACCCCGCCCGTAACGAAGATGTACTTTGTAGTGCTCATAAAATGTAGCTTGTTGTTACCTATACGGGATGCAAAGATAGGGTTTTCTTGCGGAGGGGACTAATGAATTTTGGAAATAATAAGCTGATAGATTTAATATTTCATTAATCTTTTTATACTTTCATTTTCCTTGCCTTGTCATTTACTTATCTAATTTGCTCCAAATTAGTTACGCTACCTATGAAACTACTTATTTCCCACCAAAAAAAACAGCTTAATTGCTTCACTTTGTTATCCATTACCATTGGGATTGTTTACTTGTGGTTTGGCGCTTTGAAATTTTTCCCACACCTAAGCCCTGCTGAAGATCTGGCGAAAAACACCATCAATTTGCTATCTTTTCAATTAATCCCACCCAATATCTCCATCCTTCTTTTAGCCCTATGGGAAACCCTACTGGGAGTGATGTTTATTACCAATTGCTGTAGGAAAATTGCAGTTTGGGCTGCTTTATTACATATGGTAGGCACGTTTACCCCTTTGTTTTTCTTCCCAGAAGCATCCTTTACCATTAATGCCCTAAGTTTTACCTTGCTTGGGCAATACATCGTAAAAAACCTTATCATTGTAGGGGCGCTCTGGGTACTTTATCAATATGATTCTACCCGAAAGGAAATCTCATTATTACCCCAAGAGTAATTACTTTTTAAGGGGTTTTAAAAGTGGTTCCAGCCCATTTATCTTAATGTCATGCATTTCCTTCATCATGTTTCCTAGTTTCCCTTGAGGGAACCCTTTTTGGGCAAACCAAGCAAAATAATACTCGGGAATATCAAGCAAATAAGCCCCTTCGTATTTACCGAAGGGCATTTTGTAGTTTGCCAATTCAATGAGATGGGATTTGTCTATTTCCAATCTGCCAGGGCTTTCAGTTCATCGGAGACTTTCTTTCGCCATTGGTATTCGGCCTCTTTCACATTGGAGTGGTCACTTTCAGAATCGTAGGCTCTTTGCATTGCACGGCGCTCTGCCTCCAGGGCATTATAGGCGGCTTCTGCTTTTACTCTGAAGTTTCTATCGTGCGTGAGAGATGATAACGCCTTTCGAAGCTTACGGGCGTGTATTTCGCTAATATCAAAATGCGTTTGCTCATGTTCTAGGATATACTGGGTCACACGCTCGGGACGGTACCATGACAAATCGGGGTAAAAATTACTGGCTACCGTGTAGGTGATGGTGATATCCTCTTGGGTTTCTTTGAAGGAAAACGAAAACGAAACTCCTGAATTGGTGCTTGCCACAAAATCATCGGCGCGATTGGGTATCCCCCTAAAATCTTGCCAAGTAAGAGGTCTATTCTCTTCCCAAACTATTTTTTCATCTTCAGTATTGGGAGTAAAAGCTAAAAACGGAATAAGAAGAAAAATAATAAATCTCATCATGTACCTTTTAACGGGAAAAAAGGAATTTTATTTAACCCACACCAATTGGGTATGTGATTACCCTCAACCCCAATGAAACACTACCACCCGCTCAATATCGGGATGCAGGCTGTAATGCACAGGACAGGTATTTGCCGTGCGCTCCAAGACGGCTTGGTTTTTCGGTGAAATTCCAGCCGGTAAGTGCATTACTATTTCAATTTTGGAAATGCGTCGGGGATCTGCTGCCATGGTTTTGGTAACTATAGCTGTAGCTCCATCCAATACCACATCTAGCCCTGCTGCCTTAATGCCCATAGTGGTAAGCATACAATTTGCCAATCCCGTGGCTACGGTATCGGTGGGGGAAAATGCTTCTCCCTTACCCTGATTATCTAGAGGAGCGTCGGTAATGTAAGTATTACCAGACCGCAAATGTTCGTTTTGGGTACGCAGGTTTCCTAAGTAGGTTACTTTTGAAGTTGCCATTATTTTACTACTTCCAGTTGAAGGTCTTCGGTGTATTTTAGGATGTACAATGCCTGATTGGTATAGCCAGAAAACATTTTTTTATCGTATCGAAATTTATTCTCAACATATTCGGTTTCGGTATCACTATCGATGGAATCGTACACATTTTCTGAAGAAGCCAAACGCAGCAGAATATCGTAGGTAAGATCAAAACCTCTTACCGCATAACGATTGGGTAATACTCCATGTTGGTTTTTGTAACTTACCAAAAAGGCACTAGTCTCGTCGTCATCATAATTTTTACTAACTGATGGAAAGGTGAATCCCAAATGTGCCAAATGAATATTGGAGATATCATCGTATTCAAAATTATCGTTTCTATCGGTCGTGAACAAACGTACTTTTAGGGTTTCGTTCATTCCGTTCAACAGCCCAACTACATTGCTTATCAACACAGGGTTTTTTGATTCCAGGACTACCCAGTTCTCAAGGTTTTGATCCATTTTCCCTTGGATATCGGTTAAATACAAAAAGCCCTTTTCCCTTGGGGAGAGCAATTTTGCAGAAGGAATGGCTTCCATTATTTTAGCCTTGGTGGCATTATCCTTGTCGGCAATAAGAATGATGTTTTTCCCAGATTGGTTTTCTTTTAGGTACTGAATCATTTGATGGGAAAGCAAATCGTCATCTGGCAGGGTTTGGAAAAGATTGGAGGTCAACTTAATGCTCCTATTGCTCAAGGGTGAAAAAACAGGCACGTTATCCCCTTTCAGTTCTTGGGCCACCCATTCTACGTTTTTACTTAACAAGGGGCCAATCACAGCATCCAAATGAGAGAAGTCGTGTTTGGAAAAAATCGAGGACAATGCCGAGGCACTTCCTTCAGTATCAAATACCTGCAAGTCTACCGAAATCCCTTTGTCCTTAGCAAATTCAGCTGCCATGAGTACCCCACTATAAAAATCGAGGGCAATACGAAGGGTGCGGTTCTTTTTCAGAATGTCTTTTTGGGAATCCAGCGAATCATTTTCCATGTTTTTCAATTGGAAAGGGAGTAAAACCGCAAGTCGCTTGGTTTCTTTGTTGACGATGGTATTTTCTAAATTTACCTTGTTGGCATTGCTTGATAGGTTTTCGGAAATTTCCTTGGGAATCTTCAAGATCATGCCTTCCTTGAGCCCGTCTTTTGCATAGGGATTTAAGGAAACGATTTGTTCTTCGGTGAGGCCCAATTTCACTTTCAATCGGTAAAACCCTTCTTTGGGCTGTACTTCATAAAAATCAAACCGCTCCTCAATGGTGGCATCGGGAGTTACCTCGGTCATGGGAACGTTCAACTGGGTCCCAATGGCAAGTCCTTCCTTCAAATCGGGGTTCAATTCTTTAAGTTGGGTTAGGGAAATACCATATTTTCGGGCAATGCCAAAAAGTGTTTCCTTCGCTTGCACTTCATGAATTTGGGTTTTGGAAATGGTGTTGGTGTTTGGGTTTGTATTGGATTCTGAATTATTTTCTGGAGCAACAGCTTTTACCAATTTGGGAATTTCCAACTTATCCCCTTTTTTAAGTCCTCTGGAATATAAAAACTTATTGTATTTTTTTATGTCTTCTATAGAAACCCCATAGTTTTGGGAAATACTGAATAGGGTTTCCTTGCGCTTCACTTTATGGGTGGTGTAACCGGAAACTACCCAATCGTTTTTTGCCGAAGGAATGATAAGGATGCTGTTGGTAGCTATCCCTTGCCTTGCATCGGGGTTCAAACTATAAATGGCTTCCTCGGTAACCCCATATTTATTCGCAATACTGTAGATGGTTTCCCCGGCTAAGACCGTATGGGTTTTATAGGTTTCCTGCTGTGGAATTTCAGCATACCCTATGCAGGAATTCAGCAGAAAAAAAGAAAAAAGAAGAATGATAAATCTCACTTGTTAGGTTTGATGGTTTTATGGTTTGCTGTCTTTGAACTTAAATTAAATGCTCGTTCATTCTAGTCACTTTTCAATGACGATTGAAAACTATTCCCACTCAATGGTTGCGGGTGGCTTTGAACTAATGTCATATACCACTCTATTAACGCCTTTTACTCGGTTTATTATATAATTGGACGTTTCCTGCAAAAACTCATAGGGTAAATTTACCCAATCGGCCGTCATTCCGTCTGTGCTTTCCACGGCGCGAAGTGCGACCACTTTTTCATAGGTTCGTTCATCACCCATTACTCCCACGCTTTGTACCGGCAATAAAATGGCACCGGCTTGCCATACCTTATCGTACAAATTCCATTTTTTCAATCCGTCGATAAAGATAGCATCTACCTCTTGTAAGATACGAACTTTTTCTTCGGTAATGTCTCCTAAAATACGAATGGCCAATCCAGGTCCGGGGAAAGGGTGCCTTCCCAGGAGTTCTGGGTCAATGCCCATTTCGGCTCCTACCCTACGCACCTCATCTTTAAACAGCATACGTAATGGCTCCACTACTTTTAGTTTCATAAAATCGGGTAATCCACCTACGTTGTGGTGAGATTTAATGGTAACCGAAGGTCCATTTACCGACACGCTTTCGATTACATCGGGGTAAATGGTTCCTTGCGCCAGCCAATCGACATCTTTCACCAAATGGGCTTCGTCATCAAATACTTCAATGAACGCACGACCAATTGCCTTTCGTTTCTTTTCGGGGTCGCTTTCGCCCTCCAAGGCTTTCAAGAAACGTGCCGAAGCATCAACACCTTTTACATTTAGCCCCATGTGTTCATATTGATCCAGTACATGCTGGAATTCGTTTTTGCGCAACAAACCGTTATTTACAAAGATACAATAGAGGTTTTTCCCGATGGCTTTGTTGAGCAAAACAGCCGCCACGGTAGAATCCACTCCTCCGCTTAAGCCTAGCACTACTTTATCATTTCCTAGCTTTTCCTTTAACTCTTTCACGGTGGTATCCACAAAAGCGGCAGGGGTCCAATTGGGTTCTACCCCTGCAATTTCAATCAAGAAATTTTGCAGCAATTGCTTCCCATGGGTGGTGTGGTATACTTCGGGATGAAATTGAATGGCATAGGTTTCCTCTCCATCAATTTGGTAAGCCGCATTAGCAACGTCATCGGTGCTGGCTAAAAGCACTCCTTTTTTGGGAAGTTCTTTAATACTATCGCTATGGCTCATCCATACTTGTGCCTCTTCTGGAATCCCCATAAAGAGGTTGGAATGGTCCAAAATGGTGCTCAACTTGGCACGGCCATATTCCCTAGTGTTGGATGGGGCAACCTCGCCACCGTAAAAATGAGCTAGGTACTGCGCGCCGTAACAAACCCCCAACAGGGGTTTGTGACCTTTTATTTTTGAAAGGTCGGGATGCGGGGCATCCTCGGCGCGCACCGAGAATGGGCTCCCCGAAAGGATGACGGCTTTGAAGCTGGATAAATCTTCAGGAATATGATGGTAAGGATGAATTTCGCAGTAGATATTGAGTTCCCTAACCCTTCTGGCGATGAGCTGGGTAAACTGCGAACCAAAATCTAAAATGAGGACGTTGTTTTGCATAGGCAAAAATAGGGTGTTTTTTGGTTTTGGAAAATTGAGTAGTGTTGTTTTTTTATTAAAAATAAATTTTGAAACTTTATCCTCTATTTTTGATACTTACCAAAATACAATGCATTTCCGTTTATGACTACGTTGAAGATTTTATTGGTTTTTGTTTTTTTTCTTTCCGTTTGTGATGTTGCTTCACAAAACAGGGAGATTGACAGCCTTAAAATTGAGCTTGAAAATCATAAGGCCCTGGATAGCTTAAGAGCGGACATTTTGAACAAGTTAAGTTTTGCTCTATATAGGATAGATCTTGATAAATCAAGTGAATTTGCAGATGAAGCCGAGAATCTCTAAAAAAATCAACTATAAAAGCGGCATTGCCAAAGCTCATTTTAAGAGGGTTATAGAAATGTCGCAATCCAGTTATGAAGCAGCTTTAAATTATTACGAAAGTTCCATATTAAGTATAAAAAACTTGAACATAGAAAGAGACTTTCCAATTCTTACTTAGCAATGGGAGCCGTCTATTATTATCAAGGTGATTACAATAATTCATTGGTCAACTATGAAAAGTCATTAAAAATTAGAGAGGAGATAGGACAATCAACGACTAAAAGCAAATTTAATATTGCGGTGTAAAGGCCAAAATTGGCAATTATGAAGAAGCTATAAAGGATTATAATGAAGTATTGGCGGAACAAAAAAATACCGGTGATGAAATAGGGGCTGCAAACTGTTTAAATTCTATAGCTGCTGCCTACAATGAGCAAGGTAATTCACCTCTTGCATTGGAATACAACAATAAGTCATTGGCGATTTCGGAAAAAATCAAAGACACAATTGGGATTGCCAGATCGCTTCATAATCTTGGGAGTTGCTATGAGAAACAAGAATATTATGAAAAGGCTTTGGATTATTATTCCCGTTCCCTGTTCCTTTTCGAAAAGAAAAAAAACCGAAATAACATCGCCGAAGCAAAAACCAATATTGCATCTATCTATATTATTACAGGAGAACTAAAAAAAGCGACCAAATTCTTATATGAATCTTTAGACATTGCATACGAAATAGGTGATAAGGAACAAATCGCTACATGCTCAAACAAACTGGGATATATATTTCCAGAAATTTAACAAATATTGGAAACACCTATTTAACACTTGAAAAGTATAAACTGGCAGAAGAATACTATAAAGAGGCTAATTTAGTATCATTAGAAATAGATTATCAAATAGGAATTTGCAATACCTATAGGGGATTAGCAGCTTCTTTGTTTTTTCAAAAAAAATATGACGAAGCATTAAAAAATGCATTGAAGAGCAAAGAGCTTGCTGATAAATTAAAATTGATGCTTTATAAAAGGGACATTAATCAATTATTGGCAGACATCTATAAAAGCAAAGGAGATTATAAAAATGCATTGATAAGCCATCAAGAATACAAACTATTAAGTGACAGTATTTTCAACAAAGAAAGCATCGAGAAAATCACTCAAATAGAATACGAATACAAATACAAACAAGCCATAGACTCTGCCAACATTAGGGAATTGAAACTCACCAAAACGGTCCTTTCCACCGCCAAGGACCTAGAGAAAACACAGCGCAACTACCTTTGGGCCATTATTGGGGTTTTGTTGATCTCCATTATTTCGGGGGCCGCTATTTTCTATCAAAAACTCAACAATGCCAAAGCCATTACGCAAAATGCCATCGTGGAGCAAAAGTTACTGCGTTCCCAAATGACGCCACACTTTATCTTCAACTCCCTGGCCGTTTTACAGGGAATGATCTTAAACAAAGAAGAAGGAAAGTCGGTTTCCTATTTGTCCAAATTTTCAAAGCTCCTTAGGCTTACCTTGGAGAACTCGAGGGACAAAATGGTATTGCTATCAAAAGAACTGGAAGCATTGGAAAACTATATACAGCTTCAAACTTTGGAAAGTGACCAAATCAACTTCAGCATTACTTTGGCCGAAGGCATCGACCCTTCAACCCTAAAAATACCTCCCATGCTCATTCAGCCTTTTGTAGAGAATGCCGTAGAGCATGCGTTTAAGAACAACCCAAAAAATAGGGGAATATCCCTCAACCTGTCTTTTCAAAATGCAGATTTAACATGTACCATTATGGACAACGGTGTTGGTATTGATGCACAGGCCCAGACAAAGAACAGTACGAAGACATCGTTGTCAACAGTTATCAACAAAGAACGCTTACAATTTCTTTCGAAGGAATTCAAAATGATGGGATCACTGCAAATAGAAGACCGAAAAAAATATGGCGAACAAGGCACTATTGTTACTTTAGTTTTGCCTTACCAATTAGAAACCCCAGTATACAATGAAGACAAATAATTCCATTTGTTAAAATCCATTGAATATAAGATAACCCGTCTAGCGATACGCTGGATTTATTGAGAACCAAAGTCAAGAATGTAAATGTAATCCTGCATGAAGCCACCCACTTTTCCCTTTATGAAAAATACTACTAGATACCTGCTCTTGCTTTATGCTTTAATATTTTTTCAGCATTCGGTTTATTCTCAAAATTCTGAAATCGATAGTCTTACCACTGTGCTGGAAAATCATCAAGAAAATGACACTACTAAGGTGAATATTCTTCAAGCATTGGCTACCTATTATTCCAAAAACGATGTCAATAAAGCCCTGGATTATATTGATATTTCCGAATCCATTTCAGAAACATTAGATTATAAAAAAGGTGCCGCAAGAAGCATTTTTCTAAAAGGCACGTTTGAAATGGAACAGTCTCATTTTACAGAGGCTATGCAATACTTTATGACAGCTTCGCAACTGTATCAAGAATTGGGCGACACTATAAAACTAGCCGAATGCTTTACAAAATTAGGGCACTGCGCCTACAACAGTAATGATTTTAAAAGTGCTATTGCGTATTTTGAAAAAGCAGTTGCAACGGATAAAAAAAATGGTAATGCCGAGAGTGTAGCTAAAAACTTAAAGCAAATAGGATATGGCTATTTTGATATGAGTGAATATGATATAGCAAGAACTTATTTTGATGAGGCCTTAGCTATCAATATTAAAAATGGCTACCAAAAGGAAACTTCAAGCTGTTATAATATTATTGGCGCTATTTATTCAAAAAGAGACAATTATCCAAACGCATTGGAGTTTTACAACAAAGCGTTAACTATTTCAGAAAATATAAAGGATACGATTGAAATTTCAAAAAATTTAAACAATATAGCCATTATTTATAAGGCTTACGGAAAATATGATAAGGCTCTTGAAAATTATGAAAAAGCCTATGCCGTGCAGCTCAAAATAGGAGATCAAGAAGGTATTGCAACATTACTAAACAATATTGGGAGCATTCATTTGAAAAAAGAAGCATATGATAAAGCCCTAGCCAATTATAATGAGGCATTACAAATTAATAGAAAAATCAATCGTAAGATTAATATTTCCAGAAATTTAACAAATATTGGAAACACCTATTTAACACTTGAAAAGTATAAACTGGCAGAAGAATACTATAAAGAGGCTAATTTAGTATCATTAGAAATAGATTATCAAATAGGAATTTGCAATACCTATAGGGGATTAGCAGCTTCTTTGTTTTTCAAAAAAAATATGACGAAGCATTAAAAAATGCATTGAAGAGCAAAGAGCTTGCTGATAAATTAAAATTGATGCTTTATAAAAGGGACATTAATCAATTATTGGCAGACATCTATAAAAGCAAAGGAGATTATAAAAATGCATTGATAAGCCATCAAGAATACAAACTATTAAGTGACAGTATTTTCAACAAAGAAAGCATCGAGAAAATCACTCAAATAGAATACGAATACAAATACAAACAAGCCATAGACTCTGCCAACATTAGGGAATTGAAACTCACCAAAACGGTCCTTTCCACCGCCAAGGACCTAGAGAAAACACAGCGCAACTACCTTTGGGCCATTATTGGGGTTTTGTTGATCTCCATTATTTCGAGGCCGCTATTTTCTATCAAAAACTCAACAATGCCAAAGCCATTACGCAAAATGCCATCGTGGAGCAAAAGTTACTGCGTTCCCAAATGACGCCACACTTTATCTTCAACTCCCTGGCCGTTTTACAGGGAATGATCTTAAACAAAGAAGAAGGAAAGTCGGTTTCCTATTTGTCCAAATTTTCAAAGCTCCTTAGGCTTACCTTGGAGAACTCGAGGGACAAAATGGTATTGCTATCAAAAGAACTGGAAGCATTGGAAAACTATATACAGCTTCAAACTTTGGAAAGTGACCAAATCAACTTCAGCATTACTTTGGCCGAAGGCATCGACCCTTCAACCCTAAAAATACCTCCCATGCTCATTCAGCCTTTTGTAGAAAATGCCGTGGAGCATGCGTTTAAGAACAACCCAAAAAATAGGGAAATATCCCTCAACCTGTCTTTTCAAAAGGCAGACTTAACATGTACCATTATGGACAATGGTGTTGGTATTGATGCACAGGCCCAGACAAAGAACAGTACGAAGACATCGTTGTCAACAGTTATCAACAAAGAACGCTTACAATTTCTTTCCAAGGATTTTAAAAAGAACGGTTCCATCACTATTGAAGACCGAAAAAAATATGATGAAAAAGGTACTCTTGTTACATTGATCATCCCTTACCAAAAAGCCGATACCCTATGAAGTCCCTTATTGTTGAAGACAAAGCCTATATAAGAAAAAGTTTACTCAACTTATTAGAACAAAACCACACCACCATTGAAGTGATTGGGGAATGTGCATCGGTTAAGGAGGCGGTCGTTGTTGCGAATGCCTGTAAGCCAGAGTTGATTTTCTTGGACATAAACCTAGAGGACGGTACCGGTTTTGATTTTTTGGAACAAACCAAAGAGCTCTCATTCAAAATAATATTTATTACCGCTTATGAAGAATTTGCATTGAAGGCTTTAAAAGCGGGTGCTGTAGATTATATCTTAAAGCCCATTGATGTAGGGGAATTGAAGAAGGCAATAGAAAAACTATCCTCCCTTTCGGTTACAACCCAAAAACAGCAAATTAATACCGTTAAACAAATTTGGAACAATGATCGTTCTAAAATTATTATTTCGCTTCAGGATAGTTATCAAGTCATTGAATTGGACGAATTAATGTATTGCCAATCTGATAAAGGGTACACTACTTTTTATTTATCCCATGGAAAGAAATTTATTGCTTCAAAAACATTAAAAGAATTTGAGGAACACCTCACCGAAGCAGATTTTATACGCCCTCATCAATCTTTTTTTGTTAACTTAAAGTACGTGGATAAGTATGAAAAATCGGGAACTATTTATCTTAAAAATGGCCTAAAGGTACCGGTCTCTTCTAGAAAAAAAGAAACCTTTTTAGCCTCTCTTTTGAAATGGAATAAAGACCAATAAACCGGATTTTTCATTTTCAAATATCTGCCTAAAGGCATTATAAATTTATTCATGTCCTTCTAATATAGATTTCTTCTTTTATCTCCTTTTTCGCTTTCATAATTTTAAGTCTGGCATTAGACTTTATTTATGGGATTGGTCTTTAAAGTAGTTTCCCAATAAATAAATCATCACTTTAATCACTGCCTGGTTTATCATTTTATGAATAAAAAAATTATTGATACCATCTTCACGAATATTAGTATTGGGGTTGAGAAAGGAATTGGCCATCTCTATACGCAAGACGCTGTTTATCAAGGAACAAAAATTCATGTAAACGGAACTGACCTAATCAATTTTGGGACTTACTCCTATTTGGGGCTAGAGCAAGACGTACGCCTTAAAGAGGCTGCTAAAGGCGCTATAGAAAAATTCGGAATACAATTTGGCTCTTCAAGGACGTACATGTCTACCACATTGTATGCCCAGCTTGAAGAATTCATGGATGAACTTTTTGAGGCACATACGGTTCTTGTTCCTACCACCACTCTTGGCCATATGGCGGTAATGCCAATAATTGTTCAAGAAGGAGATATGATAATTTTTGATCAAAACGTACATACAAGCGTACAATTCATGATACATCACCTTGAACTTCAAGGTGTTAAAAATGTGATGGTTAGACATAATGACCTAAAAGCCCTTGAATTGGAGATTGTAAAAAACACTCCCTTATATGGTAAAATATGGTACATGGCAGATAGTGTCTATAGCATGTATGGCGATGTAGCCCCTTTGGAAGAGATCAATTCCCTTTTGGAAAAGCACAAACATTTACACCTGTATATTGATGATGCCCATGGAATGAGTTGGGCAGGAAAAAAGGGCGCTGGCTATGCCTTATCGAAAATTAAACTCACACATAAAACAATCATCGCCTCCTCTCTAAACAAAGCTTTTGCCGCAGGGGGAGCAGCATTTGTTTTTAAGGATAAATCACTTAAGACTAGGGTGAAAACCTGTGGCGGCCCATTGATTTTTTCGGGACAACACCTAAATGCTGCATTAGGAGCAAGTATTGCTTGCGCAAAAATCCATTTGTCTCCAGAGATTTACAAAATGCAGGAAAAGCTTCAGAATAACATTGCCCTTTGCAGGGAGGAGCTTCAAAAAAGGAACTTACCGGATATGTCCAACAGCAACACCCCTATTTTCTTTATTGGGGTGGGATTGCCAAAAGTAGGTTACAATTTAATTAAACGCCTTCAAAGGGCTGGTTTTCATACAAATCTTGCCATGTTCCCTGCGGTAAACACCAATAAAACAGGGGTTCGTTTTTCAATAACGACAAACCATACCAAAAAAGAAATCATCGATTTGATTGACGCTATTGATTATCATTTGTATGAGGCATTAAAGGAAGAAGGGAGATCGGTCGACGATATCAAGAAAAATTTCAGAAATATAAAGGACTTTAAGCCGGATGAAGAAAAGTTCAAAACAACCCCCTTTACGAGTTGCCCGAGTACTCTTTATATTAAATCTTTTTCAAGTATTTCAGAAATACCAAAGCCTGATATAAACATCATATTTAAAAAATATTTCTTGAGCCCAAGAATTCTTGAAGACCTTGAAGAAGCCTTTTCAAGAAATGCACTGAAAGAGGACAACTGGCAATTTACCTACCTCATTGCCTATAAACATGAGCTCCCTCAATTCTTTACATTTTTTACTTCCACATTGATAAAAGAAGATATTATAGCCTCAAAAATTCAATCTAAACTAATAGAGGAAAAGCGTAAAACTGAACCCTATTACCTATGTTCTTATGCTTTAATCATGGGAACCCCCATTACTTTTGGCAATCATATCTGGAAGTCTAAGGGTGCTGAGATCTCTGAAATTCAAGAAGAAAAAATCCTCGATTATATTCAAGAGCTCTTTGAATCCTCCAATGCAAACTCCATCGTATTGCGCGATATGGGAGCCTTGGGTTTTAAACAATCCACATTGCAAGGAATGGGCTACATAGAAAGTGAAGGATTATCTTTTTTTGAAGTAGATCAATTAAACGGGTCCCATTTTTTCAATTCCCTTAAAACCAGTCATCGGTATTTTGTACGAAAAAGAGCCATTTCTAAAGAAGGGCTATTTACCACAGTATACGATAAAAACATGCCAACCGAGGAACTAAAGAGGGTATTTCAGTTGTACTTAGACACTCAAAAAAGAAGTTTCGACCTCAATACCTTTCCCTATAACTTTTCAATTTTTGAAAAGGCCAATAGAACCGAAAATCCAGATTGGGACATCCTTAGGCTCTATTCAAAAAAAAGTAAAAAACTGGTGGGTATTGCCATTAGCATTATGAATGCGAACGCCTATAATTTCTTGATTGCAGGTCTTGCCTACCCCGATAATAGTGAACTAGACACCTATTCTCAATTATTATTTCAACTAATTAAAAGGGCAGAAATAAAGCAATGCAATTATATAAACCTAGGATACACGACTAAACAAAACAAAATGAAATTTGGTGCCGAAGAAAAAAAGAGTAGTTCCTATAGCAAATTCAAGGACACTTTCAAGCAAAACAACATTTTGCATGAGTTACAAAAGCATAGGTAAATAATGACACAAAAGCAATCCAATCAAAAACTGAATGTAGTTAATGACATTATTGAAAAAGGGATTGATCACAATATTCTTCATTTAAGGACGGAGGATTACGAATACAATGGTCGCACTATAGTGATAAATGGGCGGGAGTTAATAAATTTTGGGTCATGTTCCTATTTAGGACTGGAAAAAGATGAGCGTGTTAAAAATGGTGCTATTGACGCCATAAAACGTTACGGAATCCAGTTTTCTTCTTCCAGAAGTTATGTATCCAATACACTTTACGCAGAATGGGAATCGCTTCTGGAAAAGATGTTTGATGCCCATGTGATCACAACAACATCTATGTCTTTAGGGCATCATTCAATAATCCCTGTGGTAGTGGCTCCCAACGATCTTATCATACAAGATCAACAAGTGCATGCCAGCGTGCAGGATGCCGTCATAAAAATGAAAGCCCTAGGAACCCAAATAGAAATTCTAAGGCATAACCATATTGATGGATTAGAAAAAAAGATTTTAGAAAATAAAAACAAATACAATCGTATTTGGTATATGATCGATGGGGTGTATAGTATGTATGGTGATTTTGCCCCAATGACCAAGCTTGTTGACCTTTTAAACAAATACCCCAATTTTTACCTGTATGCAGATGATGCCCACGGAATGAGTATTGCGGGAAAAAATGGTACTGGTGTGGTCTTGAGTCAGGTGAATTTTCACCCCAAAATGGTGTTGGCCACATCACTAAGTAAAGGTTTTGGTTGTGGCGGTGGCGCCTTTTTGTTTAAAGACAAAGACCTTCATCAAAAAGTGAAAAACTGCGGAGGGAGTTTAATTTTTTCGGGGGGACATCAAATCCCTGTCATTGGTGCTGGAATAGCCTCAGCAAAAATCCATCTCACCAATGAAATCTACGATCGTCAAAATAAATTACGGGAACGAATACACTATTGCCATTATTTATTGAGAGAGGTTTACCATTTACCGGTGGTGTCAAATAGCCATTCTCCTATTGTTTTTATTGGGCTTGGGCTAGTTCGAGTTGGCTATAACTTAGTGCAAAGAATCATCCATGAAGGTTGCTTTGTGAATTTAGGGGTGTTCCCTGCGGTACCCGAAAAATGTACAGGGCTTCGATTTACCATTACACTGCACCATACCCTGCAGGATATTGAAAAAATATGCGCTCTTTTTGCCCATCATTTTCCTTTGGCTTTGGAGGAAGAAGGCAGAAGCATCCATGATATTCTCAGGGCCTTTAAACAGGTCCCCGGTTTTATTCGTGAAAAAATTGAAAACACACCCATAACCGTTTCCGAAGTAGAAAATTTTCACATCATGCACAAGAAAAGTATTTCCGAAATTGACGAAGCACTTTGGAACTCTCTTTTAGCAACACAAATAAGCATGAACTGGGCAGCCATCTCACTCCTGGAACGTGTGTTTTCGTCGCATCAATCCAAGGAAAATCACTGGGATTTTCACTATATTCTCGTAAATGATTCGCAAGGAACTCCCCTGGCAGCTACGTTTTTTATCATTGCGCTCGTCAAAGACGATTTATTTTTACCTACTGAAGTATCCCTTCAAATAGAAGAAATCCGGAAAAAAGACCCACATTATCTTTGTTCAAAGACATTGGTTTTGGGATCCCTCCTTACCGAAGGAAATCATCTGTACCTTAACCGCACCGGGCCTCACTGGAAATTGGCATTGTCCAAATTACTGGACCATTTGTGGAAAATTCAAGAAAAGGAAGGTGCAAATGGAATGTGGCTTAGGGATTTTCACTCAAAGGACCATGAGCTTGTTGATTTTTTCATGGAGCAAGGGTTTTTAAAAATCAGCCTTCCCAATACCCATGTTATTGAAGATCTCCAAAAAAGACCCTTCGAAAACTACTTTTTGACTATCCATTCCAAACGCAGGAAATACTTGTCCAATGGGATTTTCAAGCATTTAGATAAGTTCTCAACCCGTATTATAAACGAATTTTCGGAAACCGAATTGAACCATTGGTACGGCCTATACTCTCAAGTGAAAAACGCGAGCCTTGAATTAAACAGCTTTGCGTTGCCTAAAAGCCTTTTCGTCGAAATGTTACAAGATTCCAACTTCGAGGTGACAGAATTAGCATTAAAGGTTCCAAATGGAAATAAAAAAGTGGTGGGAATCACTTTCTGCCATAAAAACAATCTACATTATAATGCACTACTTCTGGGAATGGACTATACCTACCTAAAATCCCATGATGTGTATAAACAAATACTGTATCGCACACGCTTGAGGGCAGAAGAAATAGGGTGCGAAAAATTGTTTTTAGGATTTACGGCTGCAACGGTGAAGGAAAAATTGGGGGCAACAGGATTTCCGCAGGTTTCCATGATACAGATGAATGACCATTACAATCAAGCAGTCCTTAATTTGTTTGGGCCCTCCTAACTAAATGCAGTAGTGGTTTAATTTATTAAAAGGGTTCGTATTTTCTTTTATATAAAACCATTGAAAGTAAATCAATTACAGAGGCTTAGGATTAACAACCACATAGATCTAACCCATTAGGGTCCCAATAAAAAACAAATATCTAATCCTATCCTGCACATATTTACTCAAACTACCCAAAAATAGATTTGTTGTTTTTTCCTACACTTTCCATTCCTAGTTTTACTTTAAAATCTTAAAAAAACAATATGGAAGATATCAAAACCAAAATTGGCAAAGGCGGTTTAGTACTAGCAGCCTTAGGGATTATCTCTGGAGTCCTTTACCTCTTTAATTATAATGTTCGAATTCTTGCCTGGATTGATATGTGGGGAACCACTATGGGCTGGGTCTTGAGAGGGTTATTCATCTTTGGCGGAGGGGCCCTATTTTATCTTTTCGGAAGGGAAGAAGAGGAAGAATAAATTTAACCTTGTAAACATAACATCATGAAAAAAATACAATTAGTAGCCATTACATTACTTATCACCACTCTAATCGCATGTGGAGGAGGGACTGGGAATCAACCCGCGAATGCTAAGGGTTTTTCAGAAATTGAAAAAGAACTCAAAAGCAAATTTGGAGACAACGCCTACTTTACCGACTTAACCATTATGTATGACAAATCCATCGGAAACATGATAAGTACAACTGTAACCGATGCTCCGGAATCTTTAGCGATGGGACAGTGGACCATGAGTCAAGGCATGTGGAATCAAACCTCAGACATCACCCTTGAAATCCCCGACGGGACCAAAGCAGCCGATTTTATGTTTCAACTAGATGACAACATCAATCTTTCCACATTAGGGGAATTGGTTGAAAAGTCGAAGAAGCAATTAACCGCCGAAAAGAATATTGAAAACCCTTCTTTAACCATGGCAGATATCTATTTTCCAAAAAATGGAGATGTTTCAAAAGCGGAATATTATGTAAAACTTGAACCTGAAAACGGTGGAACAACATTTACATTTTCTTATACCCTTGATGGGGAGCTTATTAAAATGAAATATTAAAAAAATTGAGATGCGAATTATCTATTTTTTTCTTTTATCGATGATCTTTCATGGTGTCATTGCGCAAAATGTTACCATTCCCGATGCCAATTTTAAGGCCTATCTGGTAGGTAACCCAGCCATTAATATTAATGGTGATACCGAAATACAGCTATCTGAAGCAGTAGAATACACAGGAGATATCAGTTGCCCAAATTTGAATATCTCCAGCCTGGTAGGGATAGAGGCGTTTATAAACATTGAACAATTAAACTGTAAAAATAACAATCTTACTGCCTTAAACCTTACCCAAAATACGGCACTTCAAGTTTTGATTGCCCAAGGAAATCAAATAAGTAATTTGTCGTTAAATACAGTTAACTCCCAGTTATGGTATATAGATGTAGGAATTAATCAATTAACTAGTTTTCAGCCAGGAAATCATCCCTTATTAGAAACTTTAGTAATATTCTTAAACCAATTAACCAATCTGGATGTATCGCAAAATGCGCTTCTGGAAAGTTTACATTGCGCCAACAATCTGTTAACATCCTTAAATCTCGACAACAATCCATTACTGTATACTTTACTATGCAACCACAATCAAATAACCAGTCTTAGCTTAACTCAAAACCCTGCATTGATTTTTCTGGATTGCTATAATAATCAAATAACCAACCTGAATGTTTCACAAAATACGCTACTAGAAAAACTTAGGTGTAATAACAACCCATTAAGCGGCTTAAATGTTACTCAAAATAATCTCTTAACTAGGTTAGTTTGTAGTAATAACACACTCACAAGTCTTAATGTAAGTCAGAATACCTTATTGGATGAACTACACTGTGGTTTAAATATGATAACAAGTCTTGACTTGACTCAAAATACCAATTTAACCAAACTGGTTTGCAATTTTAACGATTTGAATTTTTTGAATGTTAAAAACACCAATAACCTAAATGTAATCACATTTAGTGCTGTTAGCAACCCCAATCTTTCTTGCATTATTGTAGATGACGCAGCCTACAGTACTGCAAATTGGACTTCTATAGATTCAGGAACTGTTTTTTCTGAAACGCTAGCCGGTTGCAGTTTATCGGTAGAAAGTTTTACAAGCGAGATAGACTGCAATGTATACCCCAACCCCAGTGATACTCAATTTACCATAGCGTATGACCGGGAAATTGATTCTATCCAACTATTTAATGTTTTTGGCCAAAAGGTAATTGAGACAAAAAATAAAACCATCCAAGTAGAAAACATAAAGCCAGGGATATACTTCCTAAAAGTGTATTCCGAAGAACGCATCCTAACAAAAAAAATAATGATAAAACCCCAAGCATATGAAAACTAACGTATTTTCTGTATTAATCCTTTTATTGGCCTTTGTGGCCAACGCGCAAACCTTTACCGATAATTTTATTACCTATGAAGTAATTTCGGGAACCACCACAGTAAGAACTACAAATTATAATGTTGCCGGAGGTACGGTGGTAAACATACCTTCTAGTGTGACCAATGCCGGAACAACCTACACGGTTACCGAAATTGGAATTGGTTCTTTTGCTGGAAAATCATTGACCGGCGTTACCATTCCTAATAGTGTAATCAGTATAAGAAATTCAGCTTTTTTAACCAATCAATTAACAGCCATTACCATACCCTCTAGTGTAGCTGTGATAGAAAGCGATGTTTTTGGAAATAATCTTTTAACAAGTGTAGTCATACCAAATAGTGTAATTTCACTTGGAAATGCTGTTTTTCTCAACAATCAACTTAGCAGTGTGACAATATCAAGTGGCATCACTGGCATAGGCACTTCTGTTTTTGCTTTAAACCAACTCACTACTATTACCATACCGAGCAATATATTAACTATAGGGGGTAGTGCTTTTGCTTCTAATTTATTAACCTCTGTTTCCTTGCCAAATGGTATTATTGGTATTGGCAATGGTGCTTTTTCAGATAATAATTTAACCAGTATTGTACTACCCAATGATCTAATAAGTATCGGGAGCCAGGCTTTTTTAAATAATGAAATTACCAACCTGGTAATTCCAGACAACGTTACGAGTATTGGTCAAAACGCCTTTAACACCAATCAAATTACAAGCTTGACCCTTGGTGCTAGTGTACAAAGTATAGGAGACAATGCATTTATCCAAAACCAGATAACTTCGCTTACTATTCCTAGCAGTGTTACGACCATTGGTGCCGGAGCATTTTATATTAATCAGTTAGCAACTATTACCATTCCCGAGAATGTAGTAAGCATCGGGCAACAAGCCTTTAACGGAAATCCTTTAACCAGTATTACTTCAGAAGCAATAACCCCTCCATCCATCATTACCACTGGAGATAATTTTGACACCTTTGCAGCCAATAGAGGCTCCATAGATTTAACCATTCCTTTTGGGACTACCACAGATTATGTAGCGGCAACCTGGACAGGTTTTAATAGTGTAACCGAACAACTTGTAGTAGGAAGTAACTTTACTTCAAATTTTATTACCTACGAAGTAACGTCACTTTCTCCAAACGAAGTAATGGCTATTGATTATGATATGGCAGGTGGTACGGTAGTTACAATTCCTACTTCAGTATCTTATAATGCAGACTCTTTTGACATTAAAAGTACGGGGCAAGAAGCTTTTTCAAATAAAGGGCTTACCGCAGTAACCCTAAATGAGGGCCTAGAAATAATAGGCAACTTATCCTTTTTTGTAAATAATATTTCTAGTATTACCATCCCATCTACAGTACAATCAATAGGCAATAATGCCTTTGAACTTAACCAGTTAACAACTATCGTACTACCAGATAATGTTACCGCTTTTGGCAATAGTGTTTTTGCAAATAATTCTATAACCAGTTTCACGCTTCCAGTTGGAATGACAACGATCCCAAACGGTTTTTTTGCCAATAATGATTTAACTTTTTTACAAGTACCTGATGGAATAGAAGTAATTGAAGATACTGCCTTTATCAACAACCAAATCACCGAAATATTTTTACCAGATTCTTTACTTGAAATGGGAAATGTAGTATTTAATAACAACCCAATGACCGACGTTTACAGCTTTGCACTACCCCCCCCAACCATCATTACAGGAACAAATGACACCTTTGGATCAGACAGAAGTAATATACATCTCCATATTCCTGTAGGCACCATGGGCCCTTACGTAACAGATGCAGGGGCGTTATGGACAGGCTTCAATCCGGTTTCTGAAGATATATTGGGTATTTCGGAAGTCTCCCTTGAAAGCAGCGTAAAAATTGTCACAACGGTAGATGCCATCCAAATCATTTCAATTCCTACAATAATCTTGGAGGAGTATACCCTTTACGGGATGTCTGGCGCAAAAATAGCGACGGGTAAAGAAAATAATATCGCTACGGGTGCCCTTGCCAGTGGTATTTATTTGCTGAAGCTGAATTTTAATGAAGGGACAGTGGTTAAGAAGGTTTTTGTGAAATAAACCCACATAGAAGAAAGAAAATTTAAAAGGGGGACTGAAAATGAATTCCATCAAGAAAACAACTAATCAAAAACCGAATGGAACCGATTGTTGAAAAACTTGAAAACTTGGTGGAACAAATTTCAACCTATGTTTCAGAATCCTCGGAAGAGAAATTATCAAGAAAATGGAGCCCCAATAGGTGGTCAAAAAAAGAACTATTGGGGCATTTGATAGATTCGGGAATGTATAACCTTCAGCGATTTACAGAAATCCAATTTGAAGAAAAGCCCTATAGATTAAAGGAT
>JAWKMP010000025.1:0-32075 GCA_041392175.1 Flavobacteriaceae bacterium | reverse complement strand
AGATCATACTGGTTGGTGGTATTGTACATAGCGGCCGTATTAAACAATACCATTGCTTTTTGGGTTTCGGAAAGACTTTCCCCAAAGGAACGGGTAATGACCTGGTTGTTTTTAAGAAAATCATCCAATAGCAACGGGTCGCCTTTGGAGGCATAGGTGCCGGAGATATTGATAAGGGCTTTTAACTGTAAGTCTGGTCGCTGCAATTCTTTGAATAAGGTTTCGGAATATTGGTAATTCTCCAAGGCCCGTTGAAAGTCCCCTAGGGCATCATAAATATCCCCACACTCCCGGTATGCATTTCCCAAACGGGAGTCATTTTGGGGGGTGAGGGAAATGAGGGTGTCAAAATAGGCGAGTGCGCTTTGGTAATCGGGGAGTGTTGCATGATGGTACAAATACCCTAGATTGTAGAGGTTTCTTCGTAAAAGGGGCTGTAAAGTATCTTCGTTGAATTTTTTTCGAAGGGTGTATTCCTTCCGGGCGTACTCTTTGGATTTTGCTTCATTCTTGGCTTGGCTCCAGTTCCATTTGGAATATTCATAATACATTTCGGCCAGGACAAGGGGATCCTTGCCCGCGTTCTTTTTAAGCAAGGATTCTATTTCCTTGGTTTTTTCGGCAACCTGCCCTTGCGTTTTCAGCAGCGAATCAAAGACTTGTTTGATCGGGCGTTGGCCATATCCTAAAAATGGGATGATGCAAAAGAGGAAAAGTATTTTTATAGGAAACGCTGTTCTAGTCATACGGGCCTTTTTGCAAGTTAAAGATACTATTTTAGGGGAAGAAGTACGGGTACTTCTTCCCCCTAGTTTAAATAAATTATGGTGTACCTAAACCTAATTATTCAAACCGTATCAATAGTAAATGTATGCGTGGTACTTAAGCATGGAAAGGTTTGGGCTATAGATTGTATTGCCCAGCATTTCCGAAAGGTGTTGTTGTGGGGTCATTCCGGGCGAGAACAGTCGCCCTCCAAATGCGGTGGCAAAGGCATTGGCATAGGAGGTTCCCGAAACCAAAATGTATTCATTGGGAGTGAGGTAAAAAGGAATGTCCTCTCCCAGGGCTGCAATGTCTACCGAGACCGTACCATAATTTGAAAAGCTAGATAACTGTGCAGAAAAGGGGTTATTTCCTATGGAAGCAATGGATAAAATAGTAGGGGTTTGATAGGAAGAGGGATAATGGGGTGTGAAATCATTATTTTGTCCTAGGTTCCCTGCCGAGGCTGTGATGAGCACCTCATTTTGAGAGGCGTCTATAAAGTGCTCTAGCAAAGAATAATTGTTATTGTACCAGCCAAAGCTCATATTGATCATGTCTACGTCTTCATGGTTTACCGCATATTTAAAGCCACAAAGAATATCAAAATAATGGCCGTCCCCATTTTCATCAAAGACTTTAATAGGTAGAATTTGGAAAGGAATATTTTGCTGCGTTAAGCGCCCGTAGACCATGCTGGAGATGACCGTGCCATGGCCATGATCGTCATAGGGGTCATTATCACCATTAACGAAGTCCCAGCCGTAATAATCCTGCATACCATTATCGGTACATCCATTGGGAACATGATATAGGAAGGGAGTGGTGAATTGATAGTAGTTATAATCGATGCCTGTATCCAAAACGGCAATGGTCAAATCGGTATTGGTAGAAACGGTCTGCTGTAGCCCTACGGTCATGTCTGCTGGGCCAAATGAATAATTCAGTTTTTGCCCTGCATGATGAAAGATGGGGTTTAAGTCGGTTCCCTCCAAACCCGAGTCATCTTTGGCGCCCAATACCACTTCTTCAATAGTACTCCCTCCTTGTAGGTTTCCGTTAATGTCTAGTTCAAATATCCACAGTTCGAGGGTAGGATCTGCACAGGAACAGGTTTTGTAATTGGAAACGCCATAGCTGTTCCTCATGGCTTGTTTATCGCTTTCCGTTACCGATGCATCATATTGAACGATCATCTGGTTGGCGGGATAGGAGGATGCCCCTGGCCCTCTGGTTGGGAAGGGTTGTGTTTCTGGAGTTTCGGTTGTGTTTTGAAGTAAGTGATTGTCCATGGATTCTTGTTGACAGCTCATGCAAGCAGTCAATACCACAAGGGCGATTAATTGTAATGTTTTCATAATGGTTGATTTTATTAGGTTTAGGATTTTTAAAAATGGGCCCAGAAGCATTCCGGGCCCATTGTAATTGATTGTTATTGGATGATTAGTTTTTTAATGATTTGTTGATTTTCAGATATAAATTTAACAAAATACATCCCTTTTCGTAGATGGGTGCCATCCCAAGAAAGGGTGGTCGCCTCATTGGAGAAGGATTGTGTGTCAAACGCCTCGATTAAGGTGCCTTGGAAATCGTAGACCTCAATCGATACTTTGGTATCGTCTTGTGTGTGCAGGTTGAATACCATTTCCCCATTATTTGGATTGGGGACGATCAATACTTCCATCCCTTTTCCGTGTCCACTGCCTCCTACACAAATCCAGTCGGAAGGATTAGACTGGGTACCATCGGCACAAATAGCCCTTACCTGTACGACAAAGCACCTGTCGGCTCCTACTGGTAGTTGAACAGAGGTTTGGGTGGTTTGAATGGGTAGAATGGAAATAGGATTGGTGCAACTACATTCAATGGGCCAGAAATTGGTGGATTCCACAACATATCCCGTAGCGCCGGGTACTGGATCCCACGAAAGCGTTGCTCCGGAAATTTGTAAGTTGGTTGGCGCAGACAGTGCTCCACAGCACTCATAGATAAAATCATGGGTGTACTCGCAGGTATTTCCATTAGCATCAACCACCACCACGGTTATGGTATAGGGCGTGTCTACGTATACCGTAAATTGTGTTTGATTTACCTGAGTAGTGATATGGGTATTATTATCGGTAATGCTTATGGTTTCATAGTTGGTAAGCTCAATTCCATCGCCATCCACAACTGTAATAACCACGATACCTCCTACGCAGGGGTCACAATCTTCGCCTAAGCCCCTGTCTCCATTTTGATAAGCCCTTAAGGCATTTTCTTTATCCTCTAAAGTGGGAACGGATCTTTCCGGATCATGATTAACGATGTCTTCTTCGAGCAATACTTCCATTTGCGCTCCTGGGCATTCGTCGAAAATAACCGAGACTTCCCCTTCGCAGCATTCTTTGTAATAGTAAAGCGTATACACACATCCATTGGGATAGGTTACTTCTACCCAATACTCTTGCCATGCTACAACGCCGTACAATACGTCTGATGTACTGTTGTCGCTCCACAAGAAAGAATACCCATCTATAATGAGCAAGGGGTCTCCATTGCCATCCAACACATGTATTGGCCAGCTTTCCAACTCGCATACATTGTTGGAAGGACATTCTTGCCAAAACGGTTCGATGTAGGGTTCATCGGGACAAGGATCGCACAAGATATAGTCTTCTACTTCCCCACATTCTGGCAGTTGGTCGCAGCTTATAGGACTGTCGCTTACGACTATTCTAACGGTTTCCCCTCCCTGAACACTACCGTTTCCAATTATGTCAGTAAAACTAACTCCAGTAGATCCGTTGTCATCAAAGGCGTTATACAATTCCTCCCCTGGGTCACAAAAATCACCGTCTCCATTTAAATCTACAAAAAGGGCTAAAGACATTAGGTGTCAGGCTTTTATATTAATTTGTGGGATTTGCGTGTCCAAAATAGGGATA
This sequence comes from Flavobacteriaceae bacterium, assembly GCA_041392175.1. Classification (GTDB taxonomy): domain Bacteria; phylum Bacteroidota; class Bacteroidia; order Flavobacteriales; family Flavobacteriaceae; genus Halomarinibacterium. The sequence goes on along the minus strand of JAWKMP010000025.1, from coordinate 28,383 downwards.
CAGTCCCCCTTGTGTATAATCACTGTAATTCCCTGGACCTGGGACCTGAAGGATTTTGGTATGAGTTATCCAAGGCGAAACCCATTTCAATATAGGGACAGCATTCCTGTTCTACGGTTATAATAACATTTTGGCTATAAGGATCCCCACAAGTATCGGTCCCGGTAATGGTAGCGGTAAAGCTGGTAAGGGTGCTATTGGGAGGAAGGCAAAATAAGCCCTCCAGGTCTGCTAGCACAGGGTCTGAAGTATTGTAAACAGCATTGGTAATATTGGAAGCCGCCAAGGTAACGCAGGTTTCCCCACAGGGGATTTCATAGGTAAGTGATGTAGTAATGTCTTCTCCATTGGCTGTAATGGTCACGGGCTCTGGGGTACAACAATTTTGACACTCTAGAACAACATTGTCGATAAGCACCCTTCTGTCAGGGGCTCTGTTGTTGGTATTGCCCTGAAATTGTTCTTCCGAAGAACCGTAAATCACAAAGTCTTCATACGCTTCGGTAAGTTGAAAGGTCCCAGTGTAGGTGGCCCAGTTTATGGGATCATCTTCTAGCACCAATTGAGAGACTACATTTTCAATGGGGATGGATAAATTGGAATTATCACTCCAGTCTACATTAACCAATCCATTGGCAAACCCAGCATTAATATATACGGGAAAGCTTTGGTAAATGGCTTCTCCCCTTGTGTAAAGAAAAGAAATTGTGTAAGTGCCTGGCGGGAAATTTCCTTCTTGAAAAATCCCTCTATTGGAACCTACAAGGGCATGTTTGTCTTGATCTGGCGCATAATAATATGCTCCGTTGTAAAAAGTGCAATTAGGGATAGAACTATCAAATGCCGAGGGGGCATAGGTATAGTTTTGCCATTGGTCTACACAGCCTTCATAAAATTCATACAAAGTACTGCAGATGTCGCAGTTGGTATCTTCGAAGGAACCATTTTGTACCAAGTTTTGTCCTTTGGTAAAAAAGGATGCCATCAAAGCCAACAAAAAAATCATTTTTTTCATAATAAACAATGTTGGTTAATCTCTTACTCTGTTTCAGGCTTTTCAGAATCCGCCTTTGGGAATCGATTCGTATGAAAGAGTCATTATTAAAATTTTGTTACCCACTATTTTATTACAAGAAGTATCACCTCCTATTTTTTGGGCTGTTATTTTTCCCTATTTTAGAGGCAAATCAAACAAACACTGGTTGTTTCTATGCCCGCTACCCAACCGTTCATTCAAGACTTTTTAAATGGTGACGCTGCATTGTTGGGGCGGTTGTACAAAACCGTTTTTCCGAAAGTGGCTCGGTATGTGGTTCAAAAAGGGGGCACAAAGGAAGCTGCCGAAGATATTTTCCAAAATGCGCTAATTGTTTTGTATGTACAACTTAAAAAAGAAGCATTGCACATCCAATCGTTTGATAATTATCTATTTATTGTTTGTAGAAATCTTTGGCGGCGGGAAGCCACAAAAAAAAATAGGGTAACAAATAATAACGAAGTGACTCTTGTAAGTGAAAGAACCCATTTGGCAAGGTTCTATATTGAACAAAGCCAGTGGGATTTATTTCAGGAGAAACTGAAAATGCTATCCCAAAATTGCCAAGAAATTTTGGCACTGGTATTCAAAAAGATCGCTTACAAAGAGATCATGGAACAACTTGGATATGCCTCCGAAACGGTGGCGAGACAGCGGGTTTTTAAATGTAAATCGAAATTGACCCAACTTATTAAGAACGATGCAAGGTATGTGACTTTGCGAAAAAAATGATGGAACCTAATTCACACCTAGAAGAAACAATAGAACGCTATTTGGGGAACAAAATGTCCCCAGAGGAAAAGACCCTCTTTGAAGTAGAAATGGCCTCTTCTCCAGCATTACAGGAGTTGGTATCCATTCATCAACAGATGGATTCTTTTTACAGTGAAGAAGAATGGGTGCAAGGGCATCCCGATAAAAACCTACTGCTTGAGAAAACGGCCCTTTTTGAAGAGGACGATACCAAGGCTTTTGCTGAGAAATTAAAAAACTTTAGAGAAGCGGAAAGAAAAAAATCCCCCCGCATAAGTACTTCTCTGTACTATTGGTTGGCTGGGATTGCTTCGGTGGTATTGGTTTTGTGGGCCCTATTGCCCAAAGAAACAGTGGGAATGCAGGACCTATACCTTCAATACTACCAAGCGGAAGACATAGGGACCCTACATGTTAAAGGGGATGACGACGACCCCCTTTTGCAAATTGAAAAGGACTTTCGGGCACAAAACTATCAAGCCACCATGGCAAAGGCAAGCCCTATTTTAGACACCCTCTCCCGTCCTAACGTGACTTTGTTGCTCTACCTGGGGAATGCCCAATTACAGTTGAACCAATTTGAAGAAGCCGAGGCTACCTTCAATACCATTATCCATAGCAATACGCTTGATTTCCATAAAGGGTATTGGTACCAATCCTTACTTTTTCTTAAAAAAGAAGATAAGGTACGCTGTATGGACGTCTTAGAAGTCATTAGTGAGCATCCTTCCTATTTTAAGCATGAAGCTGCAAAAGCCTTGTTGAAGGATTTGAAAGATTAGGTCCTTTTTTATTGATCATATTTCACTTAGCGATATCTTTTTTTGAAGTAGGGTTTTTTGGAAGTAACCTGTTTTACCTAGATAGGATATCGATTCCTTTTCTCAAATTTTTCACGTATTTTTGATAGGATTACTAAACACCATGACATTCATTCAACGCCTTAAAAAACTACTTCTTCCCCTTTTCAATACCCGTGCTGCCGGAGTTTATTTCATTGTATTTGCTGCGGCCATTGGAATTGCCACTTTTATCGAGAATGATTTTGGGACAAGTGCTGCCCAAAAGCTTATTTTTCAATCGTGGTGGTTTGAATTGCTCTTGTTACTGTTTGGAATAACCATTATGGTGAATATTGTACGGTACCGAATGGTCCCCATGAAAAAATGGGCCGTGCTTACCTTTCATGTGGCCATCATTATTATTCTCATAGGGGCTGGAATTACCCGCTATTTTAGTTATGAAGGGATTATGCACATTCGTGAACAAGGAATGGCCAATAGTTTTCTATCTTCCAATACGTATTTGAAATTTGAGTTTCAAAACAATGGAGAGACCTATCGTTTTGACGAGCCCGTTCTTTTTGCATCCTTGGGGAACAATCATTTTCAAAAGTCCTACAAAGTGGGTGAGGATCAAATCGATATTTCCTTAGAAGACTTTATCCCAAACCCTACGCAACAATTGGTTGAAAGTGAAGAGGGGAAGCCTACCCTAAAGATTGTGATTGCGGGAGCCAACGGTAGGGAAGAGTATTTTGTTTCCGAAGGAGAAATTCAATCCATTCGAGGGATGATTTTCGACTTTAAAGGAACAAATACACCCAGTGCCTTTCATATTACTTATGACAATAACTCACTGGCTTTTCGCTACCCAAAACCCTTAACACAACGGGTGATGGCCACTCAAACATTGGATACCATTTGGCCAGACAGTACCTATCACCCTTTGGTTACAAAAGCGTTGTACAGCGACGGACAGAATAACTTTGTTTTTGGGGAATTTAATCCTAAAGCCATTCCTGAAATGAAATCCAGCGACCCAAAGGTAAAAAACGAAAGTACAGTAGCCCTTCGCTTGGCGGTTTCGGTGAATGGAACCGAAAAAGAAACGACCGTCTACGGGAATAAAGGACTTTTGGGGACACCCGCTTCGTTGGAGTTTGGCGCTGCCCAAGTTTCGGTTTCTTATGGGGCCAAGGAGATAGAAGTTCCCTTTGCCATCAAATTGAACGATTTTATCATGGAACGCTATCCCGGGACCAACAGTGCCTCTTCCTATGCCAGTGAAGTCACCCTTAATGATCCCACGAACCAAGTGATGATGGACTACCGAATTTTTATGAACAACATCCTCAATTATGGGGGATATCGGTTTTTTCAATCTTCCTTTGATAAAGATGAAAAAGGCACTTATTTAAGTGTGAATCATGATTTTTGGGGCACTACCTTTTCATATCTAGGGTATTTTTTATTGACCCTGGGAATGATCCTAACCTTATTCAGCAAGAATACCCGCTTTTTTAAACTACAGGAAAAAATAAAGAACCTAAGGGCAAAGAGCGCCACATTCCTACTGCTTGTGCTGCTTTCGATTTCGGGTGGGACTTGGGCACAATCGTCTTCCTATATTCAAAACGCAGTTTCAAAAGAGCATGCCGAAAAATTTAGTAAAGTCGTGGTGCAGGATTTTAATGGGAGAATGAAGCCCATCCATACGTTGTCTCGCGAAGTACTCCGGAAAATTTACCGAAAAGAGCATTTTGAGGGCCTCACGGCAGATCAAGTCTTGTTGAGCATGTTTATCAATAAAGGCGACTGGTATGCAGCCAAAATCATTAAAATAGGGGACCATGAAGATTTAAAGAAACAGATAGGGATCTCTGAAAATTATGCGGCTTATAAGGATTTCTTTTCCGAAACGGATGGCAGTTATAAGTTACGTGAGGAGGTGCAAAGAGTGTATTCTTTGGCTCCAATTGATCGTGGGGTGTATGAAAAAGAACTCATCAAAATAGATGAGCGACTCAATATTCTTAGTATGGCATTGTCTGGAAACCTTCTTAAAGTGGTACCTAACCCCAATGACCCAAACAATACTTGGGAGGCTTACAATAACCATTCCCATGATGATGGCCATAACCATAGTACCATTGCCAATCAATTTTTTAATGCGTATGGGGGAGAGCTTCAGCAGGCAGTGACCACAAAGAACTATACGCATGCCAACCATTTATTGGATGAGCTTATTGATTTTCAAAACAAAAATGGTGGCACGGTGATGCCGTCCCCAAGCAAAATCAAAGCTGAAATTTTCTTGAACAACTTAAATGTTTTTAGCCGTCTCTCTTTGTTTTACTTCTTTTTGGGATTGGCTTTTCTGTTCTTTTTATTTCTATCGGTTTTTAAGCCTTCACTCAAATTAAAGAAAGTATATACGGTTCTCTTTACACTGGTTCTTATAGGGTTTGCGCTACATACCATAGGGTTAGGATTACGGTGGTACGTGTCTGGGAGGGCTCCTTGGAGTAATGGATATGAATCGATGATCTACATTGCTTGGACCTCGACGCTTGCAGGGGTACTTTTTACCCGCAAGTCGTTTGGCGGTTTGGCAGCTACCATGGTCCTTGCTTCTACCATTTTGTTTGTTTCGATGTTAAGTTTCCTGGATCCGGAAATCACTCCGCTGGTGCCTGTGCTTAAGTCATATTGGTTAACCATTCACGTTTCTATGGAAGCCGGGAGTTATGGGTTTTTGATGTTGGGGGCCATTATAGGGATTATCAATTTATGTTTACTGATTTTTAGTACTTCCCAAAATAAACTCAGGGTAAAACGTATTGTTCAGGAGATGTCTTATATAAGTGAACTCACCTTGATAGGAGGCCTTTTTATGGTAAGTATTGGTACTTATCTGGGCGGTGTGTGGGCCAATGAATCTTGGGGAAGGTATTGGGGATGGGATGCAAAAGAGACGTGGGCCCTGGTAACCGTATTGGTGTATGCCTTTATCTTGCATATGCGATTGATTCCAAAACTCAATGGCCTTTTTGCCTACAATGTAGCGACGATATTTGGATTGGCATCGGTGATTATGACTTACTATGGTGTGAATTATTACCTTTCCGGACTTCATTCCTATGCCACGGGAGATCCTATCCCTATCCCCAAATGGGTCTATGTGGTGGTGGTATCGTTAATCACCATAAGTATACTGGCGTATCTCAAGAAGCGGAAACACGACGTTATTTCTTAAGAAGGCTTATTCCAATACCTTTCCATTTTCAAGAATGAGGGCGTATTTATATCCTGCGCCAAAGTCCTTGTTAAGGGATACTACGGCTTGTACGGTTACCACATTTCCTTCGGGAACAAAGGTTTCGGAAGTCACCACAAAATCATAGTTGTCTTTAGAGCCATCCTTAAGGTGGATCCAGTTTCGATTCATGATATTGGGGTTGATCTTGGTGCATTTTCCAGTTACCTGAACGGTTTTACCTTCATATTGCGTGGGGTTATTCACAATTTCTGCGATGGAAATAGAGCCTTTCTGGGGAGTGACCTTTACGGCAGCAGTTGTGGTTTCTGGCATTTCCATTGCAGAGGCATTGGTAGTGGTTTCCATGAGGTTGGTATTTCCACCGTGATTTTCGGGAACAATATTGGAAACTAGGTAAATAGTTTCAAAGACACGGTTGTATTCCTTGCTTTCGAAGTTGGTTTTTAAAAGGCCTCCTTTATAGAAATAGGCTTTCCCCTTTTCTACCTCTTGCTTTCGGGTGGCAATCCAAAAATTTTGCCCGTTTTCGGTGACGTTTAAGTAAATGTATCTTGAGGCAGGGAGTACTTCATTTACGATTACTTTATGAAGGTCTTCGGTAAATGATCCCGAGGTATTGCTTTGGGTTTGCACAAAGGAATTTTCTGAAGAAAATATGCCGCTGCTTCCTTTTTCCGAAACTTCCTTTTTTTCAGCTTCTATTACTTTGGGACCATTATTACAGGCCCAAAGGGATACCAGGACCATAGTGCTTAATAAGAATTTAGTTTCTTTCTTCATGAAATGCATCATTTTTTCTTTTTGCTGTAAAATCGTTTAATGAGTCTTGTGTAAAAACGGTAATTATTTTCTGCATCTAGGGTTGCATATTCACCAAGGATGCTCAATTGCCAGGTTTTGGAAAGCCGAACAGAGAGGTTCAGTCCATAAAAATCTTGTTTAAAAGTACCCAGGTTTTCATTTTCATATGCATAATTAGCGACCCTATAATACACCTCGGTACTGAGTATGTTTTTGAAAAATTCCCTTGAGTACCTTGCCGAAAGGATATTACTTGTTAGGTAATTGGAGGTATTTAGGTTATAGGAAACATTGACCCTTCCCCCTATTTTCGGGATTTTGGAGAGCGTGGCATACCCATATATATTGTCTGATTTGTTTTGGTTATCACTTTGAAAACGATTGCTATAACTGGCTCCTAGCCAAAGTGTTTTGGTAGGGCGTACATTAAGCCTCAACCGAATTCCTTGCCTTGCCAAATCCTCATCCAGTAGTTGGTCCAATTCGGTTTGATAGGTTTCATAATAGACAATTCGTTTTCTCGAGTCGTATGAAACCATTAGGTTAACGGCCCTGCTGAAGCGATATCGCGCGGAGAGGTAAAGGTTTGTCAAGCGCGTTTCATTGCCAGCAGTACCAAAAATATCCAGTTCGGTAGAGCCAAAAAGACTTAAGTCGCCCAAATTGCTAAAATGCTGTAGGTAAACAAAGCGCCTATCGGTGCTTCCGCTGCGGGTTTGCTCCATGGCCCCAAAGGTGGTTTGGCTGGATCCAGCATCAGAGTTTGTCTCAATGCCTACATAGCCACCATACTGCAGTAGGTCACCATTAAAGCCATAATCAAAAAAATCGGGGCGAAATCCTCCTAGGGCACCAACATAAAAGTTCCCGAAGTATTTTTCTATAGACACCCCATCATTGGCTCCCAGGGAAGAAGTTTTGGGGTTAATGAACCTTCCGGCGGTTACCAAAAGGGAAGGGGTAACATCATAGCTTACATTTAGATTGTAAACATTAAGGATACTGGTACGTCCCGTGTAATTCGAAGGATTTTCTGCAGAAATATTTCGGTAATTGATAAAAGTTTGTACCGAAAACCTTGAATCGCCAATATGATAGGCATCCATAGAAAAACTGGAGAGTAAACGCTGTCTATTTTCCCGTACGTTTGAAAACAGATTATAGCTTGCTATTGAAGCCCTGCCTCTAATATTTTCGGTGTAAATGGATTCCTTTTCAAGATCTTTTTGAACGGCTTCAACAGGATCCTCTGCCACGGGGTCTTCTGAGGTGTTTTCGTCTAAAACAGGATCCTTTTTTTCAAAAAAGGTAAATGTTACGGTATCTCCTTTGCTTACGTTGCAATTGTTCATAATGGAACAAACGATGGATATGGAAGACTTATCGGTAACCCGTAAACAATCATTTCCATCGATCTGCAGCGTTTTTCCAATTTCAATAGCTTCGGTGGCATCAAACTTTACATACACATTGTTTGAAGTAACAAAAGAAACGGTGCCTGTGAGGGTCTTTTCTTCTTCTTGGCCAAAAGAAAAAGAAACCATCATGAAAAAGGAGATAAAACTAAGTAGGCGTTTCATTTAACAAAAATTAGTCGCCGTTGGGGTGGCAATTAAAACAACCTTGATTCCCTTGGCTTTGATTATGGGCGTCGGTATGGCATACTATACAATCAAAAATGGCATAGTTGTTTGGGGTTGTATGGCAATCTATACAGCTATCCCATTCACCTGCATGGTTTCCGTCATAGATAGGGAAATACATGCCATCATGATCAAATGTTGCGGGCACCCATCCGGGGTTGGTGGTATGGCAAGCTACACAATCGGTAGGGAAACTGGCTGCTTCATGATCGGGATTGGTAGTGGCGTTATAATCATTTTGGTGACAAGCAAAGCAATCGGTTGGGGTATTATTGTAATTATTATTGATATGACAAGCAGTACAGTCTTCAATATCATGCCCTAGGGTTAAGGGGAAAAATCCATGGTTTAAAACTGCAGGCATCCAGCCGGGGTTGGTTGTGTGGCAGGCCACACAATTGGTAGGGAAATTGGCTGCTTCATGATCTGGGTTGGTAGTGGCAACGTAGTCGTTTTGGTGACAAGCAAAGCAATCGGTTGGGGTGTTATTGTAGTTGCCATTAATGTGGCAGGCGTTACAATTCTCAATATCGTGCCCTAGTGTAAGGGGGAAGAACCCGTGGTCAAAAATTGCAGGGGTCCATCCAGGATTGGTGGTATGGCACATCACACAATCGGTTGTAAAATTGGTGGAGGCGTGATTGGGATTAGAGGTTTGAGCATAATCCTCTTGATGACAAAAAACGCATTCCGCAGAAATATTGGAAAAATTGGTCACATCGTGGCATCTACTACAATCCTGTATATCGTGCCCCAAGGTAAGCGGAAAGAAGTCATGGTTAAAAATTTGAGAATCCCAGTCACTATCAAAAGGGGTATGGCATTCCAAACAGTCTTGCGAAAATCCATTGGTGATATGGTTGGGGTTTTGGGCACTGGCGTAATCGTCTAGGTGACAGCTAATACATTCATTCCCTATTCGGTCAAAACGTAATGAGGATTCGGAAAAATGACAATCCACACAACTTAAATTGCTGTGGGTCCCTATGAGCGGGAAGCCATTTTCCTCATGCAATTCGGGAATATTGGCAACAAGCCAAGAATTGCTATCGTGGCAGCGCATGCAATCATTCCCCACCGTCATTCCATGTACATCCAAATGGCAGGAAATACAATCACTCTTCACTTCATTAAAGACCAACGTGGTGTGGCATAATTTACAATCGGTAGTGGCATGGGTCCCCTCCAATTCAAAATTGGTGGTGCCATGGTCAAACGTGATGGTTTCGGCATCAATAGTCCAGCCACTAGGATTGTGGCATTGGGCACAATCTATTTTAAGCCCATCACCATGCGGAGATTGTGCGTATCCAGGCAGTACTGCCCAGAATAATGCTATTGCAAATGACAGTCTATACATTCCAATTTATTTAGTTGATATATGATGGAGGTTTCTCCCACGTCATTCTTTATTTCGTGGCATTCTTTACAATCAATTTCGGCGTGCTTGCCTTCAAGGGGGAAGCGGGTTTCGTTATGATTGAATTTTTTCGGAAACCAGCTATCGGTTACGTGGCATCGGTTGCAATCGGTCACTCCATTAATGGCAAATAGGTCTTCATGAACATTTTCATGGCAGGCTGCACAATTAGTATCTAAGTTACTGAATTTTTGAGAGATAATATCTCCTTTTTCGGAAAAAGTAAAATGGCAGGCACTACATTGGGTTTTGGTATGTTGTCCCGTTAAAGGCCATTGGGTTTTGGTGTGGTCAAAATCTACCGATACCCAAGAATCATTGTTGTGGCAAGATTCGCAGCTTTCACTGGCATAGTATTTTTGGTCGATGAACCCTTCATGGAAATCCAAGTGACAATCCACACAGGAAGTCCCTATATTGCGGAAGGTCCAACGGTCATCATCTTCACTTACATGGCAGGCAAAACAAGGCGTGGCAATGTGCGCTCCCTCTAGGGGAAAGGGGGTGGTTTGATGCTGCTCAAGGGTATACAAGCTATAATCGAACCCTTTTTCGAGGGAATGACATTCTAGGCAATCGGGTGAAAACCCATTTTCCGAAAACTCCCCGTTGTGGTAATCGTCATGGCAATTTTTACAGGCCGAAAAATCGATGGGGGTAGAAAACCGTTCGATATGACATTTTCGGCAATCAACACCTAAGTGATTGCCTTCCAGCGGGTAATCGGTAACAGAATGATCAAAAAAGTCCATATTATTCAACGCCAAAAAGCTGGTTTCATTATGGCATTTTGCACAATCGTTTCCGTATTTTCCTTCATGGAAATCTTCATGGCAGGCAATACAGTTGTTTTCTTCAAAAGAAAGCTTGTCCTGGAATACCGTTAATGGGTTATTTGATTTTGTGTGGCAGCTAAAGCAATCGACAGCTTTGTGGCTTCCCTTTAAAGCAAACCCCGTAGTGTTATGGTTAAATCTTCCTTTTCCGTTAAATTGATTGAACGAAAACACAGTATGGCATTGGGTACAGCTTCCTTTTAACTGATTGTTGTGCGGGTCGTTGTGGCAACTTTTGCAATCGGAAAAAGCAATCCCAGAAAACTCCTGGAACTCTTTCCCGTTTTTGATTGTGGTTTTGTGACATTCCTTACAATCTACTTCGGTATGTTTTCCCTCTAGGGCAAAGGCGGTTTTGTCATGATTGAATTTTGAAGCAGGCGAAAAGGATTCCATGTTATGGCAGGAAAGGCAATCGTTGCCCAGGGTTTTCTGGTGAAAATCGTCATGGCAGGCCAAACATTCCTGGCTAAGCCCCAAAAAAGTACCCTTCCGTTTTTTTTGATCGCTATTTGAGATGAAATCGGGCTTATGGCAAGCTTTACAGTCGATTTGACCGTGTTTTCCTTCTAGTTCATATCCCGCTAGGGTATGGTTGAAGTTGTTTTCATCAAAATGGATCATATCAAACTTCCGCCCGTGGTGCTCACTATGGCAGGAGAAACAATCTTTTTTAAGGACCTGGGAACTGGAGTGAAACCCCTTTTTTTGGTTCATCAAAGACTTAATTTCCTTATGGCAACTCAAGCATTTATCATTTGAAACCTTTTCTCCTATAATGTGGCATTGGGTGCAATTGCTCATTCCTTCCAGGTTGGAATGCGAAGTGGTTAAATCGCCCGGCGATATTTGTGCATGGATAGTTAAGGTGCTTATCAAGCAACATAGAAATAGGATATGTTTTATCAATCTTTTCACGAATGTTGCTTAAAGATATACCCAAATCGTTTGGTAATTTGTATTCCCGCTTTTTCCAGAAAATGGGTGGGAAGTTCCCCTCCTGCAAAAATAAAAACACGGTTATTGGGGACTTCCCTTGGGGCTTGGTCTTTGTCGCTTTTATAGGTGCAAGTATGATCGGTTATGGAAACCAAATTGGTTTCAAAAAGCAAGGTTACTTCTCCCTTTTCTTTGGCATCCAGAATCTTTTCACGGTTTTTGGGTTTGCAGCGTGTAAGGGTATCGGTCCGCACCAGTTGGGTCACGTTATTTTGGTCTTTTAAAAGTAAAGAGGCCTCAATGGCCGAATCGCCTCCGCCCACCACAATAATATCTTCCCCCGAGATGCGTTCAGGCTCTAGAAGACGGTAGGCTACTTTTTGGGATTCTTCTCCGGGCACATTCAATTTCCTTGGACTACCCCTTCGGCCAATGGCAATCAAGACATTGCTGCAAAAATAGGGATTGCCGTTTTTAGTAATGACCTTAAAACTTCCATCGGGCTGTGGGATGATATCCTCTACCTTGGTGTGTTCGTTAATTTTTATGTCATGGTCTGAAATAACCTTTTGCCATAGGGTAAGGAGTTCGTCTTTTGAAGTATCATACAATTTGGCCTTACCATACAGTGGAAGGTTCATGGGAGAGGTCATCACTATTTTGGAACGGGGAAAGGTAAAAACCGTACCTCCCAGAGAGTCCTGCTCCAAGGTAACATAGGAAAGTTTGTGCTTTTTGCAGGCTAAAGTAGCCGAAATTCCCGCTGGGCCAGCTCCAATAATTGCCACATCAATCTTGTCTTTAACTCCAATTTTTTTGCTTTGAACAATACTGTCAATGGCTTGCTGCCCTTGTTCTACACTGTTTTTAATAAGCCCCATGCCACCTAGTTCCCCTGCAATGTAAATCCCGCGCATATTGGTTTCAAAATTTTGATTTACATGGGGTAAATCTACCCCGCGTGTTTCGGTGCCAATGCGAAGGGAAATGGCCTCAACGGGACAGGCGTGAAAACAGGCGCCGTGGCCCACACAGTTGGAAGTGTTGATGACAGCCGCTTTCCCGTCCACGATCCCTAAAATATCCTTTTCGGGGCATTCGGCCACACAGGCTGCACTCCCAATGCAGGTGTTAAGATTGATGTAAGGGTGTAGCGAAACGGGCTCGTGCAAACCTTCCTCTTTGGCAATGGCGATTTTCTGTTCCGTTATTTTAGAAACCTTTTTCTTTTTCCGAACATAGAAGAAAACAATGAGGGCGCAGAGAAAAAAAACGCCTCCATACACGATTATTTGTTCAATGAGCACTTCGTCCATTAAAAAATCCATTTATAGCCAAAGGCTAAGGTTACGGCCACGTGAATAATCACAATCACCAACATGATAAGGGCAAAGGGCAAGTGTACCACATGCCAGTATTTAAAAAGTTTCTGCATGGTTTGAAGCCGGGAAATCCTTTTTGAAAGCAATTTCTCATGCTTCACCATTTTCAGGATGTTTTTTTGTTCGCCTACGGGGACCTGTTGTTCCCTTAGGGCCTTTTTTAATTTACCTACCGAAGGCCTTTCTACTTGCTGGGCTTCTTCTTTGGTGAAGCTAATAAAGAGTTGAATGGTAGGCTTATCCAATTTGAATTTCTCGTTCAACACCTCAGAAAGATCTGTTTTTAATGCCTTTACTTCCTGCAAGCTCAGCTCCCTTCCTTCAATGGTACGGGGAATTTGGATATAGATAAACCGGCCTATGACACCGCTCAATACCACGGCAACCATGCTCCAAAAAGCGACTGAAATAATTCCGCCAAATTTGAATGCTGTGTGAAAAAGGATCAAAATTGGACCCAAAAAACAGAGGAATATATGAAACTCCAACAGGTACTTCAGCCGAATAAACCTCGCTAAAAAATTATACCTTTTTCGTGCAATGTAAATCCCCACGCCAAAAAGGATCATTAATGTTCCCAAAATACCTATACCGTGGCCAAAAGCTCCACTGGGCTTGAACCAATCGTGTTGTGGGTGGTAAAACCGCTCGTGTAAGGGAGTGTGGTAATAGCTATATCCTACGTAAGATAAATAGGCGGTTACCAAGACAGTAATGGCTACCATAAGGCCAATGTAAATGGTATGTACGGTTTTGTTCAAAAGTTAGCTATGTTTTGGGGTCTTAAAACTACTCCAAAGTACAAAAAATTCTCGTTCCTTGCCTTTGAAATCTAAAATCAATAACACTCCTTTATTAATGCTACAACAGGAGTAAAAAAGTTTACCCTACCTTTTGCTCCATTTGTTGTGGCTTGTACATATTATAGGGTTTTCGTACTTCATAAAAGAAGGTATATTTCTATACGAAATGCCTTCGTGTTTTAATTCAAAATTTAGTATTTTCGCACCCTCATTGAAATAGATGAAGGTATGAGCAGTAAATTCAACGAATACAAAGGATTAAACCTCCCCAAGATAGGCGAGGAAGTACTCGACTTTTGGAAAAAGGAACGCATTTTCGAAAAGAGTATTTCCATTCGTGAGGGGGCAGAGCCTTTTGTGTTTTTTGAAGGACCTCCTTCGGCCAACGGATTGCCCGGGATCCATCACGTCATGGCACGTGCCATCAAAGATATTTTCTGCCGTTACAAAACCCAGAAAGGGTATAAAGTAGATCGAAAGGCTGGATGGGATACCCACGGGTTGCCTATAGAATTGGGGGTAGAAAAGGAATTGGGCATTACCAAAGAGGATATTGGGGTGAAGATTTCGGTGGAAGAATACAATGCTGCCTGCCGCAAAGCGGTCATGCGCTATACCGATGTCTGGAACAAAGTTACCGAAGGCTATGGGTATTGGGTGGATATGGACGATCCCTACATCACCTACCATCCCAAGTACATGGAAAGTGTTTGGTGGCTACTGAAGCAAATTTATAACAAAGGGTTACTCTATAAGGGCTATACCATTCAGCCCTATTCGCCCAAAGCGGGAACGGGTTTAAGCTCTCATGAGCTGAACCAGCCAGGAACCTACCAAGACGTGACCGATACCACGGTAGTGGCCCAGTTTAAAGCCATAGAAGATACCCTGCCTGCCTTTTTGAAAGGATTTGGAGACGTACACTTTTTGGCATGGACTACTACTCCCTGGACTTTGCCCAGTAATACCGCATTGACTGTTGGACCCAAAATTGAATATGTTTTGGTTAACACGTTCAATCAATATACGTTTGAACCAATGCATGTGGTCTTGGCCAAAAACCTGGTGGGGAAACAATTTTCGGGAAAATATGAAGCAGCTGAATCTGTAACTGATTTGGCAAATTATTCAAAAGAAGATAAAAAGATCCCTTATTGGGTAGAAAAAGCCTTTAAAGGGAGTGACTTGGTAGGCATTCGTTATGAACCATTATTGCCTTATGCTTTGCCTTTTGAAAACCCTGAAAATGCCTTCCGAGTGATTGCCGGAGATTTTGTCACTACCGAAGACGGTACGGGGATTGTTCACACGGCACCTACTTTTGGGGCCGATGATGCCAAAGTAGCCAAAGAGGCTTCTCCAGAAGTCCCTCCCCTATTGGTGAAGGATGAAAACGGCAACTTAGTTCCCTTGGTGGATTTACAGGGACGTTTTCGTCCCGAAATGAAAGAGCTGGCGGGCAAATACGTAAAGAACGAATACTACGAAGATGGGCAAGCCCCTGAGCGTAGTGTGGATGTGGAGATTGCCATCAAATTGAAAGAAGAAAACAAAGCCTTTAAGGTAGAAAAGTACGTACACAGCTATCCCAATTGCTGGCGTACCGATAAGCCCATTCTATACTATCCCCTGGATTCCTGGTTCATTAAGGTAACTTCGTTCCGGGACCGTATGTTTGAGTTGAACCAAAAGATCAACTGGAAACCCAAAGCCACCGGCGAAGGCCGATTTGGGAACTGGCTGGCCAATGCCAACGACTGGAATCTTTCAAGGTCCCGCTATTGGGGTATTCCGCTGCCTATTTGGAGAACGGAAGACGGCAAGGAAGAAATCTGCATTGGCTCGGTAGCCGAATTAAAGACCGAAATGGAACGAGCGGTCCAGGCAGGATGTATGCCAAAGGATATTTTCGAACGTTTTAAAACAGATGATTTTTCAGAAGAAAACTATGCCACCATTGACCTTCACAAAAACATAGTCGATGAAATTGTTTTGGTTTCCGAAAGTGGAAAACCCATGAAGCGGGAGGCAGATTTGATTGATGTGTGGTTTGACAGTGGAAGCATGCCCTATGCCCAATGGCATTACCCTTTTGAGAACAAAGAAAAAGTAGAAAAAATTTGGCGCAAGGCCGATTTCATTGCCGAAGGCGTTGATCAAACCCGAGGCTGGTTTTATACATTGCATGCCATTGCGACCATGATTTTTGACGATATTGCGTATAAAAATGTGGTATCGAATGGTTTGGTGCTGGATAAAAACGGTCAAAAAATGTCCAAACGCTTGGGCAATGCCGTGGATCCTTTTGAGGTACTCGATATCTATGGTCCCGATGCAACTCGTTGGTACATGATAAGCAATGCCAACCCATGGGACAATTTAAAATTTGACATCGAAGGGATTGGTGAGGTGCGAAATAAATTCTTCGGAACCCTATACAATACGTATAGCTTCTTCAGCTTGTATGCCAATTTGGATGGTTTTGATTACTCCGAAGCCGATCTTCCGTTGGAAAAAAGACCCGAGATCGATCGATGGATCCTTTCCGAATTGAATACCCTTATCCAAAAAGTGGATGAGGCCTTTGCCGATTATGAGCCCACCAAGGCCACCCGTGCCATTTCTGAATTTGTCCAGGAAAACCTAAGCAACTGGTTTGTGCGTTTGAGTAGAAGACGCTATTGGAAAGGCAGTTATGGCGAGGATAAAATTTCTGCTTATCAAACGCTCTACACTTGTTTGGTAACCGTAGCCCAACTGGCGGCCCCTGTATCACCTTTCTTTATGGACCGTTTGTACAAGGATTTGACTTCGGCTACCGTAAAAGGAGGGGAAGCCTCGGTCCATTTAAGTAACTTTCCAAAGGCAGATACGTCTTACATCAACAGAACATTGGAGCATAAAATGCAGAAGGCGCAAACAATATCTTCCTTGGTCCTTTCGTTACGACAACGCGAGAAGATCAAAGTAAGGCAGCCCCTTCAAAAAATCATGATTCCTGTGTTGGATGCTTCCGAAAGGGAAGAGATTTTGGCCGTTTCCGACTTGATCAAGCATGAGGTAAACGTTAAGGAAATTGAATTGATCGATGAGGGATCGGGCATTTTGGTAAAACAAATTAAACCCGATTTCAAAAAGCTGGGCCCCCGTTTTGGACAGGATATGAAAGCCATTGCAGCGGCCATTATGCAATTTGAACAAGCCGAAATTGCCACTTTGGAAAAAGAAGGGGAAATTACTATTTCGCATAACGGAAAAAATAGTACATTGACCCTCGATGATGTAATGATCACCTCCCAGGATATAGAAGGATGGTTGGTGGCCAATGCAGATGGAGTAACCGTAGCACTGGATGTGACCATTACCCCCGCTTTAAAGAACGAAGGGATCGCACGGGAGCTGGTCAACCGAATTCAAAACCTTAGGAAAGATACCGGTTTTGAAGTTACAGACCGAGTGGAAATTACCCTTCAGCAGGAGGAAACATTGCAGCAGGCCATCCAGCAAAATATGGAGTATATAAAACAAGAAACCCTAACCGAAGTTTTGACCTTCCAGGAAGCAATGGCAGATGGTACGGAAATTGCTTTCGACGGAATAGAAACCAAATTGCAAATTAAAAAACACTAAAGATTATGTCTCAGGATTTAAGAACACGTTATAGCGATAAGGAATTGGAGGAATTCAAAGTGCTTATTTTGGATAAGATTGAAAAAGCCAAGGAGCAATTGGCCCTTATTGAAAGCGCTTATAAAAATGACAGTAACAACGGGACCGATGATACTTCCCCTACCTTTAAGGCATTTGCCGAAGGTAGTGAAGTTATGAGCAAGGAAACTTCTTCTCAATTGGCCATTCGGCAGGAAAAATTTATTCGTGACCTTAAAAATGCCTTGATCCGAATTGAAAATAAAACCTACGGCATTTGTCGTGTTACCGGAAAATTGATCAATCCCGAGCGGTTGAAATTGGTCCCCCATGCTACCTTGAGCATTGAGGCCAAGAACATGCAGAAGTAACAGCTACTCCTTTTGAAAGGTTTTAGAACGAATAGGTATTCAAATACAAACCCCTTGGTATTCCCATGGGGTTTTTTGTTTGCAGGGTTTTTTTCCATTGCTGCCTTTTCGCAAAAAACCATTGAAAAATCCTGGGAGGCCCATCGGTTCCAAAAGCTGGAGGTAGTCTCAAATCTGGTATACCACATCAAACTAGTTCCCCAAAAAGCCAAGGAAATTAAGCTCCTAACAACCATTCAAGGAGAGAATGCCGAAAACATCGTAGTGCCTATTTCGGAAGAAAATAATACCCTTACTATCACCACTGCGTATCGCCCCTTTTACGACCCCAAAAATGACAAGCTAGCGGCCCATAAAGTGATCTCCATTGAAATGGAGGTTTATTTTCCCGAAGCGATGGAGGTATTTATCGAAGCCAATATTGCTTCGGTGGAATGCCGTGGGGCCATCAATAATTTAAGCGTTAACCTTAGGGATGGAAATTGTTTTTTGTACGATTTTGAGGGGAATGCCCACATCAATACCCGCGAAGGGACCATTGCAGTATGGGCAGGTAGCCAAGTAGCAGGAAAGGCCATTTCGCAACATGGGGAGATTAAAAATGAACTTCCCGAAAAGGGGAAATATAGTCTGTATGCCGAAAGTGTTAACGGGATGATAAGCTTACTGAAAAGCCAAGAATAAATATGTATTTTTGCCACTTCAACTTTTAAAAAAATGTCTTTACAAAAAGCAACACTTCTCATCATCCTGGTGTTATTAATCGATCAGATTTCAAAAATCTACATTAAAACCCATTTTATGATTGGACACGGGGTAGAAGTTACCCAGTGGTTTAGTATTACCTTTGTAGAGAACGAAGGAATGGCTTGGGGGGCCAAAATCCCTGGGAAATTTGGGAAGTTGGCCTTGACGTTGTTCCGCATTGGAGCCATTATAGGGATTGGTTATTGGTTATGGGATTCGGCCCGAAAAAAGGCGCCCACGGTCTTGACCCTGGCTATTGCCTTTATCTTTGCCGGGGCATTTGGCAATATTATCGATTCGGTTTTTTATGGCATTATTTTCAATGACAGTAATAGCCAAGTGGCCTCGTTCCTGCCCGCCGAAGGGGGTTACGGGACCTTGTTTCATGGAAAGGTAGTTGATATGTTTGCATTTTCCTTTTTCGACCCTGTGTTTAATGTAGCCGATTCTTCCATAAGTGTAGGCGTGGCCCTATTAATTCTTTTCAACAGAAAAGCTTTTCCAAAAAAAGTGGAAAAAGAAGAAAACGAAGTCTTGACGGCTTAAAAGAACCCGTTAAAATTTAATGGTGAAGGAAGTACCCACCCCAACGGTACTTTCTACCTCGATGATTCCTTGTAGGGTTTCTACTTGGTTTTTTACAATGAAAAGCCCAATTCCCACAGCATCTTCCGTATTGTGAAAGGTTTGATAGATATTGAAAAGGTACTTCCCGTGCTTCGCAAGGTCAATCCCCAAACCATTATCCTTAATGGTCAGGCAAGGACGATCGTTTTCCAAAAAGGTAAAAATATCAATCGCCAGTTTCCGTTCAGGACTTCTGTATTTGATAGCGTTGGAAATAAGGTTCATGAAAATACTTTCCAAGTAGAAAGGGATATACTCGATCTTGGGGACTTCGGAAAATTCAGAATACAATTCTACCTCGTTTTCATGCAAGCGAATGCTTAAGGAAGCCATCACCGATTTTAACACTTCCGAAAAATAGACCACTTTCTTTTCCTTTATGGACTTGTTCTGAGCACAAACAATTTCGTTTAAATGGGTAATGGTAGCATTCAAACTTTCCGAAATACTGAAAAGATTTTCCTTTAATTCAGCGGTCTCTTCGGGTTGAGCATCCTTAAAAAGCTCCATGGTAAGGTTGAGGTTACTGGCATGGGAGCGTAAATTATGGGAAACAATATTGGCAAAATTGAGCATCCTTGAATTTTGTGACTCAATGATGCGTAAAGATTTTTCAAGGTTGAGCTCCTTTACCTTTTGCTCATTCACGTCTTGAAAAACGCCTTGGATCCCAATAATCTCTTCATTTTCATTGTATATGGGAGCGCCAATAGCCTTGGCCCAAAAGGGGCTTCCACCATGAGTTCTCATCTTAACCACAATAGAGAAGGGTTTTCCATTGCCGCAATCGTAAAAGGTTTTTGCTGCCAGTTCTTGATGTTCGGGATCATAAAAATCTATGGCATTTCGGATGGAAGGCACATATCCTTCGGGTGTTTTAAGGATTTTTCGCGCCTCAGGATCCAGATAGCTTTTTTTCTCAAGAAAATTGATGCACCAACCTCCGGCTCCTGTAAGTTTTGCTACTTCTTTGTAATAAAAATTGTTGAAGGGATTACTTTGAGGAGTTTCCTTTTGGGATTCGCCTAAAAGGATTTTTCTCCTTTTTTGGGTCAAAAAATTCATAATCAATTCATTTGGGGGGTGGAAAGATAGGAATTTTTGCGAATTGTACAATAATTCTTACAAAATTAAAAAGTAAATACCCGTTCGGGTGTAACACAGTAGTGCAGCGGGACATCCCATTCACTTGAAGGAAACTCGGTTTCTGGAGGGAAAAAAGAAAGTCCCACAAAGCGGCAATGCGGGTTGCATTGCTTCAAAAATTGATCGTAAAACCCTTTACCATAACCTACCCTATTTCCTTTGGTATCATAGGCTAAAAGAGGTAAAAAAATGACCTCTAGCTGGTCTTCGGGAATTTCAATACCGTTCTCTGGTTCGGGAATACCATAAGGAGAAAGCTTCAAAACCGTATGCTCCTGCAATAGGATGTGCTTCAATTGTTGCGAACTGAATTCCACTTTGGGAACAACCACACTTTTATCGCGCCCTTGTAGGATATGCAATAAGTATTCTGTATTGACTTCCTTTTTTTGAAAGATGGGCAAAAAGAGGTGATAATAGGTTTTGTCCCAAATGGGCAGTTTCAGGGCTTGGTTGGAAATGGCTAGGCTCAATTCCTCAATGTCCTCTTCAGATAGCATCGCCCTCTTGGTACGATAATGTTTTCTTAGTTGCGGTTTGTCCATCATACAACTTCGGTAGAGACATGAAATAAGGCATCGCCTTGGTAGACCAAAGGCGCTTCGTTTACATTAAAGACATACCCATCGTTTGGGTTTTTGATGTAATAGTGAATTTTTCCATAGGGGTCGGTGATATGCCCAATCACTTCCTGATGTTTTACAAACTGTCCCACTTTTACGGAAGACTTGAACATCCCAGAGGCCTGCGCCCGTATCCATTTGCTGGAGGCAATGGTAATAGAAGGCTTTGAAGGGGAAGAGACCTTAAATTTGTTTTGCAACATCCCAAGATGGTGTAATATTCTTTTGGAACCATTCACGCCCGTATTGCTCACCACCGCATCGATGGAATTTGATTTGCCCCCTTCAAACAATAACATGGGAACTCCCTTTTTTTTGCAAGCATTCCGAAAGGAACTTTTTAAATTTTTGGAATGCAAAATAAAGGGTGCATTAAAGGTATTGGCGAGCTCTGTGAGCTTTGCATGGTTTTTTTCGATGCGAATATGGGGCGCGTTAAAACGACTGGACCCTCCTGTATGAAAATCAAGGCAGTAATCGGCAAAGGGGACTATTTCATTCATAAGCTTATAGGCCACCTGTGAAGCCAAAGATCCTTTTTTGCTACCGGGGAACGAACGGTTTAAGTCCCTTCCGTCGGGAAAATCCCTTACTTTTTGGAGGAACCCAATCACATTGACAATAGGGATGCAAATAGTGGTGCCTATTTTGGGTTTATTGATGCCTTTGGAAACCAACTGCCGGACAATTTCCACCCCGTTTACCTCATCGCCATGAATACCTGCCGTAAAGAGAATGGTGGGGCCATCATATAGCGACCTTTCTACAATAATGGGCACGTCGATTGGGGTGTTGGTATGTAATTTGGCAAAGCTGAAATTAAGCTCTTTGGATTCACCCGGGAGGATTTCCTCCCCAAAAATCTGTAATGCTTTTGCTTTCCTTTTTGCCATTAGTTTTTGTTTCTCTCAATATAGGTAATTATTTTTTGCGAAATGTCTATGCCTGTGGTGGTTTCGATACCTTCCAACCCTGGAGTGGAATTAATTTCCAGCACCAAAGGCCCATGGTTGCTTTGCAGGATGTCCACCCCACACACTCCCAGACGAAGTGCCTTGGCTGCTTTTAAGGCCACATGTTCTTCCTGCGAGCTTAGTTTGATGATTTGGGATGATCCTCCCCGGTGTAGGTTGGATCGAAAATCCCCTTCCTTGCTCTGGCGTTTCATGGCCGCCACAATTTGTCCATCCACGACAATGGCCCTAAGGTCACTTCCCTTGGATTCTGCTATATATTCCTGCACGATAAAACGCACATTGGCAGTATTTAAGGTTTCAATGGTAGAAAGCGCCGATGCATAGGTTTCGGCCAAAATAACCCCGTGGCCATGAGTGCCCTGTAAAATTTTAATTATTAAAGGCGCCTTGCCAAAGAGCTTCAAGAGCATTTCTGCATCATAAGTATTGCCCAAAAAGGTTTTGGGTACGGGGACCCCATTCTGGGCCAAAATCTGAAAGCAGGTCCATTTATTACGGGACTGCAGAATAGCTTCGGCTCCCACTACGGCAAAAACACCCATACATTCCAGATGTCTTACCAAAGAAGAACCAAAATAGGTATTTGAGGCCCCAATGCGTGGGATGACGGCATGGAGATCGTCTACCCGTTCATCGGCATAGTACAAAACTGGGTGGTCATTTTCAATAGCCACGGTACAAAGGGTGGGATCCAGCACTTCCATGGTATGGTTTCTGGCCATGCCCGCTTTAAGAAGGCTTTGGGTAGAGTAAAGATTTTCCCCACGGGAAAGGACGGCAATGTTCATATACCTTTTTTAGGATGTATGCAATTTAGAAAAAAACTAGTTCCCTTGATTTTTTGGGGGGTAAGTATTGAAAAATATTTCACCCACAAAAAGCAAAACATCTCTTATCTTTGAGGTATGACTGCCACTTCGGTAAAACTTCAAATTTCTACCTTGCCCCATTTGCCTGGGGTATATCAATACTACGATAAGGATGGAAAATTGCTCTATGTGGGCAAAGCCAAGGATTTAAAAAAAAGGGTTTCCTCCTATTTCAACAAAGAGCATGATAATGCCCGAACGCGAATACTGGTTCGGAAAATCGTGACCATCAAGCACATTGTGGTGGCCACCGAAACCGATGCCTTGTTGTTGGAAAATAACCTCATCAAAAAATACCAGCCCAAGTACAATGTCATGCTCAAGGATGATAAGTCCTATCCGTGGTTGTGCATAAAAAATGAACGTTTCCCTAGGGTTTTTTCTACTCGGAAGTTAATTAAGGATGGAAGTGAGTACTATGGCCCTTACACCAGCGGTAAAACAGTTCACACACTTTTGGACCTTATCAAGGGACTGTATCCTTTGCGAACATGCAATTATGATTTAGCCGAAGAAAAAATACAAGCGGGCAAATACAAAGTCTGCCTAGAATACCATTTGGGAAATTGCTTGGGCCCTTGCGAGGGAAAGCAAGAGGAAGCTTCGTACCGGGAAAATATGGAGGCCATCCGCAACATCCTAAAGGGGAATTTCAAAGAATCGCTTAATGGGTTCAAAAAACAAATGAAGAAGTGTGCCGAGAATCTCCAATTTGAAGATGCCCAGCGCATCAAGGAAAAAATCGACATTTTGGAAAATTACCAGGCAAAATCAACCGTGGTAAATCCCAAGATCAACAACGTGGATGTGTTTTCCATTGTTTCGGATGAAAGCTATGCCTATGTTAATTTTCTTCAGGTTTCCTTTGGGAGCATTATTCGGTCCCATACCTTGGAAATCAAAAAGAAATTAGAGGAAACAGACGAAGAATTATTGGAGCTCTCTATTGTGGAACTTCGGCAGCGTTTCCACTCCCAGTCCAAGGAAATTTTTGTCCCTTTTGAAATTCACACAGAGGAAGGTATTGCGGTGCATGTCCCAAAGCTGGGAGACAAAAGAAAGCTATTGGAACTTTCGGAAAGGAATGCCAAGTACTACCGTTTGGAACGTTTCAAACAGGCCAAGATCGTAGATCCCGATCGTCACGAAAAACGCATCATGGCTCAAATGAAAAAAGACTTGCGACTAGCCGAAGAGCCCCGCCATATTGAGTGCTTCGATAATAGTAACATCCAAGGAACCCATCCGGTGGCCGCGTGCGTGGTCTTTAAAAATGGAAAGCCCAGCAAAAAAGAGTATCGCAAGTTTAACATCAAAACGGTGGAGGGCCCCAATGATTTTGCTTCGATGGAAGAAGTGGTCTACCGCCGATATAAAAGAATGTTGGATGAGGGGCAACCTTTGCCCCAGCTTATCATCATAGATGGGGGAAAGGGACAGCTTTCTTCAGCGTTGAAAAGTTTGGATACCCTGCAATTAAGAGGAAAAATTGCCATTGTAGGAATTGCCAAGCGGCTGGAGGAATTGTTTTACCCCAATGATCCCATACCCTTGTATTTGGACAAAAAATCGGAGACCCTAAAGGTCATCCAGCAATTGAGGAACGAAGCGCATAGATTTGGAATTACCTTTCATCGGGACAAGCGGAGTAAGGATGCACTGAATACCACTTTGGAAACCATCCCTGGGATAGGAGAAAAGACAGTCACCCAATTGTTGCAGCATTTTAAGAGTGCCAAACGCATTGGTGAGGCCAGTTTTGATGAATTGGAGGCATTGGTAGGAGCGCATCGCGCAAAGAAAATAATGATACACTTTCAAAATACCCTTTGAAACAATTATTGATCATACTATTCTTCTTTTTCTCGGCATTAGTTACAGCCCAAAAAGACTCGTTGCCTCAAAAGGACCTAAAGGTAGGATTGGTGTTGAGTGGGGGTGGAGCTAAAGGGTTGGCGCATATTGGAGTGCTAAAGGAAATTGAAAAAGCAGGCGTTCACATTGATTATATTGGGGGTACCAGTATGGGAGCCATTATTGGCGCGTTGTATGCCTCGGGATATTCGGCACAGCAACTGGACTCTATCTTTAGTGTGCTCGATTTTGAGACCTTAATACAGGATGACGTGCCCCGAAGGGCCAAAACGTTCTATGAAAAGGAAGACGATGAAAAATATGCCTTGACTTTTCCGTTTGATAATTTTGAACTGCGTTTCCCATCGGCGATTTCCAGAGGACAGAATATTTACAATTTACTTTCCCGGTTATTGATCCATGTAAAGGATGTGGATGATTTCAGTCAACTTCCCACCCCGTTTCTCTGCATTGCGACCGATGTAGAAAAAGGGAAACAAGTTATTTTTAAAAAAGGGTATTTGCCCCGGGCCATTACGGCCAGTGGTGCCCTTCCTTCCTTGTTTAGCCCCGTAACCATAGACAATACTATTTATGTGGATGGCGGTGTGGTAAATAATTATCCCGTAGATGAAGTACGTGCCATGGGGGCCGACATTATTATAGGTGCCGATGTACAGGATACCCTACGGAACAGGGATCAATTGCGATCTGCCTTGGATGTGCTGCTTCAGGTAAATAATTACCGAACCATTGAAAGCATGGGTGCCAAGCGAAAGAAAACCGATATCTACATTAAGCCCGATATCCAGGACTTTTCGGTGGTTTCTTTTGATGAGGGAAGACAGATTATCGATGCAGGGGAAAAAGCCGCAGCTCCCTTTTTGGAAGCCCTTAAAGCCATTGCCATGGAGCAAAAACCTGCTCTAAAAGAAAAAATCCACTTTAATAATGAGGAGTCCCTATTTATTGAGGAGGTAATCGTAGAGGGCAACGAAAAATACACAAGGTCTTATATTTTGGGAAAGTTGAAGTTGAAAACCCCTTCAGAAATAAGCTATCAGGATTTTAATGATGGGGTCAATAATCTTTCTGCCACAGGAAATTTTGCCGGGATTGATTACCGTTTTGTCAATAATCCTTTAAAAGAGGGAAGTTATACCCTCATCTTTCACGTAAGGGAAAGTGGATATCGTACTACTATAAGGCTGGCTGCCCATTATGATGATCTTTATAAATCGGCAGGGCTCCTTAACCTTACCCGAAAACGCCTTTTTACCAACAACGATGTGGCTTCCTTGGATATCATTGCAGGAGACAACCTTCGCTATAATTTCAATTATTACATAGACAAAGGGTATTATTGGAGTATTGGTCTTACCTCGAATTACCGCTTTTTTGAGAAAAACGTAGGGATTGATTTTGTGGAAGGGGAGATAGAAATTCCAAGTGATTTTCAGTTGAACAAAATTAGCTTGGAATATGAAGATTTGACCAACAAAGTCTATTTGCAAACCGTTTTTAGAAGGGTATTTCAACTGGGGCTTGGGGCAGAGCACAAATGGCTCCGGTATTTATCGCAAACCATTGGCCTGGATGAAAACAATAACCCTAGGACGTTGTTTGAAAACTCGAATTATTTCAGTGCCTTTGGTGATTTGAAATACGATACCTTCGATAATAAGTTTTTCCCAAGCAATGGCCTATCCTTTGAAGGCGATTTTCACTGGTATTTGTTTTCCCATGGGAAGAATGACGAGTTTGAACCTTTTTCTATCGCCAAGGCAAAATTGAGCTATGCAAAAAGGGTAGGAAATCGGTTTTCGGCAAACATTACTACCGAAGGAGGAGTGAAAATAGGAAGTAAAACCACCCGTTCTTTGGATTTTTTTCTGGGAGGCTATGGCTTTGTCCCTACCACCAATCTCATCCCCATGTATGGTTATGACGCTTTGGAGCTAAGGGGGGACACGTATTTAAAAACAACCTTGGAATTGGATTATGAATTTGCCAAAAAGAACCATCTATTGCTTTCTGGAAATATAGCCAACGTGGGAGATGATTTATTTGGCAAGGGTAACTGGATTAATGAAATCCACTATTCAGGGATTGCGCTGGGCTATGGCCTAGAGACTTTTCTGGGCCCTATGGAATTGAAATATTCCTATTCACCAGACCGGGGTGAGGATATTTGGTATGTAAGCGCAGGGTTTCGATTTTAGGGATTTTGACCCTTTTGGAACACTTTTTTTACGATATTTGTGGTATGGCAAACAAACCTTGGAAATATTTGCTTTCCCTTCTTAAATTTCTGATAAAAAGAAATCCAGAGTGACTCTTACTGGGCAAAAACCCGTACCTTAGAAGCAATTTGCTATAGGGTAAAGTAAAGCAGAAATTAACCACAGTAATTAGAAGATTATGCCATTATATCATACCCTTGGGAAAATACCTCCCAAACGCCATACACAGTTCCGAAAACCTGATGGATCCTTATATCCCGAACAACTTTTTGGGACCATTGGTTTTGACGGAATGTATAGTAACATATACCACGAAAACAGACCTACGCAAGTAAAGGAGATAAAAAACCAGTACAGCGTGGCACCCAAAGTGGCCAAGGCAAACAATATGAAATCCTATCGTTTCAGGGGATTTCAAGTACCCCCCGAAGATGATTATTTGGACAGCCGGAAAACAGTTTTGACCAATAGCGACTGCAATATCATTTTGGCAGCACCCAAAAAGTCCCTTCGGGCATACTTTTATAAAAACACCGATGCAGACGAACTCCTTTTTATCCATAAAGGAAGCGGAAAGTTGCGCACTTTCTTGGGAAACCTCGATTTTTCCTACGGAGATTATTTGTTGATTCCCCGTGGGATGATTTACCAAATAGATTTTGATACCGAAGACAACCGCCTTTTCATCGTGGAATCCTACCACCCCATTTACACACCCAAACGTTACCGTAACTGGTTTGGGCAATTGCTGGAACACTCCCCCTTTTGTGAGAGGGACATCCGAAAGCCCATGGAATTGGAAACCTACAACGAAAAAGGGGATTTCTTGATGAAGATTAAGAAGCAAGACGAAATTATTGAAATGGTCTATGCCACGCACCCTTTTGATGTGGTTGGCTATGATGGGTACAATTATCCTTATGCCTTTTCCATTCACGATTTTGAGCCTATTACAGGACGTATCCACCAACCACCACCTGTGCACCAAACGTTTGAAACGGCCGCCTTTGTGGTGTGTAGTTTTGTGCCCCGTTTGTATGATTATCATCCAGAGAGTATTCCTGCACCCTATAACCATAGCAATATTGATAGCGATGAAGTACTGTACTATGTGGATGGCGATTTTATGAGCCGAAACGATATCGAAGCAGGACATATTTCGTTGCACCCAGCAGGAATACCCCATGGGCCACACCCCGGGGCTACCGAAAGGAGCATTGGAAAAAAAGACACCCAGGAATTGGCCGTGATGGTCGATACCTTCAAACCCTTAAAAGTAACCGAAGAGGCAATGAGCATTGCCGATGAGGAGTATCATAAATCTTGGCTAGAATAAATAGTACGTCATGGCAAAAGAAGTAACATCAGTAAACTACGGTTTAGAAAAAATATTTGAAGGGGCCGAAGACTTTCTTCCCCTCTTAGGAACCGATTATGTAGAATTTTATGTAGGAAACGCCAAGCAATCGGCTCATTTCTACAAGACCGCCTTCGGGTTTCAATCCTATGCGTATAAGGGGCTTGAAACCGGATCCAGGGATGAGGTGAGCTATGTACTCAAACAAGACAAAATACGCATTGTCCTTACCACTCCCTTGAATAG
>JAWKMP010000024.1:0-32309 GCA_041392175.1 Flavobacteriaceae bacterium | reverse complement strand
ACATTAAATCATGGAAACCATGAAAAAATTAATTTTATCGATAGCATTCATTGCTCTAGGAGCGATGGCTATCAATGCGCAAGATGATACCAAAGGGAACTTTCAAAGCCAAGAACGGTTCATGTTTGTAAATGGAGATGTACTTCAAATAAGAGATCGCGATCAAATACGATTGAAAGACAAAATAACATTAAATGATGGGACAACATTAAACACTAATGGTGCTTTCCAAACCAGGAATCGCGAGCAGTTAAAAATGCAAAACGGGGAATGTTTAGATCAAGACGGTATTTTATATCGAAATGAATACCAATATCGATATAAAATTCAACAGGAAAACAAGGGTTTAACACAGCCTCAAATACAAGAACGAAATCAAAATAGAATTCATTACATGTTGGTTGAAGGAGAGGTTTTTCAAATACGAAATCAATTTCAAAATAGGCTGGAAAATGAACAAAACCTTGGTAATGGAATTATTTTACGCCCGGATGGTACTTATCAAACCCGAAACCAAGAACAATTAAGACTCCAGGATGGAGAGTGTATAAACATGAATGGTGAAGAGTTTAAAAACACCTACCAACTTCGTAAAAATGAAGCCAAAAGGAATATGGTTAAAAGTAAGGTCCAAAAAAAGCCCCCTATTAAAAAACAAGCTCTGAAAAAAGGCAATTAATTTGAAATGGGAAGGATTTATTTTTTAAGTCCTTCCCTTGTTCTTCACAAAAAATCTTTGCTATGAAAGGTAACTATTTCAGATGGGTTCCTTTTCTTCTTTTTTCCTATTTAGGCCCATCATCCATATGTCAGGTTAATATCTCTAATCTTTTTCAAAAACCCGCGGATTCTTTAGATTTGAAACAAGAAGCTCCTTCTTTTTTTTCAAGTAATATAAGTTTTGTAAGCGAAACCGTTTTTTTGGGGAGAAAAGATTCTGTTCAAGCTCCTTATTTTTATCCTTCTGTAACCTATCACCACAAATCTGGTTTTTATGGAGGAAGTTCATTTTCCTATAGCGTCCCTAATCAACAAATAGATGTAATTCTAATCAATGCCGGATTTGGGTTTGCGGTCAAGAAGATAGACGCGGATCTCTCCTTTACAAAATACTTTTTCAATGAGGAAAGTAATAATGTGATTTCAGAAATTATCGCAGATGTAACGGCGTCATTAAATTATAATTTTAATATTGCCCGTCTAAGCGTGACAGGAAGCTATTATTTTAATATGGAGGAATCGGATCTTGTTTTATCAACGGAAGTAAGTCATGATTTTATATCCAACAATAAAAAACTTCAGATCTCTCCAGCGGTAGGGTTGTATTTTGGCTCTCAAACCTTTTATGAACAGTATGTTATAACTAAAGGCGGAACACAAGGGCAAGGCAATGGTTCTCCTTCCATTGCAAATGGAAAGATAATTGAAGCTGAGGTTTTCAACTTAATGGCCATCGATTTTAGTATCCCATTCTGGTATGAACACAAGTCTTTCTCTTTTTTGGTTTTGCCCACTTATGTACTCCCAAAAAACAATATAAAATATGCTGTTGATGATATTATTTATGAAGAAAAGGTTAGTGAAACACTATATTGGATTTTAGGGATAAACTACAAATTATAGCAGGGCAATCTAATAGGTTTTCATGCCCAATCTTTCCAAAAGTAATGAATGTTACACTATGAAAGGAATGGGCTTTGTATTTTTGGAAAACTAAATTGCCACTATGGAAGACATGTTATTTTACGATAGGATCCAGTTTGCGTTCACTATCACATTTCATTATTTATTTCCACAATTAACCATGGGGCTTTCGTTAATGATTGTCTATTTTAAGTGGAAATACCTTCGAACTCAAATTGAAAAATACAACGATGCGGCCAAGTTCTGGATGAAAATTTTTGCCCTCAATTTTGCCATGGGCGTAGTGACCGGAATCCCTATGGAATTTCAGTTTGGGACCAATTGGGCAAAATTCTCTGAACTTACCGGTGGTATCATTGGTCAAACACTCGCCATGGAAGGGATGTTTTCTTTCTTTTTGGAATCCTCCTTTTTAGGACTATTCCTGTTTGGCGAAAAACTATTGGGTCACAAGCTACATTTCATAACAGGCTTCTTGGTATTCTTGGGCTCTTGGGCCAGTGGGTTTTTGATCATCGCCACCCATTCCTGGATGCAACATCCAGTGGGATACGAAGTGCTTGAAAACGGGAAATTTGTCCTCAACAATTTTGGGGCTTTGTTCTCCAATGTTTGGCTATGGCCTTCGTATTTACACAATCAGGCTGCATCAATTGTGACCAGTTCTTTTGTGGTTTCGGCGATAGGGGCTTTTTATCTCCTAAGCAACAAACACCATGAATTTGGAAAATTATTCGTAAAAACAGGGGTTATTTTTGGCTTTATTTCGAGTGTCATTGTAGCGTTCCCTACGGGAGATTGGACCGCTAAAAATGTGGTAAAGCACCAGCCGGTCACTTTTGCGGCTATAGAAGGAATTTTTGAAACGGAAGAGGGCGGTTCAGAAATTATTTTGATTGGACAACCCAATATGTTGGAGAAAAAACTAGACAATAAAATTGCCGTTCCCAACATCTTGAGTTTTTTGACCTACCAAGAGTGGGATGCAGAAATTAAAGGGTTGAATGAATTTTCCGAACAAGATTACCCAACCAATATTCCCGGTCTGTACTATGCCTACCATATTATGGTGGGGTTAGGAACCCTATTTATTGGGCTCATGCTTGTTGCTGTTGTTCAATTGTTCCGAAAGAAATTATATAAAACCAAATGGATATTATGGTCTTTACTGTTTATGCTTCCCTTTCCCTACATTGCCAATACCACCGGTTGGTACACCGCCGAGCTGGGAAGGCAACCCTGGCTAGTATATAATTTGTTACGAACCACCGAAGGTGCTTCCCCCACGGTTTCCTCAGGAAATACCCTATTCACATTACTAGGGTTCATTGGGCTGTATCTGTTACTAGGGCTATTATTCTTAATGCTGGTGGGTAAGATTATCAACAAAGGACCTCAACTTATAAAAGAATAAGCTATGGAATTATTTTGGTACATTGTGTTAATGGTCATGCTAGGAGTTTACGTCATCTTGGATGGCTATGATTTTGGCGCTGGAATTATACATTTGTTTTTTGCTAAATCCGAAAAAGACAAAAAATCCATTACCAAGGCCATTGGCCCTTTTTGGGACGCCAATGAAGTCTGGATCATTGCAGCTGGAGGGGTGTTGTTTTTTGCTTTCCCTACTTTGTACGCTGCTTCTTTTAGCGGGTTTTATCTTCCGCTCATCATGATTTTGTGGTTGCTTATATTTAGGGCTATTGGGCTGGAGCTAAGAGGCCAAGTACATCATCCCATGTGGGAACTTATTTGGGATAAAGCCTTTGGGATTGCAAGCTTGTTACTGGCACTATTTTTTGGAATTGCCCTCGGGAATGTAATAAGAGGGGTTAATTTGGGAATGGTTACCAATGGAGTTTCTGCCCATGAAGCCCAATACTTCTTTTTACCGCTATGGAATCCCACTTTTAGCCCTAGTGCAGAACACTTAGGCATTATTGATTGGTTTACTCTTCTTCTTGGGCTAATAGGCGTGGTAGCATTGACCATTCATGGGGCTAATTGGATTATTTTTAAAACCAACGCAAGCATCAATCCCTCTCTAAAAAAGGTAGTGTTTCGATTAAATTTTGTACTCTTTATTTTAGTAGTCACTTCTTTATTGGTTTGGCACATTATAGAACCCAAGCCTTTTCATAATTTTATTGCTTATCCATGGTTGTGGATTTTCCCGGTCATTACTTTTACTGGGCTGTTTGGGTTATTCAAGGTGAAATACTTTAAAAAAGATGGCGTGGGGTTTTTGTTTTCCAGCTTATTCCTCGCCGGAGGATTTGCATCCAGCGCTGCTTCTATTTTTCCCAATGTGCTTCCATCTACCAACACTGTCAATCCTTCATTGAACATTTATAATGTTGCTGCACATGAGTATGGACTTTCAGCGGGATTGAATTGGTTTTTTATTGCCTTGATTCTTGTGGTTATTTACATAATCATTCAATACCGGGTTTTTAAAGGAAAAATGGACGATGTGGGCTATGGGGAACATTAAAAATTCCCTCGAAAACCCTTTGTAACAATTGTAACTGTAGGGTTTTACTGCTTAAGATACTTTTATCAAAAAATCAAAAAGTATGTCCAAAATTGTCATCTTGGGAGCCGGTATTTCGGGTCACGTAGCGGCCTCGCATTTGCGCAGGAAACTGTCAAAAGAACACGAAGTGCTGGTGGTCTCTCCCAACAGTAACTACCAGTGGATTCCTTCAAATATTTGGGTAGGGATAGGTAGAATGAAGTCCAAAGAAATCCTGTTCCCTTTAGCACCTCTCTACAAAAAGAAAAACATTGGTTTTAAGCAAGCCAAAGCGGTTAGTTTCTATCCCGAAGGGGATTCTGAAAACCAAAAACCCTATGTTCAAGTTGAATACGTGGTGGGAGAAAAAAAAGGCGAACAAGAAAAAGTAACTTACGATTACCTCATCAATGCTACAGGTCCCAAACTTAATTTTGAAGCTACGGAAGGTCTCATCCCTGGACAACATAAAACCTACTCTGTTTGTACTTATACCCATGCAGACCATGCCTGGGAAGGGCTGAACGGTTTGATCCAAGAAATGAAACAGGGAAAGAAGGCTAAAATTCTCATTGGGACAGGGCATGCAAAGGCCACTTGCCAAGGAGCCGCTTTTGAATACATTTTAAACGTGGAGCAAGAATTACGAAGACATAAGGTGCGGGATAATGCCGAAATTACCTGGATTTCAAATGAATACCAACTGGGCGACTTTGGTATGGACGGGATGTTGATGAGCTACGGAAGCATGACCATGAAATCCAGTGAAATGGTGGAAATGATTTTTGAAGATCGTGGCATTAAGTGGATTCTTGGTGCGGGAGTCAATAAAATTGAAGAAGGAATCGCCCAATACGAAAATTTAGACGGCGAAACCAAAACAGAACCCTTCGATTTTGCTATGTTGATTCCCTCCTTTTCCGGCCATGGATTTAAAGCCTTCGACAAAAACAAGGCAGATATTACCGAAAAGCTTTTTAAAGGGTTTATGATCGTGGATGCAGACTACACCCCAAAACCCTATGAACAATGGACAGTTCAAGACTGGCCAGAAACCTATCAAAACCCCAATTATAAAAATATCTTTGCCCCAGGAATTGCTTTTGCCCCGCCACACAGTATTTCAAAACCACGGAAAAGTAAAAATGGCACCGAAATATTCCCCTCACCCCCCAGAACCGGTATGCCCTCTGGAATTACCGCCAAACTGGTGGCAGATAACATTATTGATTCCATAAGAAACAAACAAGAATCCTTGCATCACAAAGGATCACTGGGAAATATGGGGGCAGCTTGTATTGCCTCGGCGGGTTATGGAATGACCCAAGGGAGCGGCATAAGCATTACAACCTACCCCATTGTTCCCGATTATCAAAAATTCCCAGATTCTCAAGGAAGAAAATTGGGCAAGACCTTCGGCGAAATTGGCCTAGCGGGACACTGGCTTAAACTAGCCCTGCACTATGCCTTTATTTACAAAGCGAAAATGAAACCCTTTTGGTGGTTGATCCCCGAATAAAAAAACAACTCATTATGACACAACGTATCTCAAAATACCAACGATTTAAAATGATGAATCCCATCATTCAACTCTTCAAGTTCATTTACCTAAGCATCAAAATAATGATTGTGGTGGCTGGAGGGCATGGAGGCACAAGAAAACCCCAACATTGAACCCTTTTGATTGTCTTCTGAAAGGCCCTCCATGGAGGGCTTTTTTTTTGGTAACAAAGGTTACTGACTCGTCTATATCGCTCCCGCTATATTTGCCCAAAATAAAAACAACATGAAATACCTATATATCATTTTTCTGTTTTTGGGGACTGCCTCAATAGCCCAAGAGGTTACTTGGATTTCCAAGGAGGAAGCGGTTTCCAAAGCATTGGAAAACAACAACAACCTAAAAATTGTAGGGGAGCAGGTTAACGAAAGCAAGGCAGATTACCGTCAAACCCGTGCCGTCTTTCTTCCCAATATCTCGGCATCCTACACTGGGATCACCACCAACAATCCATTGATGGCGTTTGGCTCCAAACTGAACCAAGAGCTCATTTCACAAAGCGATTTCAATCCTCAATTATTGAACGATCCTGAACAAACCACCAATTTTGCTACAAAAATTGAAGTACAGCAGCCGCTTATTAACTTGGATGGGCTGTTCCAAAGAAAAGCAGCAGGGGCAAAATATGAAGCCACTCAATTACAATGGGAACGCACCAAGGATTACGTAGCCTTGGAAACCCAAAAAGCCTATATGCAATTGCAACTAGCTTATAAAGCCATGGAAGTCCTTGAAAAAGCCAAAGAAGCCGCAACTTCCAATCTAACTTTGGCCCAAAACAGCTTTAAGCAAGGGTATCTTCAAAAGTCGGATGTATTGGCGGTGGAAGTGCGTGTAACTGAAGTGGAAAACCAATTGCAATATGCCAAAAGCAACGTAAAAAATGCGTCCAATTACCTTTCGGTTTTAATCAATGACAATACCTTTTCACTTTTAAACCCATCCGATTCATTATCGGTCGATGGGCTGCCAACTTCCTTATCAAAATTATCTAATGAAAGGGCCGATATCAAGGCCATGGAATATGCTTCACAAGCCTATGAGAACATGTTCAAGGCAGAAAAAATGAATTTTCTTCCTCGTTTAAATGCCTTCGGAAGCTATGAATTGTACGATGACGAAGTTTTTCAGGCAGATGCAAACGGATACCTAGTAGGAGCGAGCCTGAGCTGGAATATCCTAGAAGGAGCACAACGCTTCGCCAAAACACAAAAAAGCAAGGCTTCCTTTGAAAAATCCAAATTGGAATTGGAACAGTACAAAATGGAAAGTCAAGTGGCTTTAAACCAAGCCCAGCGCATGCTTCAGGATGCCGAAAATAGCCTTCAGCTTTCCAAATTGGCGTTGGAACAGTCCCAAGAATCCCTTCGCATAAGAAGCAATCGCTACAAAGAAGGCCTAGAAAAAACAAGCGACCTTTTAATGGCCGAAACCCAATACGCACAAAAACAATTAGACTATTATCAAACCATATTTCAATACAACTACGCAAAAGCATACGTAGCATTTTTAACCAAAGAATAAATACTAAGATGAAAAAATTATATATCCCATTTACTCTTGCTTTAGTAATCGCACTATCCAGTTGTGGTGACCATGAAGAAAAACTGGCACTCGATAATGCACAACCCATCCCCGTTACGGTAAATACCCTTGCAGACCCGTCCAATTCGCCTTTCTTGACTGTGAGTGGAAAAATTCAATCGGTTAACAGTGCCGACCTAAGCACCCGAATGATGGGTTTTGTAAACAAAGTGTATGTAAAAGTAGGTGATAAGGTTTCCAAAGGCCAATTGCTTGTTTCCATTAACAACACCGATTTGCAAGCAAAGTTGGCACAAGTAAATGCAAGCATTACAGAGGCTACCGCTGCCTTCAACAATGCCAAAAAAGACTATGAACGGTTTCAGAACCTCTTTGCAGAAAATAGTGCTTCCCAAAAAGAACTGGACGATATGACCGCACGATACGAAATGGCCAAAGCAAGATTGGAAGGTGCCAAAGGAATGAAAAATGAAATCCAGGCGCAATTTACCTATGCCAATATTACAGCGCCTTTTAGTGGGGTTATCACTGGTAAAAACATTGAAGAAGGAAACATGGCCAACCCCGGAATGCCTTTAATATCTATGGAAACACCCGGTAGTTTTGAAGTGGTTGCGATGGTTCCAGAAACCGAAATTTCCAAGATCAAAAAAGATAGCAATGTAACCGTCGTGGCAAAATCCATTGGCAAATCCCTTTCGGGAAAAGTGGCGGAGGTAAGTATTTCGGCCAAAAATACAGGAGGTCAATACCTGGTGAAAATTGCTTTGGAAAAAACCGATGCCCCCATTCTATCGGGGATGTTTGTGAACGTTCAGTTCCCTATCGAAAAGGAAAAAAATACCAATGAGCCTACCTTGTATGTTCCCGAAAGCGCCCTGGTACGTCAAGGACAATTGACCGGGGTATATACCCTTGGCAATAACAATGTGGCCATTTTGCGATGGTTGCGCATAGGGAAAACCATTGGAGATCAAGTGGAGGTGCTGTCTGGATTATCAAAAGAAGAGTCCTATATCACCAGTGCCGAAGGGAAATTATTTAATGGAGCAAAAGTTTCGGTTCAATAGCCAAAACCCAAGCAACTGTAAACGTAAAAATTAGTACCATGCAAGAAGGAATATCCGGCAAGATTGCTCATTTTTTTATCAATTCGAAGTTAACCATTCTCTTGATGGTTGCCTTGATGATTATTGGATCATACAGCTCCTTTCTCATCCCCAGGGAAGAAGAGCCCCAAATCAATGTGCCCATGGCAGACGTCATGGTAGGCTATCCAGGAGCGAGCCCCGAAGAAGTGGAAAGTAGGGTGTTAAAGCCCCTCGAAAAAATCATAGGGAATATTAAAGGTGTTGAGCACATCCACAGCATGGCCATGAATGGGCAAGCGGTGATGGTGGTTCAGTTTTATGTGGGGGAAAACACGGAAGACTCCTATGTAAAGCTCTATGACGAATTGATGAAGCATCAAAACATGTTTCCCGAAGGAGTGATGCAGCCTATGGTAAAAACACGTTCAATAGACGATGTGCCTATGTTGGGACTCACTCTCTGGAGCGAACATTACAACGATTTCCAACTTCGGCAGATTGCCGAAGAGGTAACCAATGAAATTGAAAAGGTAAAGGACGTTTCCATTACCAAGGAAATTGGCGGAAGGACCCGCGAACTTAAGGTAGTGCTCGACAAAGATAAAATGGCCGAAAACGGAGTTGATGCCTTGGGCATTATGCAAATGATTAAGGCCAATAACGGAAGTTCCCAATCGGGTAGTTTTGTTCAAAATGACACGGAATACCTCATCACTACTGGAAAATTTTTAACCACCATCGAGGATGTAGAAAACCTAGTCATTGGCGTCCATAAAAACATGCCTGTATACCTTAAACAAGTTGCTTCTATTCAAGATGGCCCACAAACACCCCAAAATTATGTGTCATTCGGCTATGGAAAGGCCAATGAAAAATTCCCTGAATTTAAATCGGAATACCCTGCCGTGACCATTTCGGTGGCAAAGGTGAAAGGAGCCGATGCCATGAAGATTTCCGAAAAAATCCTTTCGCATGTAAGTCAATTAAAAAAGAACTTGATTCCTTCCGATGTACACGTGGAAGTAACCCGAAACTATGGGGAAACTGCATCCCACAAGGTGGGTGAATTATTGCTTCACTTGGGAGTGGCCATTTTAGCCGTAACCATTCTTGTGATGCTGGCCATGGGATGGCGTGGGGGCTTAGTGGTATTCTTTTCGGTGCCGCTCACATTTGCCCTCACTCTTTTTAGCTATTATATGCTTGGATACACCCTAAACCGAATTACCCTATTTGCCTTGGTTTTTGTTGTGGGAATTGTGGTGGACGATAGCATCATTATTGCCGAAAATATGCACCGGCACTTTAAAATGAAGCGTTTACCCTTTAAACAAGCGGCTATTTATGCCATTAATGAAGTAGGAAACCCAACCATCCTGGCCACTTTTACGGTAATTGCAGCCATCCTTCCCATGGCCTTCGTTTCGGGAATGATGGGGCCATATATGAGTCCAATGCCCATTGGTGCGTCCATTGCCATGATGCTCTCACTATTTGTGGCCTTGACCGTAACCCCTTATTTGGGATATCACCTGCTGCGCGAGAAAGATACGCAAGAGCACAAAGAAGAAAAAGGCTTGGAAACTAGTTGGATTTTTAAACTTTACAAAAAAATTGAGCAGCCCTTATTGGATAATTCCAAAAAACGAAACCTCATGTTTTTGGTAACCCTAGTGTTGTTATTTGGTTCCATGCTTATGTTTTTCACCAAATCGGTAGCCGTGAAAATGCTCCCCTTTGATAATAAAAACGAGTTTCAAGTGGTCATTGATATGCCCGAAGGAACCACACTGGAGCGAACCGCTGTGGTTGCAAAGGAAATTGCCCAATACCTCTCTACCGTTCCAGAGGTAGTGAATTATCAAAATTACATAGGTACTTCGGCCCCCATCACTTTTAACGGTTTGGTGCGTCATTACGACATGCGCGGGGGAAGCAATATGGCCGATATCCAAGTAAATCTATTACACAAAGAAGACAGGGATTTGCAGAGCCACGACATTGCGAAAGAAGTACGGACAGAGGTTCAAAACATCGCAAAAAAATATGGCGCCAATGTGAAAATCGTGGAAGTACCTCCCGGGCCTCCTGTATTATCTACTCTGGTTGCCGAAGTCTATGGCCCTAATTATGCCGAACAGATAAAAGTGGCCAACCAAGTAAAAACGATACTAGAGAACACGCCAGATGTGGTGGATACCGATTGGATGGTGGAAGCTCCACAGGTGGAGTATACCCTGGAAATTGACAGGGAAAAAGCCATGCTCAATGGTGTCGCGCCGCAACAAGTAGTGGGCAATTTAACCTATTTGCTTCGGGAAATGCCCATTTCGACCTTGTATGACGAAACTTCCGTGGACCCGGTAGGAATTGTACTTTCCTTGGATGACGCCAATAAAACCTCCCTTCAGGATATTGAAAACTTGAAAATTAGAGGCAGTCAGGGCAACGTCATCCCGGTGAGTGATTTGGTAAAAGTGAAGGAAGGAACACTTCAAAATACCATCTATAGAAAAGACCAAAAAAGAGTGGTATATGTATTGGCCGATATGGCCGGAGCACTCGAAAGCCCGGTGTATGCCATTTTGGGTATGAATGAAAAATTACAACAAATAGAATTGCCCAAAGGCTACTCCATTGGTGAATTGTACCTTGGACAACCCGATTCAGAAGACAACTTCACCATAAAATGGGATGGGGAATGGCAAATTACCCTAGAGGTGTTTAGGGATCTAGGCGCTGCCTTTTTGGTCGTGATCATCATTATTTATATGCTCATTGTGGGTTGGTTCCAAAACTTTAAAACCCCCATTGTCATGATGGTGGCCATCCCGTTATCCTTGGTGGGAATTGTACTGGGTCACTGGATCTTAGGGGCGTTCTTTACCGCAACGTCTTTCATTGGAATGATTGCCCTTGCAGGGGTTATGGTAAGAAACTCGGTACTGCTTATCGATTTTATCGAAATTCGATTAAACGATGGCATCCCCATGAAACAAGCCATTATTGAAGCAGGTGCCGTGAGGACCACCCCAATTTTGTTAACTACGGGAGCAGTAGTCATTGGAGCTTCTATCATCCTATTTGACCCTATTTTTCAAGGGCTGGCCATCTCATTGGTTGCCGGAGCCATTGTGTCTACGCTATTAACCCTTATTGTGGTTCCCTTGATCTATTATATCACTGAACGGAAAAAATGGGAGAAAAATTTAAAATAATAAGCTATGAAACTATTAATCATTACCGCTATTACTGCTTTTGAAAAAGAAATCAAGCAGTTGCTCAAACAGGCTGAGGTTACCACGTTTTCATATAAACATGTAACAGGCTACAGGGATGCCACCATGGATTCTATAGAGAATAACTGGTTCGGTTCGGAAATGAACGAGAACGAATCCGTGCTGTTCTATGCCTTTCTAAAAAAAGAGAAAGTAGCTACTTTTTTCGATTTGGTAGAAAAAGAAAACGCAAAACGGGAATCGGCTTCAACCATTCACGTGGCAAGTATTAACATTGAAAAAATCAATTCCTAATGAAAACAAGAATCATACATGCTGTAGCGGGAACGTTTGTGCTCATCAGTATTTTATTGGCCATTTATGTAAACATTAACTGGCTTTGGTTTACTGCCTTTGTAGGGGCCAATTTATTGCAATCCTCTTTTACTAATTGGTGCCTATTGAGTACTATTTTGGAAAAAGCAGGCATTAAAGATGCAGAAGGCGAAAACTGTTGTAACTAATTTACATTTTGTACACCCAATCGGCGGGGTTCATTTTTTGGGCGTTTTGGTAGACAAAAAACTTTAAGGTGGCCCTTCCGGTGGTAGGGTGGGTAAATACCGTCCCAATCTCCTGCTTCGTAGTTACTTTATCCCCTTTTTTAACCGATACTGTGGCCAAATTTACATACAGGGTAATATATTCTCCATGCCTAATGTAGACAGCCTTATTGGCTCCTTTTAACTGTTGTATCTGGATAACTTCTCCGTTAAACACAGCCCTTGCTTTGGCATTGGGCTCGGTAATGATTTCTACCCCGTTATGGTCCTCCATCACATTGGGAAATTGTGGATTTTGCCTTTTCCCGTAAGGGGTAATCACCCTCCCTTTTTCAACGGGCCAGATTAATTTCCCTTTGTTGTTTTTAAAGTCTTTGGCCAGTAGCTTTGCCTCTGGAGTTAATATAAAAGTGCTTGACGAACTAGTCGTAGTTTTTACTCCAGAAGATTTGTTGGCTTCCGCAATGGCCGCTTTAATAATGGCTTCAATTTCTTTTTGTAGTCGATCGGCTTCTTTTTGCTTGTCCTTTATCTGGCTGGCATATTTCCCTTCCTCGCGTTTGAGGGAGGCAATCAATGCTTGCTGTGTTTTTTTCTCTTCATCCAGTTTTTCCTTTTCTTTTTTATTCTCGGAAATTAACTGTTGCTTGTCCTTCTTTTGCTGAATAAGATTTGTGTTCAATTCCTGAAGGGTAGCGGCTTTTTCCTTGATTTCCTCTCCTTGCTTCTTCCGAAACTTGGTGTACTGCTTCATGTACTGGATACGTTTATAGGCCTGCAAAAAGTTTTCGGAAGACAACAAGAACATGATCCTGCTCTGTTGCGATTTGCTTTTATAGGACTTGACGATCATGGCCGCATAATCCTTTTTTAAACTGGAAAGTTCTTCTTTTAACTGGTCAATTTGGTTAAGGTTGGTATTTATTTCCCGTGTAAGCAAGTTGGCTTGCTCATTGGTTACCCGAATGAGGTTTTCCCGGGTGGCAATGCGTTGATCAAGGTCCTCTACTTCGGCAAGGACTGTTTTTTTCTCACCTTTGGTCTTAAAAAGAAGGGAATTGATTTTTTGTATCTCTTCCAAAAGTGCCTGCCGTTTTTCTTCCAGTTCCTGCTGTTTTTTGGACTGGGAAAACGAAGGAAAAGCAACCCAAAGGGCTAAAAAACCAAAAAGGAACAGTGCTCTTCTACTCATGGAACCAACTTTATTTGTTCAAAGCCCTCGGGGATTTCAAAGGGAAAACTCACAGGGGCATTTACATCGATGTTTTTATAGGTAACGGCAATTTTCGTTTTTTCGTCCTTTTCAGAAGCGTCTATTAAAATATCGGTAGGATAGTAACTCCCATCGATGAGTTGATATTCTCCATAGCGAATGGAAAAAAGCCGTTGCTCGTTGGGCTGTGACACCGAGCCCGAATTTACTTTAAAATTCTGTGGATTTAAAAAAAGCGAATGAATAAAATTGAAAGGCTGTTTCTTGGGCTCTACTTTGTATTGATTGGCCACAAAAGAGGTTTTGTACTGCGCTTCATTGATCGTAAAAATGGACTGCCCCAAGAGGATAGCCTGAACCTTATTAAAATCCAAGGGAGTACCCATCCAATCGCTTAGGACTGAAAAATCCCCATCAAAATAGGTGTTGGAAATGGTTTCATAGTAGCTCACCCGCTCTGTGGTAATGATGGCTTTTGCCAACGTGATGCCCAAAATAGATGCTTTTATCCAGATGGTTTTATCCTTCTCCATGCGTAGGCTCACGGTAATGGACTGTTGCTTTTCGGGGTCTTCATACACCACTTGCACCCTAGAAGCCAAAGTGTTGAAATTGGGAATGGCTTGTTGATGAAAAACAAGTAATTTATCGAGGGCTAAAGAAGTGTTAATGCCATTTGAAGAAACTCCTTTGGTGGTTTTACAACCGGTAAAAAGGAAAACCGTAAGGGTCAAAAGGATGAAAAGGGTTTTCTTCGGCATTAGTTGGAAAGATTTATTTCTAGGGCTTTTTGTTGATAAAATTGGGCTTTCTTGTTATTCCCTTTAGATGAATATGCCCTACTTAGCTGCTCGTAAAAATCCTTTTCCATTTTAGGATCATCCAGAAGAAAATCAATCCCCATTTCAAGACTTTCTATGGCGCTATCGGGTTTGTTCAAGTTGTTGTTGGCTACTCCGTTAAGTAAATACAACAACGCCTGAGCAGGAAAAACAGTTAATGCATCTTGACTCAAAATCGCAGCATTGGCATTATTACCGGTATCAATTTGGAGCAATAAGGTATTTTTCAGTAAACTGAAATTATCGGGGTCTTTTTGAGTTCCTTTTTCAAAAAAAAGCAATGCAGTGGTCTTGTCTTTTTTCTGAAGAAAATAATGTCCCAATTGCTCATAAACAGCCCCATTATTGCTTTGCGATAAAAGCGGGATGAGTGATTCCAATTGGTTTTCGTAGGAAGGGTTTTCGGAAACAAAATTGAGGAAATCCGAAAGGACTTTATATTTAGCGTCTTGCGTAATCTCTTCACTAGAAAATACTACTTTAATGGATGCTATGGCTTTTTCGACCTCTCCTTCATCCAAATAAAACTTATACAACGAAAGATGGACCTTTTGCGAATTGGGTTGGTTTTTTAAAAGGGCTTTGGCCATTTCAAAAGCTTTTGCTGCATCCCCTTCCTGGCTGTACAAGTATATTAAATTGAGGTAATCTTGTTCATTCTTTGGGTTCTTTTCAATCTTGGTTTCAAGGGTGCTTATGGCTCCTTCGGTATTTCCCGTAATTTGATAAATCTGTTTCCGAAGGGAATCCCTGTAAACGCTTTCTCCCCAATTT
Organism: Flavobacteriaceae bacterium; assembly: GCA_041392175.1. Lineage (GTDB taxonomy): Bacteria > Bacteroidota > Bacteroidia > Flavobacteriales > Flavobacteriaceae > Halomarinibacterium. The sequence goes on along the minus strand of JAWKMP010000024.1, from coordinate 17,343 downwards.
TCATCCAGCTCATCCAGTAATGCCAGAGCCTTGTCATATTGCTTGGTTCGATGGTACAAATTGGCAAGATCTTCTTTGTAATCATCGTCTTTGAGGGAGAGTTTTTCAACTAGTGGAATGGCTGCCGAATAATTCTTTTGTTGGTAATAGAGATCGTAGAGGGTTTCCATGACATCAATGCGTTCCCCTGTGGTTTGCAATACGCTTTTTAAACGGTCTTCTGCCTCGTCATATCGTTTCAACTGAATGAGATTTTTGGCCATTTCAAAATGAACAACGGCTTCCTGGGCAGCATTGCTTTTGGCGGCTTTTTCTGCCTTTTGGAGGGCGGCAATGGCCAACTCGTAATTTTCTATTCCTTTTTGCTTTAATCCCTCAAAAAAGTTTTCCTGAAAAGAATCGCTTACATCTCCCAAATCATCGGTAGGTGGCTCTTCGGTTTCTTGGGAAAAAAGGAGCGGTCCTGAGAAAAATATTCCGAAAAAAAGAATTCCTATTTTTAGTCGATAACTCATTTCAATTCGCTGTAATCCCCAAGACTTATTTGGGTAAAATTGCCGTCATAGATAACGTAATTCCCAATCATGGCATTGTCTAAGGTAGCATTTTTAATAACCGTATGGGATTGGATTATGGAATTTTTAACGGTGCTGTTTTCAATGCTGGTTCCTTTTCCAATAGAAACCAAGGGTCCAATGGTACAGTTCTTAAGGGTGACGCCTTCATCAATAAAACAAGGCTCCAAAATGGTTGCATCCTCCATTACCACCTTCTGGGAGATAAGAATTTCACCGTCTTCTTTTAAAAATTGAAGCATTTTACCGTTGGTGTCTACGGTTACCTCCTTGTTGCCACAATCCATCCAAGTATCTACCGTGGCTGTTTTAAAGACTTTACCACTGGCCATCATTCGTTTTATCCCATCATTAATTTGGTATTCCCCTCCATGAATAATGTCGTGGTCCAATACATATTGAAGTTCCTCCTTTAGTACTCCAATATCCTTAAAATAGTAAATCCCAATAACCGCTTGGTCACTTACAAATTGTTTGGGTTTCTCTACCAGTTCGACAATTTCATTTCTGTCATTTAAGTTGACCACGCCATAGGCTTCTGGGTTTTCAACTTTTTTGGTCCAAATCACGCTATCTACCGCTTTATCTAGGTGAAATGTCGCCCTAATCAAAGTATCTGCATAGGCAATCACTGCGGGTCCAGAAAGCGAGGGTGCCGCACACATAATGGCGTGGCCCGTTCCTTTGGGATCTAATTGACGATAAATACTAGCTTTTGCACCTAGATGATTCGCTAGTGCTTCAAGGCTTTTCACTACCTCATCCCCAAAGAAAGCGGGTTCTCCCAAGATAAAGGCAATTTCTTCAATGGGTTCATTCAAAATACGGCTTATATCGGTCACTAACCGATGCACGATGGGTATGCCTGCTACCGGAATGAGAGGTTTTGGAACTGTTAATGTATGAGGGCGTAGCCGTGAGCCGCGACCGGCCATGGGAACGATAATCTTCATGTTAGTTGTTAAATTTTAGGTTCATCCCTTTTTCTTTGGCAATTTTTTTAAAGGTGTCCACCTTATTTTCATCTTCAAAATCTGCGTAAAGAGATTCTATGATTCGCTGGGCGTCTGCCAAGTAAGGTGACTTGGCCTGTTCATATAATCGATAGGCATCAAAAATATACCGTAACGATTGTTCTATATCTCCTTTGTTTCTATACACCAGTGAGATTCCATAAGGTCCTTCGGGATCTTCAGGATAATTTTCCACCAGTATTTTATAGTATTTTATGGCATTATCAAAATCTTGTATGTAATTGTAGGCTACCCCAATATTCATCAAAGCCATGGAATGTACTGGGTCTATTCTCAAAGATTCCTTATAGGCTTCAATTGATTCTTCCAGTTTGTCCATTTTTCGTAAGGCAAGACCCAAATTGTCCCACGCAAACAAAAAGTCCTTATCGATCTTAACGGCTTTTTGGTAGTTTTTAATGGCCTCTTTTAAATCATCTTCTTGGTCGGCCCTAATTCCTTTATTATAGAATTCGATGGCTTTTGGATTGTCTGAATAAGCATTGGCCTTGGGCGAATCACTTGCAAAATATAAATTCTCCATGGCTTCACAATGAGCTGTAAGTTGAAACTGTACCTCTTTATAGAAGGCCTGGGCGGCTTCCACTTGTGAAAGTATCTCATTCTTTGAGTCTTCGGCAACCAAAGCTTTTACAATACAATCCTGAATTTTTTCGTTTTTTTCAAAAAGAACTAAAGCAGTGCTTATGTTTTCTATGCAACCGCAAGACTCTTCGGTCACTTTTTGAACCAGCTCGTTTGAAAAACCAGGGGAAGGGGATAAAGAAAGTGACTTGAATGACTCACAGTTTTCAGCTAGATAATCTTGAAGGGCGACCGGTAAATTTCCGCCAATTTCTATGTTGTAATTTTTGGTTTGAGTGCTATCGGTCTGGGATTCAGTTGCTATTGTATCTGCTATTCCTTTCAATTGGTATAGAAGTGATCCCACCATAAAGCAATTTTGCAATTGTTCCTCGAGGCTTTCCTCTGCCGTATCATCCATTTCGGAAATACAATTACAGGTTGCTTCAGAGGCCTCCTTGATTCCAAGTTCGGCTTCTTGCGAGATGCCCATCAAAGAGGTAAAAAATAACGTAAGTAAAAAGAAGGTTTTTTTCATACTGCTTTTTGATTAAACAACTCCAGTGCTTCCAAAACCCCCGGTGCCTCTTGTGGTCTCAGATAACTCAATGGTTTCTTCCCATTGCGCACGTTCATGTTTTGAAATGACCATTTGAGCAATGCGTTCCCCGTTTGTAACGATAAATGGCTCTTGGGATAGATTTACAAGAATAACCCCTATTTCCCCACGATAATCGGCATCAATGGTTCCTGGGGTGTTCAATACTGTAATTCCTTTTTTTAAGGCCAGTCCACTCCTTGGTCGAACCTGCGCTTCATAGCCCACGGGCAGCTCTATGAAAAGCCCTGTTTTTATGAGGGCCCTTTCCAGGGGTTTCAATACAATCTCTTTTTCAAGATGGGCCCTAAGGTCCATTCCTGCAGAAGCTTCGGTTTCGTAATGGGGTAACGGATGGTTAGAGGTATTAATAATTTTAATGGTCATACAATAGGTTTGAAAGGTTAGTTCATCCCTTTAGAATTAACACTAGGATAGGCAATGACTGGCTTTTCTTCTAGGTTTGAAATTTTAAAATAGTTCATTTTCCCATTCTGAAGATAACTTATCACTGCTTCATTTCTTTCGAGGTTGAAGGGGGATTTTAATGGAGGAGTGTTGGCCGATTCTTTTGTAGGGCTATCGTCCATAATGACATCCCTATTATTTTGGCTTAAAAAATTGGCTGTGTATTTATTTTGATTTTGAGGATCTTTTTGGGTTTCTGAAACTCCTTCGCCATAATAAATCTCCTTAATTAAAACACGTTCATCCAAGCTCTCAAGGGTAATAGACACCTTAGTACCAGCACCGCCTCCTTGTACTCCCGCCACCCAGTTTTGAAAAAACGCTGAAGCGACCGTAAAAGGGGGGTCTTGATCTAGGACATATCCTTTTCCTCCTGCACAATTGGAAAAACTAGTTAAAAATAGAGAAATGCTAAGTATGTGATATAGGTATTTCATAGCAAATTGGAAATCAAAAGTCTTGCCATAAAGGTATAAAAAAACCTCCCTTTTCGGGAGGTTTTGAAATAGGATTCTCTATAATTATCCGGCCAACGCCTCGGCACCTCCCACAATCTCAAGGATTTCACCAGTAATAGCCGCTTGACGTGCCTTATTGTACTGAAGTTTTAGTTGGTTACGTAACTCGGTAGCATTGTCTGTAGCCTTGTGCATCGCAGTCATTCGGGCGCCATGTTCACTGGCCACACTGTCCCTTAAAGCCTTAAACAATTGGGTTTTCAGCATTTTGGGAATTAATTCTTCTACGATTTTTTCTTTTGAAGGTTCAAAAATATAATCGGTAGTAGACTTGCTTTCAGCCGTTTCATTTTTCAAAGGCACGATGGGTAAAAATTGTTCATGCATCACAATTTGCGTCGCTGCATTTTTAAAATGGTTATACACCAAAACCATTTTATCGTAAGTCCCTTCTTCAAAAAGGGTCATTAATTTTTCCGCGATCGTTGCTGCATGATCATAAGAAAGATCATCAAAAATGGCGTTGTTGTTTTCCACCACTTTCTCTGTCTTCTTTAAAATATCATTCCCTTTTTTCCCCAGCGTCACAAAATGAACATTCTTACCTTGATAGATTTCAGAAATACTGCGTTTGCTTTCCTTAACAATATTGCTATTAAAAGCACCCGCCAAACCTCTATTGGAGGTAATGGCCACTACCAAAACATTTTTTACTTCGCGCTGGTCTGCAAATTTGCTTCCACTATCACTATCTAGCGTTGCGCTTAAATTTTGAAGCAATTTGGTCAATGTTTCTGAATAAGGACGCATTGCGGTAATGGCATCTTGTGCCTTCTTCAACTTTGCAGCAGATACCATTTTCATGGCGCTGGTAATCTGCATGGTTGAACTTACCGAGGTAATTCTATTACGTATTTCTTTAAGATTCGCCATTTGCTCTTTTGAGTTTAGCTGAACATCTCCCCATCTCCCTGTGAAAGAGAAATTGGGAGCGTCTAATCATATTAGTTGTATCTTGATGAAAGATCCTTGGCTACCGAAGTCAATACATCAATTACCTCATCGGTTAATTTACCCGCTTTTAGGTCATCGAGGATGTTTCGGTGCTTTGCATTCAATAATTCAATATAATCTCTTTCAAATTCCTTTACCTTTTCTACGGGAACAGCACGCAACAGGTTTTTGGAACCTGCGTAAATAATGGCTACCTGGTCCTCTACGGTAAAAGGATCGTTTTGGGCCTGCTTAAGGATTTCAACGTTGCGTTTCCCTTTTTCAATCACGTTCATGGTTGCAGCATCAAGGTCAGAACCAAACTTGGCAAACGCTTCCAATTCACGGAACTGTGCTTGATCCAATTTTAGGGTTCCTGCCACTTTTTTCATCGACTTGATTTGTGCAGAACCTCCCACACGAGATACCGAAATACCCACGTTAATAGCAGGACGCACCCCAGAGTTGAACAAATCACTCTCCAAGAATATCTGCCCATCGGTAATTGAAATTACGTTGGTAGGGATATAGGCGGAAACGTCCCCTGCTTGGGTTTCAATAATAGGCAACGCAGTCAAGGATCCTCCTCCTTTTACCATTCCCTTAAGGCTTTCGGGAAGATCATTCATATTGGCGGCAATAGCATCGTCTGCAATGACCTTAGCGGCACGTTCCAACAATCTTGAGTGAAGGTAGAATACGTCTCCAGGATACGCTTCACGTCCTGGTGGACGACGAAGCAACAAGGATACTTCACGATAGGCAACCGCTTGTTTTGACAAATCATCATAAATGATCAATGCTGGTCGACCCGTATCACGGAAATACTCTCCAATAGCCGCTCCCGCAAATGGAGCATATACCTGCATAGGAGCAGGATCGGAAGCATTTGCAGCAACAATGGTCGTATACGCCAATGCCCCTTTCTCTTCAAGGATACGGGCAATGTTGGCTACGGTTGAGGCTTTTTGACCCACCGCAACATAGATACAATACACAGGTTGTCCTGCATCATAAAACTCTTTTTGGTTTAGGATGGTGTCAATACACACGGTTGTTTTTCCGGTTTGACGGTCTCCAATGACCAGCTCACGCTGTCCTCTTCCAATAGGAATCATCGCATCAATAGACTTGATTCCCGTTTGAAGGGGCTCATTTACCGGTTGGCGGAAGATAACCCCAGGGGCTTTACGCTCAAGTGGCATTTCGTAGGTAGTTCCCTCCACTGGACCTTTCCCATCAATAGGCTGGCCAAGGGTATTTACTACACGCCCTACAATACCTTCTCCCACATTGATGGAGGCAATTCGTTGGGTACGTTTTACGGTAGCTCCTTCTTTGATTTCTTTAGAGGGACCTAACAATACCACCCCTACGTTATCTTCTTCAAGGTTCAAAACGATCCCTTCAAGACCATTTTCGAATTCTACCAATTCCCCATATTGCGCATTGGAAAGTCCATACACACGGGCAATACCATCACCCACGGTCAATACGGTTCCTACTTCGTCTAGTGAAGCACTTGCTTCAAAACCGGATAGTTGTTGCTTTAAGATTGCTGAAACTTCAGCGGGTTTCACTTCTGCCATTTTTTGTATCTATAATTTTGGCGCTATGCCAAAGGGTTTTATATACTTTTACTAAATTCTCTTTTTAAGTTTCCTAATTGGTTGACAATACTTGCATTGTACTGCAAATCCCCAACCCGAAGGATGAAACCTCCTATGATGGATTCATCTACTTCGTTGTGAATGGTTACTTTTTTACTGCCGGTTAAGGCCTCTACTTTTGCCAAAACCTTTTTCTCCAGTTCCTCAGATAATGGTACTGCCGTGGTTACGGTAGCCGTTTTCACTCCTTGGGCCTCATTGTAAAGTTGTAAATAGCTTTCGGCAATAGCGGGCAAAATGTCGGTACGTTGATTATTTGCCAACACATTGAAAAGCTCTTTTGTCTCATTGGATTGACCACTGAAAATCTTTAACAGGGCCTCTTTCTTGTCTTCAGCTTTAATGATAGGGCTTTTAAGCACATTGCGCAATTCCTTGCTATGGGCCAAGGTTTGGGAAATGTCCTGCATGTCTGCAAAAACACTCTTTGCCTTGGAAGCATCTTCTACTTGTTGAAGAAGGGCCTTTGCATATCGTATTGCTGCTCTTGTTCCGCTCATAATGGGTTTAGTTTAAGGTGGCGTCTCCCAACATATCTTCCACCAATTTCAATTGCTTATCTTTGCTGGAAAGTTCACTTTTTACCACTTTTTCTGCAATTTCTAGCGAAAGGCTAGCCACTTGGTTTTTCAACTCGGCCACGGCAGCTTTCTTTTCACTCTCAATGGCCGCTTGCGCTTGGGCTATCATTTTGTCTGCCGCATCTTTGGCTTCTCCTTTGGCGTCTTCGATCATTTTGGTTTTCAGCTCACGGGCTTCCTTAAGCATGGCATCACGCTCTGCACGGGCTTCTTTCAATAGTTTTTCGTTATCTGCCTGAAGGTTTTCCATTTCACGTTTTGCATTCTCTGCAGATTGCAACGCGTTTTTGATTCCTTCTTCACGCTCGTTAACAGCATTAAGAATAGGTTTCCATGCATACTTTCTCAATAAAAGCAGCAAAAGGATAAACAATAAGGTTTGCCAAAAAAACAGTCCTACCGAAAATTCTCCAATTAATTTTTCCATATGCATTGCCCACACAAAGTGGGGCGTTGTTTGATTATACCTTGTTTAATTTTAAAATACACACCCCTATAACCAACCGTTACAGCGGTGTGTATGTGGGATTTGAATTAGGCGGCGAAAATCGCAGCGAAACCAATACCTTCAATAAGCGCTGCCGCAATCAACATCGCTGTTTGAATTTTTCCGTAAGCTTCAGGTTGGCGAGCGATTGCTTCCATCGCTTTACCACCAATTTGACCGATACCGATACCTACACCGATTACGGCTAGACCTGCACCTACAATAGTTGGAATTGTCATAATATATCTATTTAAAAATTAAACATTCAATTTTAGTTACAAGTGCTGCACTTCTCCATCGTGTGCCTCTGCATGTTCGTGTGTCTCACTGGCAAATCCAAAGTATAGGGCCGAAAGCATTGTAAAAATATAGGCCTGTAACAATGCCACCAACAACTCAATCATCGAGATGGCAAATGATAGCCCAAAGGACAATATTCCTCCCAACCAACTTTGGAATATATATATCAACCCTAACAAGCTTCCCAATACAATATGTCCTGCTTGCATGTTTGCGTACAAACGAATGAGCAGCGAAAAGGGTTTGATGAAAATTCCCAATACCTCAATGGGGATAAGGATGATATATAAAGGTATTTTAGCAATCCAGGGCATACTGTGTCCCAAAGGATCAAAAATGTGTTTCCAGTAATCTTTGGTGCCTGTAAAATTGGTCAACAAAAAGGTAATGATGGCCAATGCGGTGGTAATAGCAATATTTCCGGTCACGTTAATGCCCAGTGGGGTCAAACCAAAAAGGTTCAGGAACCAAACAAAGAAAAACACAGTAAGTAAATAGGGCATATACTTTTTGTAATTCCGTTCACCAATATTGGGGATAGCAATATCATCACGGATGTACAACACGATAGGCTCAAAGAAACGACCTACACCGCTGGGAATACTGCCATTCTTGACATAACTTTTGGCCAATCCCCTAAAGATCAAAAACAAAAGAATGCTTACCACAAAAATCATAAACACACTTTTGGTAATGGATAGATCCAGCGGCTTTGCATTTTCTACATGGTGACCATCTTCCCCATAATGAAGTGTTCCAGAAGCATCGGTCTCATAGATTTTATAGGTGTGGGCATCTAGGGCAAAATACTTTCCATTAGATTCAACCACTTCTTCTCCGTGGTGAAATTTGGAAGAGGAAAACACATGAAGCCCATCGGACCATAAAATTATGGGGAGCGGAAATCCTACTTGGTGGTGTTCACCAGCGGCATCGGTGTAGGAAAATAATCCAAAATCGTGGGTATCTAGGTTGTGGTGCTTTACGTATTCGCTTACTTCCTTTTTACGCTCTTCTTTTGTTTTTCCTCCTTCGGGATGCTCATCTTTAGCAAAACCATGGAACGAGGTACTAAGTGTAACTATAAAAGCAAGTAATCTAACGAGTGTTTTTCTTTGCATGCCGAACGAATAAACAGTGTCCTTAAAAATCGGTGCAAAAATACAGTTATTACTCAGAATCCAAAAAGAAAATTTACTGTTTTTTTCGGAAGAAAAAGGGTAAGATTACTGATTATTAAGCTGTTTTGAAAGGAAAAACTGTAGCCCAAAGAAAAGAAATGGCGTAAGGGTGAAAAATGTAAAATTCAATTGTTCCATTTGCCATTAGCTTTGTAGGACAGGTAAAAAACCAAGAAAAAAACGACTTTAAGGCACTTCCCAACAAAAAAAAAGCCCGACCAGCTTGTGCCGATCCTGCCTTGTTGCTTTTTGTACTCCTATCAATACAATGCCAGCAAGGATAAAATTGAGGGCATATACCAGCACTATTTTATGGGCAAAAAGTTTTTGAAAAATCCAACGTTAATAAATGGATTCCAAACACAAAGAAGTGCACAATAAAAGAGTAAGTAGGAAGCGAATACTACTGGATTTCATAAAACACCTATTTGTTTAATGAATTGGTTTGTTCAGACCAAAAACAGCGAGGCACTAACCTTAATAAAGTACAGGTAATTAAAAGGGCTTACATATGCATTTTCGGTATATTTCCGTCCAGCCACCAAGACGCACAAAAGGTAAATAATAACCCCCATTTGAATGGCAATCCCCGAGAGTACTGCCCATCGTTTGATGGAATTACTTTCCTTTGCCATGCAAGAAACTAACTATTTGAGGCTTCGGAAGGGCTGGTCTTTTTTAACCTGTTTTGCCTATCAAAATGATGAGACCCCATGGCCTCCTCTGAAGCTGGCTTGGCCAATTTGGAACCTTTCATGGCACAGGTAGCATTAAAAGTCGCTCCCGGTTCTACAGCTAGTTTTCCAACAATTACTTCTCCCTCTATGTGTGCCGTAGACTTGAGGGTAAGGGTGCCTGTAACCTCCAACTTGCCCTCAAAGCGACCTTCAATATCGGCATCATCGCAAATAAGCTTACCTTTTATTTTGCCGGATTTTCCTAATACTACTTTTGAGGGTTTTGAGATGCTTCCTTCAATACTGCCATCGATCCTAAAAAATCCCCCAGAAACGATGTCCCCTGTAAGCTGGGTTCCTTCGTTTATTCTGTTTTGGTGAATTGTGGGTTCCATACTTTTACGTTCTTTTTTTTCTGAAAACATAGGTTTGTTATTTTTGGGGATTGCTGTTTTCTTCTTCCTCCTTTGAACTATTCAAATAGTCCTGAAGGTTCTTGTGGATTTGAATGATTTTATAGTTGGGGCTTGCTATTTCAAAATAGGAGTTTTTGATTTTGAACTTTTTGTTTTCTTTCAATACTTCGGCAAAGCCTCTTCCGCCCAAACGGGTTTTCAGTCCATGAATGATAACAAAATAGGTTTCGGGATTGTAGTAATCTACAGAAACAGCCATGTCTGTGTAATGATAAAAGGCGATGGCCTCTTTCAATTTTTCCTCCAGTTTTTTGGCGTTTTCCAAATCGGTGCTCGCAAAAGGATATACTACTTTCCAAGAATCATCATCATTATCTCCCACAAAGTCTTTTTGGGCAAGCAGCGGCAAGACCGTTGCGTAAATAGATTGGGCATCTTTTCCTTCGGGTGCCTGCGGATAATTTAGCGCCACAAAATTGACGGCTTTTTTGTAAGCCTCAAAGCCATCCCTTCTTCCTAGTGCCGTGGCTTTGAGCATCTCTAGCTTGGGAACAATATCGTTTCCATTATAGATATTGATATAATCCTCACAAGTGGCAATGACCTCATCGTATTGGGAATCCTCAAATTTGGCATAAAGCGCCTTGTATTTAAATTCGGGGCTGGACTGGTCTGTCTCCAGTTGGGAATTTGGATTGCGCAGTATTTCGGCATAACGCGAATCTGGATGATTGGTCAAGATATCATTTTTCCATTTGTCGGCTTCTGCTGTATTGCCCAATACATCGTAGATCTTGTATAGGTTGTATTTTGAGGGCAGTACTAGTCGTTCTTCGGGATTGAAGCTCAATAATTTTTCAAGGCGATTGGTTGCCAAGCCATACTCCCTAAACTTTTCCTTGTAGATAATTCCTAACTGGTAATACGCAAAATTGCGGTCTTTGGTAAGGCTATCGATAACTTTTTCGTCTTTCGGAATTTTGGCAATATAGCTATTTGGGTCAAAAAGTTCGCCTTCGGTCACAGCGGCATTGTCCCCTCCATCCAAGGCAATTTTTTCATCAGCCCCAATGGCCGATTTCTTTGCGGAAATCCTCCAATTATCTTCCAATTTTCTAACCCCCCATATTTTTCGGAACTCTTCACGGCCGTAAGAAACCGTAGAGCTATTATAAAAATAAAAAGTGCCTCCCCCTTCTTCGTTTCTTTTGGTGGCGCTCTTTTTATAAAATTCTTTATTGGCAATGTCTTTGTTCAGCTTTACTTTCGCGATGGAGTCCTTGCGGGCTTCTTCCTTTAGTGCATTGGTGTATTCGGTAAAATAGGCCAATTGTTCTGCTTCACTCATGTTTGCCAACCGTAGAATGGAGTCATTCCTTGTGGCAATGTCTTCATATTTTATTACGTCGGCAAGGTTGTCGAGCTTCTTCTTCATACGTCTCCACGGACGGGAATTCTCTTCCAAAAAGGTAAGCGTACTATCGTAATATTTTCCTGCAGTCCTATATTCGGCTTTGTCAAAATTGATCTCGGCCAAAGTGGAATAATTCAACGCCTGTAATTGAGGGTTGTCTTGGTATTTTTTAATCGACTTGTTGTAATAGATAACGGCAGTATCAATGTTTTCGGTGTTACGGTAGTACTCGCCAAACTGGTTGTAGATAAGATCGAGGTAAGGGCGGTTTTCCCTGTTTTTTTCTAGGTCTTGCAACAATTCCAAAAAGGCCACTTTATCGTCCTTTTCGTAATCGAAATTACGGGCCTTTTCCATGTAGGCATTGATCATGTAGACCCTAGGGGACTTTCGGTTGAGCTCAATGACCTCATCAAAAGCCAAATTGGCACTGTCCTTAGTACCTAGCCTGTTGTAGATTTGTCCTTTAATGAATGCATATCGCCCTTTAAGTTCGTTATCTTTTACATAGGCCGAGGCCGTTTTAATGTAGGGCAAGGCCGCTTCTAGGGTATCAAGGTTGATGTAGGCCTGGGCCATGATGGCTGAGGCATCTGCCTTATCTTCATCTTCAAGGCCTTCCTTTTTCATGAGCTGGGTAAGTTCTTCCAAGGCTCCATCTTCATTCCCCAAGCGGATATTAGTTTTGGCCTTCCACATCCTTGCTTCGTTAATGTTATTGCAGGTAGGATAACGGTTTAGGATAAAATTGAAGGCATCTTGTGCCGGAACAAAGCGTTGGTCGAAATAACGCGCTTTTCCCAACATCATGTAGGCTTCGTCTATTTGTGGGTTGTATTCCTTTCCGTCGATATAAATAGAATGCTTTTGAATGGCCTTTGCTGCTTTTTCTTCGGCCCTATTGAATTTGGGATTGGTTTGTTCCCCCGGTTTGGTAATTTCTTCCTTGATTTCAATGCGCTCTACGGGCAGTATTTCCCAAAAATTATCACGGTACGTAATGGCTAAAGCTTCCTTCCCTTCTTCCAGTGCCAAACCTCCGTTGTAAAGGGCGTTGTACTCTGCCGTGACAGCGTGGTAATTTCTACTTAAAAAGGTGTTTTTCTTTCGGGAACAAGCGACCAAAAGCAATACGGAAAATATAAATAGGGTAAAGGTATGTATGCGTTTCAAAATTTATTCAGTTTGTATAATACAGTAACTTAAAACCTTTGTGTTTAGTATCTAAAGATAGCTAAAGGAGGGTAAAAATACATTTCTTTTTTTTATCTATCGGATTTTGGGCTTTAAAAAAGGATTCTTTCCGTCAATTTAGGGATAAGAAAGTATTTATCCTTTGTACTTTTGCCAAAATTTTTGCCATGAGTAGCTTTTACCCTTTATCGATTTCTAAAATAGAAAACCAAACGCCCAATGCTATTTCCCTTTCGTTTGAAGTCCCGGAAAATTTAAAGGAAACGTTTCGCTTTGAAGCAGGCCAATACCTTAACATAAAATACCTTTCCGAAGGAAAAGAAATGCGAAGGTCCTACTCCCTTTGCAGCGCTGCACATAGTAATCAATGGGAGATAGGAATTAAAAAAATCCCTCAAGGTAATTTCTCGGTTTACGCCAACGAGGTATTGAAAGAAGGTGACATCCTAGAAGTTATGCCCCCACAAGGACATTTTGTGCTTAAAACCGATGCCTACCACCAAAACAATTACCTAGCTTTTGTGGCGGGTAGTGGCATTACCCCGGTCTTATCCATGATCAAAACCGTACTGAACGAAGAGCCGCTTTCTACCTTTACTTTGGTGTACGGAAATCAATCCATTGCTGAGACTATGTTTTATGAAGAATTAGAAACACTCAAAAAACAATATCCCGAACGGTTGTTTATCACCTATTTCTTTAGTAGGGAAAGCGTGGAAGGGTGTTTTTTTGGCAGGATAGAAAAATCAATGGTCAATTATCTGTTCAAACACCCTTTTAAAGATCAATCATTTCATTCCTATTTTTTGTGTGGCCCCGAAGAGATGATTCATGAGGTGAAAGATACCTTACTAGCACACAACATTTCGGAAGAGACCATTCATTTTGAATTATTCACCACCAAAGATGAGGGCCAGCTTACCGAGGTTCATGATGGGCAAACCCAAATTACGATTTTGCTAGATGATGAGACAACCACCTTTGTGATGCCACAGAACAAAAGTGTCCTGGAGGCAGCCTTGGAACAAAAACTGGATGCCCCTTACAGCTGTCAAGGTGGCATTTGCAGTACCTGTATCGCACGGGTGAAGGAAGGAAAAGTAGAGATGCGCAAAAACCAAATATTGACCGATGGCGAAGTGGCCGAAGGACTTGTACTCACTTGCCAATCGCACCCTACAACCAGCACATTGGTCATCGACTACGATGATGTTTAATTAAGGATCTTTTTGATCTTTTCTGCCACGGTGATGGGTTCAATAGATTCCATTACCTTTTCATATCCCTCAGGGAATGTGTTTCCATAGACCGAAGTGGGAATAAGCGGAAATTCTTTTCGATCGGATAGCAGTTGATGTTCCATGGGCTGTTGAAATGGGGCAAATCCCGCATAAGGGTGCGTAACACCCCAAAGGGTTACTACAGGGACGCCAAAATTGGCTGCCAAATGCCCATTGGCACTATCCATGGAAACCATGATACTCAAATTTGAAATCAAGGAAAGTTCTTCCTCGAAGGAGAATTGTCCTGCAATCGAGGTCACGTTAGAGAACGGGGTTGCCATTTTTTCCAATACTTCTTTTTCTGCAGCCCCACCAAATAGCAGAATTTGGACGTCGGCAGATCGAGACAGCAACTCAATAACTTGCTCCATAAGGGGAAGCGGGTACATTTTACTGGAATAAGCAGCAAAGGGGGCAATCCCAATAGTTTTTTGAGGAGGTATTGCGATGAATGGAGCCAATGCAGGGGAAAGTTCCCTAGAAGGAAGGGGCTCAATAAGGCCTAAATCTATTGAAAAGCCCAGTTCCCTGAACACATTGGCATAACGCTCATGTGTTGATATCAAGGGTTGGATGGGATTGCCATTCGCTTTGGTAAGGGCTTTCTTTTGGGCCCTACCCTTGTTAAGGGTTGCTGTTCGTATTCCTAAGGTTTTAAAAAACCATGTCATAATGTTGGAGCGAATCACATGATGAAGATCGGCAACCGCATCTATTTTGTGTTTTTTAGCCTTTCGAGCCAACTGAATCACCCCAAAAAATCCCTTGTGAGCCCTATCCACCTCAGCGGCCAAAAATTGACAATTTGGGATGCCCGAAAATAGGGGTTCAAATTGCTTTCGGGAAACCATTGTTATCCTTACATGAGGATGCTGTTGCTGTAAAGCCCTTAACACGGGGACGGTCATGGCCACATCTCCCATAGCAGAGAGGCGAATCACAAGTATGTGTTTGGGGGATTTCACCCAAGCTTATTTTTGTCCTCTTAAGACTGGATTGAGCTCATCGTCATTATACATTTTCATCTGTTTGTAGACCTTCATGTATTTTCTTCCGTGAGCAATATCGTCCAGCAGTTGTTGTATGGCTGTGCTTAAATCTACCCGTTGTTCCAATAAAACGTCGAGCTTTTTTTGGCATGCAGCACGGTGTGCTTCGGAAGCATCTTGGCGCGTAGCTTCTTCCTGCATATGATATACTTTCAATGCCAAAATGGAAAGCCTGTCTACCCCCCAGGCAGGGCTTTCGGTGTTAATGGTGGCGTTGGGCAGTGCCTCCACCGCTTTGTATTTTTCCAAAAAATAGCTGTCAATAAATTCTACCATATCGGTTCTGTCTTGATTGGAAGCATCAATCTTTCGTTTTAAATCGAGTGCGGCAATGGGGTCGATATTGGGATCGCGAATAATATCTTCATAATGCCATTGCACAGTATCGATCCAGCATTTACGATACAAAAGGTGTTCGAGTAACTGGGAATTTTTATCGTAGGGGTTATGAAACGGCTGATAAGGGTCGTCAACAATGTGATAGGTGTTGATGACTTCCTGAAAGATGGCATTGGCTGTTGAGGTAAACATAATATTTCAGTTCAAGGATGTATTTCTATTCTACAATTGTTGGGTCCTGTGGATGTGGTTCTGTTTTTATCTTCTCTGAAGCGCGATTTGATGGGTAACTTCAAAATAGTTAAAGCTCGGCCTCCATGGCATAGATCACTATATCCTCTTTTCAAAAACCCACTTTTCCCAATCGTGCAAAGGTATCCTTTTTTTATGATAGTAAGACACATTGGCACATTGGACTCCTTTCCTCTTTGGGTTGTTTTTTATAAAAAAAATATCGTAAAGGGTATAAATAAAATGCACCACATAATGAGTTCCTTTAACAACATGTCTCCCTTTTTTTCCAGATACCCTGCAATTACAATGCTACTGGGGGCTACCAAAAAAAGAAGTTCACCGCCAGATTTTTGGGCAGAAAAAAGCACTACAAAAAAACTGGCGATGGTAGCAAAAACAACCAATAGATAATTATTGCGGTATTTTTTGGGAACTTCTGCTGTGTTTGAAAGTCTAAAAAAAAGACTCCACACCGTAATGGAAAGAAAGAGCGTAATAAAAATCAATAGCTTGGGATAGGCATAAGGAGTAAAATGAAGGGAGATTTTTTCGGGCCAGTGCCAAAACCAATCAAAAGAATTTTCAACAACCAAAAAATAAGCCGTTGCTATGGAAAAAAGCGCACAGATACCGATTGGAGGAATCAAAAAATACCGCACTTTTCTGGAGGGAAGGTTTGCAATGGCAAGATAAAGTACCCCAAGTAGTAGAATACTCCAAAAATAAAAATAGGAAGCCAAGGAAATCCAAAGAGCAGCATCAAGGATCTTCTTTTCCATATTCTTTCCAGAGTTTAGGCTGAAAATCCTTCGAAAGGCTAATAGCTGTAAAAATTGTGCAAAAACAATATCCAGGTTTTTGATGCTAGGCAGCACCGCTACACTGCAGGAAAAGACAAAGATGGCAAAGGTGTTGGACGTATTAAGGTAGTTTTTCCGAATAAAAAAATCCAACAAGAGCATGGAAAACACCAAGAGGATAATAATCCCCAATACCTTGAGGAATTCCATCCATTGAAACATGGCTGTTCCCTCCCAGAAAAAGGAAAGCAACCCAAACAAACCGATGAAAATACTAAGCAATAAAAAATTGATAGGACTAGATTTACCAAAAAAGCTTGTAAGCATCATGCTTTATTTCTATTTTTGCGCTATAAATATACTACTATGTCTTGGAAAGGTTTTTTTGAAGGGATACAATCTTTTGCTGAAGCGGTACTTTTTCCTCCTTACGATGCTTTTAGGCTAGGGGTTGAAAATTGGTGGGCTTCCAATGCCGTGAACTGGGTGTTGATGCTTATAGGTGTTATTGCATTCATTTACTGGATGCAACAATTGGCCAAGTTCAAAGCCAACGGCGAAGAATAGCCTCCCAAGCAATGTTCTAAAGATCAAAACCGATATCGGTTCTATAATACATCGTATCAAAAGATAGTTTTCCTATTTCTTGATACGATTTTTTTATGGCCTTTTTAAAGTCTTTGTCAAGAGAGGTCACGGCCAAAACCCTGCCGCCATTGGTGATCACTTTTCCTTCTTTTAATAGGGTTCCTGCATGAAAAACCATGGAGCCTTCCACCTCGTCAATTCCGGTAATTTCCTTCCCTTTCTCGTAGGCTTCGGGATACCCGCCCGAAACCACCATAACGGTGGTAGCGGCCCTTTCGTCTACTGCTAATGTTACTTTGTTTAATCGTTGTTGGGCAGTGGCCATAAAAAGTTCAACCAAATCGGTTTGAATTCTAGGTAACACAACTTCGGTTTCGGGGTCACCCATACGCACATTGTATTCAATTACATAGGGTTCATTATTTACTTTTATCAATCCA
>JAWKMP010000023.1:0-33933 GCA_041392175.1 Flavobacteriaceae bacterium | reverse complement strand
AAAGTGCAGAAACCCTAGAGGAAGTATATGAACCGTTTCTCATACAGCAAGGTTTTATTGTTCGTACTCCAAGGGGAAGGGAGGTAACCGAATTTGCCTATAAACACCTAGGGAAAATCAAAGGGGGCATTCAAGGAGGGTTGTTTTAAGATGCCTGCCTCCAAAAAATACCACTATCCCAAAAGCATCCCACTTTTTCGTTTTTTGATGAATGCCGAAGCGATTCGGAAGAATCCCATTCCTTTTCATAAACAATATTTCCAACAATTGGGTGATACCTTTTCGGTTCGCATAGGAAGAAAAAAATACGTTTTGTTGACCCGCGATCCAGACATCGTTCAGCAGGTGCTTCAAAAAAACCATAAAAACTATATCAAATCCAAAATCCAAACCCATTATGTTTCCAAGTACCTAGGGAATGGATTGTTGACTTCCAATGGAACGTATTGGTTAAAACAACGAAGACTCATTCAGCCTGCTTTTCACAAACAAAAAATGGAACAGCTCTTGGATCTCATGAACCAAACCATTAGTGCACAAGTAGCGCAAATTCCCCACCATAACCCTATCGATGTATTTCCCATTACAAACCAATTGGCGTTTCAGGTGGTTGCTACTTCTTTGTTTGACTTGTCTATTACAGAGGCCGAAACAAAGCGCTTGCAGACCATTATGGAGGTGGTACAAAAGTTTATGGTTAAAGAAGTGCGTTTGCCTCACAAAAAATGGTGGTTCCGATGGAGTGGCCAAGAAAGGAAACATTTACAATTGGCAAAAGAAAGCCGAGACATTATTGAAAAAATTATTGAAGAGCGAAGGCTCTCCAAACAAAACCACCATGATTTACTCGATATGCTCTTGGCAACCCGTTATGAAGATTCGGGCGAAGCGATGACCACCTCCCAATTGATCGATGAGATTACCATTCTTTTTGTGGCAGGGCATGAAACCACCGCTAATGCCCTTTCATTTACCCTATATCTGTTAGCAAAACACCCCGCTATTCAGGAAAAAGCATTTGAGGAAATACAAAAGGTAGAAAAAGGATTGCCTTCCGTATCCGAAAAAATTCAGCAATTGGTATATATTAAAGCCATTATTGACGAATCTATGCGTTTGTATCCTCCCGCTTGGATTACCGACAGGGAAAACCTAGAAGACGACACCCTAAAGGAGTATTTCATTAAAGCCGATACCATGATAGGGATTTCTTTTTATGAGTTGCACCGCCATCCCGCTTACTGGGAAAACCCCAATGATTTTATTCCAGATCGTTTTTTGAATAAAAATACCTTTGCCTCAAATGCCTATTACCCTTTTGGTGCAGGTCCTAGGATGTGTATAGGCATGGGATTTGCCGTGTATGAAATGGTACTGGCCATATCACAAATCCTGTGTCGTTTTTCAATAACCACTCAGGTTCAGGAAGCCAAAATAAATCCTTTGATCACCTTAAAACCAGTAGACCTCAAGGTTACCTTTGCCCAAAGATGAACCCAAAAGCGCGATATACCCATCTCATTAAAGAAGAGGCAAAACGGCTGGGGTTTCTCTCTTGCGGTGTGAGTAAAGCTCAATTTTTGGAAGAAGAAGCTCCCCGCTTGGAACAATGGCTTACCCAAAATAGGCATGGCGAAATGGGCTATATGGAAAATCATTTCGACAAGCGGTTGGATCCTACCAAGCTCGTGGAAGGCTCCAAAAGTGTCATCTCCTTATTGTTGAATTACTTCCCGCCCCAAACCCAACGGGAAGATTCCTATAAAATCTCCAAATATGCCTACGGCACCGATTACCACACGGTCATTAAAAGCAAGCTGAAAGCGTTGCTTTTGTTCATTCAGGAGGAAATAGGAGAAGTCCATGGACGGGCCTTTGTAGATTCGGCCCCCGTTTTGGATAAAGCCTGGGCTGCCAAGAGCGGTTTGGGCTGGATGGGCAAGCATAGTAATTTGCTCTCCAAACAAGTAGGCTCTTTCTTTTTCATTGCCGAGTTGATCGTGGATTTGGAATTGGAATACGATCATCCTGTTACAGACCATTGTGGTACCTGCACGGCTTGTATCGATGCATGCCCTACCCAAGCCATTATACAGCCCTACGTGGTAGATGGGAGCAAATGCATCTCCTACCTTACCATAGAACTTAAAAATGAAATTCCTTCCCATTTTGCTAACCAAATGGACAACTGGATGTTTGGGTGCGATGTATGCCAGGAGGTGTGCCCTTGGAACCGTTTCAGCAAACCTCATAAAGAACCTCTTTTTCAGCCCCATCCGGAACTGCTTTCAAAAAGCAAAAAAGAATGGGAGGAAATCACTGAAGAGATCTTTGCCGAAATCTTCAAACATAGTGCAGTGCAACGCACTAAATTTTCAGGGCTAAAAAGAAACATTTCTTTTATAAAAGATTAATCCATAAAATTTTTTCGTTTCGGCTAGTCTCTTACCTTTGTAAGTCTACACAATCAGCAAAAATGAGCAAGCAAAGCAAACGTCGCGAGGCACTGTTATATCATGCCAAACCCAAACCGGGGAAAATTCAGGTGGTGCCCACAAAAAAGTATGCCAGCCAACGGGACCTTTCCTTGGCCTATTCGCCTGGTGTGGCAGAACCTTGTTTGGAGATTGAAAAAGATGTTGAAAATGTCTACAAGTATACCAACAAAGGAAATCTTGTGGCTGTCATTTCAAACGGGACAGCGGTTTTAGGATTGGGAAACATAGGCCCCGAAGCCTCAAAGCCTGTGATGGAAGGAAAGGCATTGCTCTTTAAAATATTTGCCGATATCGATGTATTTGATATTGAAATAGGGACCGAAAATATTGATGCTTTTATTGAAACGGTGAAACATATAGCTCCTACTTTTGGGGGAATAAACCTAGAGGACATCAAAGCGCCCGAAGCTTTTGAGATTGAACGAAGGTTGAAAGAGGAATTGGACATTCCTGTGATGCACGACGACCAGCACGGGACCGCCATTATCTCTGCCGCGGCATTATTGAATGCAGTGGAAATTACCGAAAAGAATATTTCTAAAGTAAAAATAGTGATTAGTGGAGCAGGGGCTGCTGCCATTTCTTGTACACGCCTCTATAAAGCTTTTGGTGCCAAAGCCGAAAACATTGTGATGCTGGATAGTAAAGGGGTGATTCGGATAGACCAAGAGAACCTTTCGGAAGAAAAAAAGGAATTTGCTACTTCCCGAAAAATCAATACCCTGGAAGAAGCGCTTAAAGATGCCGATGTGTTTGTGGGACTTTCGGTAGCAGATATTGTCACCCCAAAAATGCTTAAAGGCATGGCGCCCAATCCCATTGTGTTTGCCATGGCAAACCCCGATCCCGAAATCGCGTACGAAACCGCCATTAAAACCCGAAAGGATATTATCATGGCTACGGGTAGAAGTGATCATCCCAATCAAGTAAACAACGTGTTGGGGTTTCCTTTTATCTTCAGAGGGGCCTTGGATGTTCGTGCCACAAAGATTAATGAAGCCATGAAAATGGCCGCGGTAAAGGCCTTGGCCGATCTGGCAAAAGAACCGGTGCCCGAGCAGGTGAATATTGCCTATGGGGAAACCAAACTCCACTTTGGGAAGGAATATATTATCCCCAAGCCATTTGACCCTCGATTGATTGCTGCCGTTCCGCCGGCTGTGGCCAAAGCTGCCATGGAAAGTGGTGTTGCCCAGTCACCCATTACCGATTGGGATAAATATGAAGAAGAACTCAATGAACGCATGGGTAGCGATAACAAAATCATTAAGTTGTTATTGGATCGTGCCCGGTCGCACCCCAAAAGGGTGGTCTTTGCAGAGGCAGATCACTTGGATGTTCTGAAGGCAGCCCAAATTGTTTTTGAAGAAGGAATGGCGACCCCTATTTTATTGGGACGAAAAGAGGTCATTGAAGAATTGATGAAGGAACTTGATTTTGAAGGCAATATTGAAATCATCGACCCAAAATCTGATGAGCAACAAGAAAAACTCAACAGCTATGCCCATACCTTTTGGGAACAGCGCAAACGTAGGGGAGTAACCCTTTTTGATGCCAAACGGTTGATGCGTGAACGAAACTACTTTGCTTCCATGATGGTGAATGAAGGAGATGCCGATGCAATGGTTTCGGGCTATGCACGATCCTATCCAAGTGTAGTACGTCCAGTTTTGGAGACCATTGGAAAATTTGACGGAGTAAATAAAATTGCAACCACCAATTTAATGCTAACAAGTCGTGGCCCTCTATTTTTGTCCGATACTTCCATCAACATTGACCCAACGGCAGAAGAGTTGGCAAACATTGCGCAAATGACCAACCATACCATGAAAATGTTTGGCCTAAAACCAGTCATTGCCATGATTTCCTATGCCAATTTTGGGTCCTCCAGGGACCCACACGCCGAAAAAGTAAGAAAGGCGGTGGCATTATTACATAAATCCAATCCCGATATGATCGTGGACGGGGAAATACAAACCGATTTTGCCCTCAATGCCGAAATGCTCAAGAACAAATTTCCCTTTTCAAAATTGGCAGGCAATAAAGTGAATGCCTTGGTGTTCCCAAACTTGGATTCTGCCAATAGTAACTATAAGCTTTTGAAAGAACAAAAAGACGTAGTTTCCATTGGGCCTATTATGCTGGGAATGAAGAAACCGGTCCATATTTTTCAATTAGGGGCCAGTGTGGAAGAAATGGTCAATATGACTGCCATAGCCATTGTAGATGCCCAACAAAAAGAGAAACGGGAAAAGGACAAGAAAAAACGAAGTACGCTGGCAGACGAATAAAGCCTCTTCAATTTTGAAATGGAGGTAAAAATTAGACGTTGTCGCCTCCGTAAAAGGTCTCCTCCAAGAAATCGGCCGTGTTTGCTACTTCAAACATAATTTTGTACAACAAATCGTCACTAATATCTGCCGATGGCACCGATTGGATTACAAAGCTTTCCGCTGGTTTTCCATCATAGGTATCAGGGACAATGGTTAAACAGCTATAATAGCAGGAAGCCCCCGCTTTCTTTAAAATTGGGTAAAGAAGGGATTGGTTGTAGATTCCAACCCTGCTATTCATATAAATTTCCATTCCTGCTTTGGTTTCTTGTTGGGTAAGATAGACCCATTGGTACCTAAACCTACCGTCATTCAATTTTAAAACAACGTCTACGCGTACAGTACCGCTTGGTAATTGATCTGTTTTCCAATTATATTTTTCAACCAGTTTGGAAATTCGTTCTAATAAATTCATGGCATATGTATTTAAATGTTAGTTGATTAGCAATCATTAAATATATCAAAACCATTGCACATTTTAGCGAAGCTTTAAAAAAAATTGGAGCCCTTTTTTAGGGTGTGTTTCAAAAATGAAAATAAAATGCTTTTTTAGAAATCTATCAGGGTGCAATTCAAAAAAATAATAGGATTATTTGTGATGATTTAAAAAGGAATGTGGGATTATTTTTTTAAACAACATAAGTTTTGGCAGGCCCTGTCGCGCCCTATAATTTAAAAAAAAACCCTACTGTCTATTGCAAATAATTATGCTATATTTGAACCGTTAACATTTTATTAATACATGATAACCCACATTCAGGGCAGACTAGTAGAGAAAAACCCTACCGATGTTGTGATAGACTGTAATGGAGTGGGCTATTTTTTAAACATTTCGTTACACACCTTTTCGCAAATCCCCAACACGGAAAAAGTAAAATTGTACACACAATTGCTTGTGAGGGAAGATTCACATACCTTGTACGGGTTTTCAACGGTGGAAGAACGGGAAGTTTTCAATTTGTTGATTTCGGTTTCTGGAGTGGGTGCAAGTACGGCAAGAACAATGTTGTCTTCGCTTTCCCCAGAACAAATTAGGGATGCTATCATCACCGAAGATGTGGTCACCATCCAAGGCGTAAAAGGCATTGGAACCAAAACGGCCCAGCGGGTGGTTCTGGACCTAAAGGATAAAATAGTTAAAGTTTATGGGAACGTTTCTAATTCTTTAAAATCAAGCAATACGAATAGAAATGAAGCGTTATCTGCTTTGGAGACATTGGGATTTGTTAGGAAGCAAGCCGAAAAGGCTTGCGATGCATTTTTAAATGACCATCCACAAGCAACCCTAGAAGAAATTATAAAACAGGCCTTAAAGAATTTGTAAAGATTTGGGAGTGAAAAATTACAATTTTAAGATTAGCTTTATTCAACGTTTAGTACTCGGGATATTCCTTTTTATCGCATATAGCAACTACGCTCAAGATTCCACCGCCACTGGTTACGATCCTGGGCGTCTTGATTTGCCCAATCCCACCAGCATCCAGGATATGTATACCTATGACCCTATTACCGATAGGTATATTCTTTCCAGAATGTTGGGTGATTTTGATATTTCGTATCCTGTTATCTTAACGGCTGAAGAGTATAGGGATTTGGTGCTCAAAGAGCAAATGAAGGCTTATTTTAAAGAAAAAATTGATGCTGCCGATGGACGTAAAGAAGGAGCCGAAGAAGGACAAAAAAACCTATTGCCCACTTTTTATGTGAACTCCAACTTTTTTGAAACGGTCTTTGGAGGAAATACCATTGAAGTGATTCCGCAGGGGACCGTTGAAATGGACTTGGGGGTATTGTATACCAAGCAGGACAATCCACAGTTCTCCCCCAGAAACCGAAGTAATTTCACCTTCGATTTTAACCAACGAATTAGTTTGAGTCTCCTTGGGAAAGTAGGAGAGCGTCTTCAAGTAACCGCCAATTACGATACCCAGTCTACCTTTGATTTCCAAAACCTTATCAAACTGGAATATACCCCTACCGAAGATGACATCATTCAAAAAATTGAAGTAGGGAACGTAAGCATGCCGCTCAACAGTACCCTCATTCAGGGAGCACAAAGTTTATTTGGGGTAAAAACACAGTTGCAGTTTGGCAAAACCACCATCACTGGGGTATTTTCAGAACAGCGTTCCGAGACCCGTTCGGTCGTTGCCGAAGGGGGTGCTACCGTAACAGACTTTGAGCTTTTTGCCCTGGATTATGACGAAAATAGGCACTTTTTCTTAGCACATTACTTTAGGGATAATTATGATAGGGTATTGAAGGACTATCCCTTTATTCGATCCAATGTACAAATAACCAGAGCCGAAGTTTGGATTACCAATAGAAATACCACCACCAATGATGTAAGAAATATTGTGGCACTTCAGGATATTGGGGAGTCTGATATATCCAACATCGGATTGAATATTGTTCCTGGAGGATTTCTTAACAAGCCCAAGAACTCCTATCCAGATAACTCCAATAACGATTTTAACCCTTTTGGGATTGATGACCCTTCGGAACAAAGTATCCTTACTCCTTCTATCCGTGACGTTGCAACGGTCCAAGCAGGTTTTGGAGGTGTTCTCGTGAGCGATGGGACCGATTATGTAAGCCTTCAAAGCGCTAGAAAACTACAACCCAGTGAATATAAGCTGAACACGCAATTGGGATACATCTCCTTAAATCAGCGGTTAAACAATGACGAAGTTCTTGCCGTGGCCTTCCAGTATACCGTAAACGGAAAAGTCTATCAAGTAGGGGAATTTTCTACCGATGGTGTTGAAGCTACAGGAATACAAACGGTGGAAGGCGGTGGAGCTGGAAATGGTGAAGGGGAAAATGAAGTAGGAATTCCGCAGAACCTGGTGGTGAAATTATTGAAAAGCAATATTACTAGTGTGAATGAGCCTGTTTGGGATTTGATGATGAAAAACATCTATCCCATTGGCGCATATCAGCTGGAGCGAGAGGATTTCCGTTTGAATATTCTGTATCTGGATCCCTCTCCACTTAATTACATAAAGCCCGTTGAGCAGAATGGTGCGGTTACAACTCCGTTTCCCACAGTGGGTCCCGGGGAGGTTGATTTGAATGATGCTACTTTGCTTAGGGTGTTTAATTTGGACCGCCTCAATTTCAATAATGATCCACAGCAAGGAGGAGATGGTTTCTTCGATTTTTACCCTGGCATTACCGTTGACCAACAAAATGGAGCCATCATCTTTACCAGTGTGGAGCCCTTTGGGGAATACCTTTTCAACAAACTGGAACTGCCTGCTGCCGAAAATGGTGGGGTCAACCAAGATTACGATAACCCTCAAACGTATAATGAAAACCAACAGAAATATGTTTTCAGAACCCTTTATCGTTCCACCAAAACCCAAGCAGAACAGCAAGATAGTGACAAAAATAAGTTCCAATTAAAAGGAACCTATAAATCCACGGGATCGGATGGTATTCCTATAGGAGCGTTCAATATTCCTCAAGGATCTGTAGTGGTAACCGCTGGTGGAAGAACGTTGGTGGAAGGGGTAGACTATACCGTTAACTATCAATTGGGAAGGGTGCAAATATTGGATCCATCGCTTCAAAGCTCCAATACGCCCATCAATATTAGTGTCGAGAACAACACCCTCTTCGGACAGCAAACCAAACGCTTCACAGGACTGGATATTCAGCATAAGTTTAGCAAGAAGTTTCAGTTTGGAGGTACGTTCCTGAACTTGAACGAAAGGCCCCTCACACAAAAATCGGCCTTTCAGAATGAACCCATCAACAACACCATGTTTGGGTTTAATGCCAATTACTCAACAGAGGTACCATTCCTTACCCGATTGGTCAATAAATTACCCAATATTGACACCGATGTAGCATCCAATGTATCGCTTCGAGGGGAGTTTGCCTATTTGTTGCCTGGAGCTCCCAAGGTTTCCAATTTTGATGGAAAGGTTACTGCCTATGTAGACGATTTTGAAGCAGCCCAGACCTCCATTGATATAGCAACTCCCTTAAGCTGGACAATATCGAGTACACCCGTAGGTTTTGGGGGAGAATTGGATAATAACAATTTGGCCTATAATTACAATAGGGCACGATTAAACTGGTATACCATTGACCCTGTATTTTATAGTTCTCAACGCCCCAATGGAATTTCCGATGCCGATCTTTCCTCTCCTTTTACACGAAGGGTTTTTAGAAACGAAATTTTCCCAGACCAAGATATCATACAAGGGCAAGTAAACACAAGCCTTGTTTCCTTAGACTTAGCTTTCTTTTATCCTGCTGAAAGGGGTTCTATAACTTTAACCCACAAGCTTTCGCTGGGGAATACCCTTCCAAACCCAGAAACCCGCTTTGGAGGAATTATGCGTCAATTGACTACAACCGATTTTGAGCGATCCAATGTGGAATACATCTCAGTTTTGCTGATGGATCCTTTATTTACGATGAAAATACCAATAACCTGGAGGAAAGTTAATCGTTCAATTTAGGAAACATTTCCGAAGACGTTTAAAGGATGGCCGTAAACAATATGAAAAATGTCTTCCAGAAGATGGAGGTACGGCAAATACCATTACCAGCGAGGTAGTACCCGGTATAACCAATCCTTGGTATATACGTTTGCTACGCAAGGCCAAGAAAGGATTAATCAAAGGATATTAATTTGGACGGGATTGAACGATGGGGAAGAAGCTGCGAAATACTCCAGCATTTTCTGGACGTTCGATCCAGCCAATGATAATCATCAGTATTTCCTTCAAGGGGAAGGAAATATTTCTTTGGAGCGTTACAAACTCTATAATGGTACCCAAGGAAACTCTCCAGAGCAGTTACAATACCGATAGAGGAAACAGCACAACCCATTGTGGAAGATATCAACCGTGATAATAGTATGAACACGGTGAGGCTATTTTGAATACTACGAACGTTACCCCTGTGAA
Organism: Flavobacteriaceae bacterium; assembly: GCA_041392175.1. Lineage (GTDB taxonomy): Bacteria > Bacteroidota > Bacteroidia > Flavobacteriales > Flavobacteriaceae > Halomarinibacterium. Next base: position 24,177 of record JAWKMP010000023.1, on the reverse strand, counting down.
TCACCCTTGATTCACCTTATGTAACCGACACATGAAATTACCGTGACCACTCAGGACAACAATGAAATCCTCAAAGTAGTGGATTCACTAGAACTCGGAGTTGAAATACAAAGAAGCTGGGAAATTTATATTTGATTTCGTTCCATACGTTTCATGCGAATGTACATGTCCGGTTTCCAAAGTGTTACTGCGTTGCGTTTGGGTACCGTGAACTTTTCCGTGGGATTATCGAAGATATACCGAATCATTGGATGTGGATAATAGTAAGTTAACAGATTTGGATAACACCACTTTTTGGAAACGAATCAGTTGGGTGATCCAAAATAGTAATTATGTTATTCCACCTGGTGTTTACAGGAGGAATTGGAATAACAACAACAACATCATAAGGCAAGTACGGCGCGAGTCGCTCTCCTTAGCGCCCGTGACTTGAGCCCCAAGATGCGCGAGCCGCTCATGAATTTCATCAGACATGCGCCAATACAAAAACCTGGAAATGTTTATCCATGCCGAATCCATGGATGCACCTGCACCTTGCTTTCTGATGGACAAATGGCTGCTTTTATTCGTTTGGGAACGATTTGAATACCAGTTTCTACGAAATTCAGAAATTCCATTGAAAGCCCACGACCAGAACTGCCCAACCCAACCGATGCCGATGCTGATTTGCGCGCCGCTGGAGGCCGATTAAACCTTCCGCTATCGTTGCTTCAGGAAATAAAACCTGGGTGCCGGGACAAACCACTCCTCCAGATCCCAACGAGACGGCCTATTTTACCCAGTCTGAATTAGATCCAACCTGGGTAGGGAGGTAGAAAAATGAGCTAATACGTTGGTATAAAAAGGAATCCCCCAGCTTTAAACGTAAGGTGATTATGGATTGGTTGCAGATAAATGTCCAATAGCAACATTTGTGGTGAGGTTTGGTTCAATGAACTGGTGAATGAGTGAAACTGGAAAATAAAGGAGGCTGGGCTGCAGTTGCCAATATGGATGCACCTTGCCGATTTTGCCAATGTAGCGCCACCGGAAGGGTAAGTACTCTCATAGGGTTTGGTTCCATAGAGCAAGGCCCCAATCAACGGTAGTCTTGAAGATACAAAGCTTTATGATGTAGTAACTAATTTTAACCTTGGACAATTGTTGCCCAAGAAATGGGGAATTCAACTTCTTAATTATGGAATTGTGAAGAATTGATTACGCCCAAGTACGACCCAGAGTATGAAGATATTGAGCTTCGGTGGCCCGTTGACAATACGGCCGATGCCAAGAAAAAAGATGCCATCAAAGAACAATTGGCTCAATTACACCAAAAGGTAGAGTGTTAATTTTATAGAGTATGAAAATAAAGCTGGGAAAACCTCAGCAAACCCATGCCTTATGATATTGAGAACTTTACTTTTTCCTTTAGTTATAATCAAGTAGACCACCACGATTTTGAAATAGAAGATGCACTTAATCAAAATGTACGATTGGGAGGTACCTATGATTATACCATCAATTCAAAACCCATTGAACCTTTCAAAAAGAATGATTCCTTGTTTACCGGAAAATACTGGCAATTCCTTAAGGATTTAAATTTTAACCCACTGCCCAGTAATATTTCGGTGAGTTCAAACATTACCCGTCAATACAACGAGCAAAAATTCAGGGAGTTGAATTTGCAGCCGGGACAAATAGGATTACCTACCTTGTACCAGCGTAATTTCCTTTTCGATTGGCAATACACTATCAATTATAACCTTACCCAGTCCCTTAGGTTCAATTTCAATGCTTCGAACAATCGAATTGTAAACAATTACTTAACCCAATTTAGGAGTGCCGATGGATCGTTGGATTATATTTCGGATGATTCAATAGGAGTCTGGGACGGATTTTTTGATGTGGGAGATCCCAATCAGCATTTCCAATCCCTTCAGTTAAATTATGATCTGCCTACGGCGAAATTCCCTTTCCTTAAATGGGTCCGCATCGCTTATTCTTATCAGGGAGATTATCAATGGCAAGATGGTAGTGATGAATTTAGTGAGATTGTGGCTGAAGATGAATTTGGTCTTCCCCTTACCGATGACGATGGCAACATCATTACCTATAACTTAGGCAACTCTGTTCAAAATGCGAGCACTCATCGAATCAATTCTACTTTAGACATGAATGCCTTCTATCGCTATGTAGGATTGACCAAAATCAAATCCAGTAGGAAAAGAGGTGGTGGAAATAACGAAGAGGAGAAATCGGGAGGATCTTCCTCTTTGCTTGGCGGAAAAGGAGGAAATGAAGGTGAAAAAGGATCAGACCCCAAGAGCAAAAGGGAATCTATGGTCATGAATGAAAAAGGAGGTGAAGGAGGAGGCCCAGGCAATTCCAGAGGAGGAGCCTCGGGAGGTTCTAGTTCATTGAGCGGCGGTGATAAAGCCATCAATACTTTGATAGGCTTAGTAACATCGGTCAAAAAAATTCAATTGAACTACCAAGAAAATAATGGTATTTTCCTTCCAGGATATATTCCTTCCATTGGATTTGCAGGCTCACTGAAACCTACCACTGGGTTTGTTTTTGGAAGCCAGGCCGAAATTAGGGAATTGGCCGCACGCAAAGGATGGCTTACACTCTATCCAGAATTTAACGAACAATACACTGAAGTTGAAAGCAAACAACTGGATGCACAGGTGAATATGGAATTGCTTCCCGATTTGAAAATTGACCTTAACGGAAGTAGGCTGTATTCTGAAAACTATGCGGAAAATTACATTATAGAAGATGGGCTATACCAGTCCTTAACGCCCAATACGTTTGGAAACTTTAACATTTCAACTGTTTTGATCAAGACCGCTTTCGGTAAAAGTGATGAAAATGGATCTGCGGCATTTGATGACTTTAGAAGCAATCGAATCATCATTGCCAATCGATTGGCCAACGAATTTGCGCAAAACAACCCAGGCTATACCAATACCATCAATCCAGAAACCGGATTTCCGGAAGGATTTGGTCCCAATAGCCAAAAAGTGTTATTGGCTTCATTCCTTTCAGCCTATAAAGGAAGCAATGCCAATAACGAGAAAACAGGAATTTTTAGGGATGTCCCCCTGCCTAACTGGGACCTAAAGTATACGGGATTGATGCGTATTAAATGGTTTAAGAAGAACTTTAAACGTTTCTCCATCCAGCATGGTTATAGGGCTTCTTATACCGTAAATCAATTCCAAACCAACCTGGATTTTGATAGAAATGACCCTACTGCATTGGATCAATCGGGTAATTTCAAAAGTGAAATATTCTTAAGCAACGTAAACCTTACCGAACAATTTTCTCCTTTGGTAAAGGTTGATTTCGAAATGCAAAACTCTGTAAAAATCCTTGCTGAATTACGCAAGGATAGGGCTTTGTCATTGAGCTTTGCCAACAATCTTTTAACAGAAATTAACGGGAACGAAATTGTCCTTGGATTGGGGTATCGCATCAAAGACCTTCGCATTGGTACCAACTTTGGCGGTAAGAAACGCATCTTGAAAAGTGACCTTAATTTCAAGTTGGATGGTTCCATAAGAAACAACAAAACCATTATTCGAAATTTGGACATCAACAATAATCAAACAACGGCTGGGCAAACAATCTATGGTTTACAGTTTACCGCAGATTATGCCTTGAGCAAAAATTTAACCGTACTGTTTTATTATGACCACACGTTTTCTACCTATGCCATCTCAACGGCATTTCCTCAGACAACGATTCGTAGTGGTTTAACGTTACGATATAACTTCGGAAACTAACTAATAGAAAATTTAATATACCATGAGCGTACCTTCAAACCTAAAGTATACCAAAGACCACGAGTGGGTAAAGATTGATGGCGAAACCGCCACTGTAGGCATCACCCATTTTGCACAAGGAGAATTGGGAGATATCGTTTACGTTGAAGTTGAAACTGTAGACGAGACCCTAGAAAAAGAAGAAGTTTTTGGCACAGTGGAAGCCGTTAAAACAGTTTCCGATTTGTTTTTACCACTTTCTGGAGAGATCATTGAATTTAATGAGTTATTGGAATCGGAACCCGAAAAAGTGAACAGCGATCCTTATGGAGAAGGCTGGATGATCAAAATAAAAATTTCCAATCCAGAGGAGATTGAAGATTTGCTGGATGCCGAGGCCTATAAAGCAGTTATTGGTGCATAAATTTGTTCGGCTAGTAACGCTAGCCTATACGCTTTTTGTAACCATTATCATGCTCATTCCCATCTCGGGAAGTTCAGAAATTCACATTCCTTATTTTGATAAAATGGTACACTGTGGTATTTACGCAGTGTACGTTTTTTTATGGCTTTGGTATTTTTGGGGACACAACAAGGAGAACAAAAAAGCCTATTTCCTAGTTCCCATAGCCTTGTGTATTTATGGTATAGTTATTGAGATATTGCAGGGCAGGTTTGTGGCCACGCGAACAGAAGATTTCTGGGATGTGATTGCAAATAGTATAGGAATACTAATAGGTTTGTTCGTTTTTTATAAAGCCAAGGATATTTTTCTGGTTAAAAAATGAAATTCCATTATAAATACAACACATTTTTACCTATTTTAGCAACTATAATATTTTTCTAGTATGGAACCGAAAAAAAATTCAAAGGCGAATTTAAATCAATGGAGCACCGTTTATGTGCTGGCAGGACTAGCATTAATGCTTTTCATTTCATGGAGAGCCATTGAGCACAAAACGTATGACCAGACCAACATTGCAGGGGATACCCTAAATGTGGGAGATGATATGGAAGAAGAAAGTCCTGTTACTCAAACCATTACTCCGCCACCACCACCGCCACCACCACCACCAGCGCCAGAAGTAATTGAAGTAGTAGAGGACGATGATGAGGTAGAAGAAACCATTATCGAGTCTACTGAAACCAATCAAGAGGAAAAAATCGTAGAGATTGAAGAAATTGAAGAAGTAGAGGAGGAAGAAATCGCAGACGTTCCTTTTGCCGTTATCGAAAACGTACCGGTATATCCTGGTTGTGAAAATGCTGGAAATAATGAAGCCAAAAAAGCCTGTATGTCTGAAAAAATCCAGCAATTCGTATCTAAAAAGTTTGATACCGAATTGGCAAATGATTTAGGGCTTGAAGGAAGACAGCGTATTTCAGTTCAGTTTAAAATCGATAAAAACGGAAACGTGGTAGATGTTAGAGCCCGTGCTCCACACCCACGTTTGGAGCAAGAAGCTATTAATGTGGTAAAATCATTGCCCAAGATGACTCCTGGGAAACAACGTGGAAAACCAGTTGGGGTGTTGTACGCGCTTCCTATCCTTTTCCAAGTAGAAAATTAAAAACAACTCTTGTTTTATAAAAACCACCTCCCAAATGGGAGGTGGTTTTTTTTATGGCACAGCCCTTGTATAGTACAAATCATAACTTTAAAACAGCTAGTATGATACCATCAATTAAAAGGGAACGCACTGCCAAGAAGGAAGTACTTTCCAAAAGAGAAGACAAAAAACGAATCAATATTCGTTGGAATTCAGGGCTATTTTTTCAAATAGGACTTATTGTAAGTATGTTGTTGGTTTTTCTTGTAGTAGAAAGCAATCTGGGCATTGCTGGGACGCAAATAGCCTTCAAGGATAATAATAGAACCTTAATGGATCCTCCTAATTTTCCATATATTGTAGATATTACCCCGCCTAAGGAGGTTGTAAAGCCTAAGGCTCCAGAGGTAAAAAGGCCTGTTCAAAAACCTGTGGTGACCAATACATTTACCCCAGTTGATGACAAGGCCAATGTAATAGAGTCCAACACTACCACTACCGAAGTGGATCAAAATACCACAATTGATATACCCGTTAACACAACCCCAGCTACTCCTTCAACAGAAGTTAAAAATGTGATGAACGTAGAAGTGGTCCCTATTTTTCCTGGATGCGAGTCCTTGGCTACCAATGCAGAGCGCAAAGCTTGTTTGGATGAAAAGATCAGCGCTTTTATAAGTCGAAAGTTTAACATCGATAAATTTTCTGATAAGTACGCAGGGGAAAAGAGTAGGATAGATGCTCAATTCACGGTCAATTCAAATGGTGAAATCGTAGATGTTAGAACCAAAAACAAGTATGAAGACTTGGCCAGCGAAGCAAAAAGAGTCCTGTCCAGTTTGCCTAAGATGACCCCAGGCAAGCAACAAAGTAAACCGGTAAACGTCATCTATACCATTCCCATTGTTCTCAAAATAGACTATTAGCCGAAGCCCGTCCTTAGCGACGGGCTTTTTTTATGGAGCGGGCATTTTAAAAAAGTGTATCTTTCGGAAAATAAAAAATGCCCTTTGCCCATGAAGCGCTTATTGTTTCTATTCCTTCTATGCCTACTCGTTACTTTTTCCACTTTTGCCCAAGAAAGCGAGGGCGAATTTGAAAAATACCCGGTTTTCCCCAATTGTGAGACAATTGAAAATTCTGGACTAAAAGATTGTTTCGATGCAACCGTTAGGGACTTATTTTTTTCTAACTTGGAACTGCCCAGTATTGTTACGGAGAAAAATTTTGAAGGACCGGTCAATGTGCTTTTTGAAATTGATCCCGAAGGTAAATTTAAGGTGCTGTACGTAGATGCCGCCTATGCAGAAATAAAGGATGAGGTAGTACGCGTATTTGGTACATTCCCAAAAATAGCTCCAGCGACATATAACGGCAAGCCAACCTTTGCCCAGTTTACTATGCCGTTTACTATTCCTTTAGTGGCTTCCCAAAAGGGGACTACAGATATCACTACCTCACGGATCATAGGGAAGGAAGAATCAAACGAGTATGATGCTATCGAAAAGCTGCCCTATGAAAATGATGTATACAAAAGTGGAATCAACATTCCATTATCCCATCATCAATATAGCTTGTTCGATCCTTTCATGAACCAAGTTGGGACCAACTCCCATACGGCACAGAAACCGTATTTGTATTCCACGGTGGATGCCTATTATTCTTTTGAGGCTGAACTTCAAAAAATAAACCAGCCCAGAAGTACTTGGTTGGGCAGAAAATGGTGGAACGAGCACATGGTCACGCTCAAGGGAACCGATTTTTGGCTAACCCTAGATCCTGGGGTGGATTTGCAAGTTGGAAAAGATACCGATGCCAACATCAATACCTATAACAATACCCGCTTGGTCTATACACAAGGAGGTTTGGGAAAACAAATTAATTTTTTTGCTGCAGTCTATGAAAGCCAGGGAAGGTTTGCCGATTATTTTAATAGATATGCTGAATCCATCAAGCCAGATGGAGGTAACCCGGCCATTATTCCGGGAAGGGGTATTGCCAAGGAATTCAAAACCGATTCCTATGATTACCCGGTTGCCGAAGGTTATGTGTCTTTTACTCCTTCAAAATACTTTAACCTGCAATTAGGCCATGGGAAGAATTTTATTGGGGATGGGTATCGATCGTTGTTTTTGAGTGATAACTCCAGCCCATATCCGTATTTGAAGCTGAATACCACTTTCTGGAAATTGAAATATACCAATATGTGGATGTCGCTTAGAGACGTGCGCCCAGAGGTAACAACCGATGGTTCCTTCCGAACCAAATTCATGGCAAACCATTATTTAAGCTATAATGTAACCAAGCGGTTGAATATTGGCCTTTTTGAATCTGTCATCTGGGAAAATGATAACGATAGGGGCTTTGATTTTAATTACATCAATCCCGTAATCTTTTATAGAGCGATCGAATTTTCCACAGGTTCCCGCGGCGGAAATGCCTTAATAGGGCTTAGCACAAAGTACAAATTCAACAACAGGGTAAATGCGTACGCACAACTCATCATCGATGAATTTTCTTCCAGTGATATTTTTGGAGCCAATGGAAGCTACAAAAATAAAACAGGATACCAGTTAGGCGCAAAATACTATGATGCTTTTGGTTTGAAAAACTTTTACTTACAAATGGAATACAACAGGGTGCGTCCTTATACCTATTCTCACAATAGTGTGGTACTTAATTACGGCCATAACAACCAATCCATGGCACATACGCTAGGAGCTAATTTTTCGGAATGGATAACCTTGGCACGCTACCAAAGGGGAAGGATATTTGCCGATGCCAAAGTAGTGATTGCCAAACGCGGATTTGAATTCAACACGGCAGAGGATAGCTATTTTTATGGAGGAAGCATTTATGGCACCGAGGACAATAGGGTTTCGGATGAAGGAAACGAATTGGCTCAAGGCAATACCACCGATTTTTTCCATGGGGAACTTCAACTGGGATATCTGCTCAATACGGCTACCAATCTAAAAATTTACGCCAGTTTTATCTACAGGGATTTTAAACCAATCCTAAACACAGAAACCGTCTTCGAAAACCAAACCACTTGGGTTAATTTTGGAATCCGTACCGATTTGTTCAATTGGTATTACGATTTTTAATTTTTGCCCCCTTTGTTGCCGTATTTTGCTTCGGTGTCTTTGTAAATAGCCGTAATCAATTTTTGGGTAGAAATAAACCCGTTTCCAAAACCTTTGTCGTCAAACTCCTTGGTAAGTTCTTTCATGGCAAGTACTTGTTCCAGCGATTTGCGGTCCATGTAATGATATGCCACCCTTGAGGTTAAGAATTCCAGCATCGATTTGGTATATTTTACATCCTCCAAGCTAGCAACATCACCGTGTCCGGGAATGATTTTGGTTTCTTCGTTGGCCATCATCAAAATTTTGGAAAGACCATTAAGGTAACCGTCAAAACTACCTCCATTCATAAGATCAATAAATGGGTATTGTCCATTTACAAAAGCATCTCCGGTATGCAGCACATTACTTTGGGTAAAATACACCATAGAGTCACCGTCGGTGTGGGCATTGTGCACATGAAAAACAACTATTTTTTCGCCATTATAATAGAAGGTAAGATCCTCGGCAAAAGTGATCATGGGCAATGGGTTGTCTTTACTCATCAAATCTTCCACAATCCCCGAAGCCCTTTTGGCACCTTCGATTGCTTTTTCTTCTACGGCACCATCTTTCATGAACTTTTCTTTATTCATTTCAAAAATTTTCTGAAGGGAATCTTCTGCTTTCCCACGAATCTCTGCTAAAAGGCGGTTCCGAACGTTTTCTTGTGAAAAAATAACCACCCCAGCATCAATCATATTTTTATTGCCTCCGGTATGGTCTCCATGGAAATGGGTATTCACCAAAAATTGAACGGGTTTTAGGGTAAGTCGGCTTACGGTATTCAAGATAGCAGATGAACCATCCGCAAATTGGTCATCAATCATAAAAGTGCCATCCTTTCCTAAGCAAAGCCCAATATTACCTCCCTTTCCTTTAAGCATATAAATGCTATCGGTTACTTTAATGGCGGCCACGGGATAGGTGGGGACGTAAGTATCTGTTTTTCCGTTTTTCACATCATTGACATCATCGTCCTGGGAGAAAACCACGGTAATATTTAAACAAAGTAGGAAAATAAAAAGCTGTTTTACACGTATCATTTTTCAAAATTTTAATGGGTGTGAATTTACTAAAAAGAACCTTTATGGGAGTAATTATCTATCATTTATGTTGTAAAAAAACAAGTGGGTAGTGTATCTTTGCGGTCAAACAAACTAGTAGTGTCCACAAGCGCTTCCACATCTGTTTCTACAGGGCTTTTATCAAATTTTGCTGAAATTACCAAAATTCGACTTTCGGTAAGTGTAGTGTTTTCTTCCATTGCTGGGTATTTGCTGGGCGCAGAAACCGTTAATTTTACGGTTCTCTTTTTGTTGGCACTAGGGGGCTACTGTATGGTGGGCGCTTCCAACGTTTACAACCAAATCATTGAAAAAGACTTGGATGCGTTAATGGATCGAACCAAAAACAGACCTCTTCCTGCGGGCAGAATGGGGGTTCGTCCTGCGTTTTTCCTAGCGAGTATTTTAACCTTGGCGGGGATTACCATCTTATATTTCATCAATCCGCAAACGGCCATGTTTGGAGCCATTTCCATTTTCATGTATGTGAGCTTGTACACACCCTTGAAAACCAAAACACCTCTCTCGGTTTTTGTGGGGGCCTTCCCTGGAGCCATTCCGTTTATGTTGGGTTGGGTAGCAGCAACAAATGATTTTGGTATTGAACCAGGAACGCTATTCATGATTCAATTTTTTTGGCAGTTCCCTCACTTTTGGGCCATTGGATGGTTTTTGTATGAAGACTACCAGAAAGGCGGATTTTTTATGTTGCCCACGGGAAAAAAAGACAAAGGAACAGCAATGCAAGTGGTTTTGTATAGTATTTGGACGGTTTTGGCCTCTTTGATTCCTGCCTTTCATGTTACCGGGACGTTGAAACTAAGTCTAATTGCCGCTTTACTGGTTTTAGGGATAGGAATTTGGTTGGTATTTTATGCCATCCGATTGTATCGATTGAAAACCGAAAAAGCAGCTAAACAGTTGATGTTAGTGAGTGTGAGCTATATTACGTTGCTCCAAATTATTTTTGTTGCCGATAAATTTTTGCGATAATGGATTATACCGAAGGATCTGAAAATTTTAAAGTCAAACGAGCCAAAAAAATGATGCTTTGGTTTGGTATCATAAGTTTGGCCATGAGTTTTGCGGGCTTAACCAGTGCCTATGTAGCGAGTGTGGAAAGAAAAGATTGGCTGGAAGGAGTTAACCTTCCCAAGGCTTTTATGCTAAGCCTCCTAGTTATTCTCTTAAGCAGCCTTACCATTGAGCTTGCGAAAAGAGCTGTAAAAAAAGAACAGCAATCCCAAGGGATGTTCTTCTTGGCAGCCACTTTTGTTTTGGGCTGCTTGTTCATCTATCTTCAACTAAAGGGATTTTCGGAAATCTATAACGAATTGGGCTATGCCTTTAACGAAAATATTTCCTTTTCGTTCATCTACATCATTGTGGTCGTTCATCTATTGCACGTCCTTGCCGCACTTATTTCATTACTGGTGGTAATTTATAATCATTTTAAACAAAAGTATAGAAATGGGAAAACCCTAGGGATGGAACTTGCCGCTACCTTTTGGCACTTTGTGGATTTTCTGTGGATTTACCTCTTTTTGTTTTTCTATTTTGTGAGGTAATTTTTTATTTTTGAAAAGCCTCAAAAGGCATCATTTTAAAAGATTTCCGCCCTAATTGGGATAAATTAAAAAATGATATTTCGTTAGATAAAAATAATAGTTATTTTTGCACTCTAAATAAACCAATTTCTGTGTATGGAAGCAACTCTTGCTAAAACAGGAACCGAAGGAAAAACCTGGGGGGGAGGAACCCCTCCATTGAAAGCCAGTTATGGCAAATTGATGATGTGGTTTTTCATCGTTTCTGATGCCCTTACTTTTTCCGGATTTATTGCCTCATATGGTTTTTCCCGATTCAAATTTATAGACGAATGGCCCATTGCGGATGATGTGTTTACCCACGTGCCTTTCCTACATGGCGTTCCGTTGCCTATGGCCTATGTGGCGTTTATGACTTTGGTGCTTATTTTTTCATCGGTTACCATGGTGCTTGCCGTAGATGCAGGGCATAAAATGCAAAAAACAAGAGTGACTTGGTACATGTTCTTTACCATCATTGGGGGGGCTGTTTTCGTAGGCTCGCAAGCTTGGGAATGGGCTACCTTCATCAAGGGAGATTATGGTGCTGTAGAAACCAAAGGAGGGAAAATCCTTCAATTTTTGGATACTGAAGGGAAACGCGTAGCGATTGCCGATTTTGCACAACACATCCCAACCGAAAGGGAAACCCTAGAGCGAAGTAAAGGAACTTGGTACCAAAGTGAAGGAACCCGTACTTCTTTTACCTATGAAGAAGTGAAAGCAGGATTTTTGGCAGACGAAAATCTATTGATTAGAACCCAGTTTCTTAACGAACATGGGCATCCTACTGTGCTATCCAGAGAGGAATCCATAGCAAAATTGGTCAACGAAGGAAAACTAGTAGTAGAAGGTGCTAACCTAAAGCATAACGAATATGGTCATCCCCTATTTGCAGATTTCTTCTTTTTCATTACAGGGTTCCACGGTTTCCACGTTTTTTCGGGTGTTGTGATCAACATCATTATTTTCATCAATGTTATTTTGGGAACCTACGAAAGACGCAAGAACTATGAAATGGTTGAGAAAGTAGGACTCTATTGGCACTTTGTGGATTTGGTATGGGTCTTTGTATTTACCTTCTTCTACCTTGTTTAATTTTTTGATTTACTAGCAAACATGGCACACGAACATAAATTAGAGATTTTTAGAGGGCTTTTAAAGTTCAAATCCAATATTACCAAAATATGGGGGGTATTTGCATTCCTTTGTTTTGTAACCGCAATTGAGGTTTTCCTGGGGATTGTAAAACCCGAAGCAATGGTGGACCACCGCCTTTTAGCCATGAAATGGCTTAACTGGATCTTTATCTTCCTAACGCTTGTAAAGGCCTATTATATTACATGGGACTTCATGCACATGCGTGACGAAACCAAAGGACTAAGAAGAGCAGTGGTTTGGACCGCGGTTTTCTTAATTTGCTACCTAATCTTAATCCTTTTAATTGAGGGAGACTATATTTTTGACGTGTATAGGGACGGGTTTATAAAATTCAATTTTTAAGCTACCTTCAATCATAGTTTAACCCTGTCCTTTACGACAGGGTTTTTTTATGGATGAAACGAAATAAATTAACCCTTTGCACTTGGTGGGCCATCATTTGGAATGTATTTTTGCAGTCAAATGAACGGGTTTTGAAAACAAAAAAATACATTGTACTTAGCATCCTTTTTTTACTTCCCATTACGGTGTATCTTTTTTTCGCTACGGGAGTGAATAACTTTGTGAAGCTTCCTACCATAACCGAAAATATTACCGAACTAACTGATTTTAAAAATTTGGACGGAGATTCTGTTCAGCTTAAGAACAGGATTACCATTTTGGGGTTTTTCGGAAAGGAAGTAACAAACAAGAAAGCCAACGCATTCAATTTGGCACATAAAATCTACAAGAAAAATTACCAGTTTGATGAATTTCAGTTCGTGATATTGATCGATTCCAGTCAAATAAATGAGGCAAAAGCACTTAAAGAACAAATCAAGGAAATTGCCGATCCCGTTAACTATCAATTTGCCTTTGGAACCCCAAAAGATATTGAGGCTGTCTTTAACTCGTTACATACCCCAGGGAGATTAAACGATAACCTTGCAATCGATTGGGTTTTTATTATCGATAAAGAAGGGAACTTACGCGGGCGTAATGATGATGAAGATACCGGAATTCTTTATGGTTACAATGCGGCCGATTATGCCGAAATCAACAATAAAATGAGCGATGACGTGAAAGTAGTCCTCGCTGAATACCGCTTGGCGCTCAAAAAGTATACATCAGATAGGCAGATTTAATATGAAAAAAAAGACCAATTACTCCTATATAGGTATTTCGTTTGTGATTCTGGTCTTTGGGATTTTGTTCATTCCCAAAATCGTGAACCGAATCAATAATGAGGAGGTTGTAGATAAAGATCGTCACCATTTGGAACGAAAAGGAGGTAGCGAAGAATTGCCTTTAACTACCATTGGAACCGTACCTGCGTTCCATTTTGTGGATCAAAACAATGTCCTAATAAATAATGAAACCTATGCAGGTAAGGTGTATGTGGTAGAGTTTTTCTTTTCCACCTGCCCTTCCATTTGCCCCATCATGAACCAAAACATGATCAAAGTGCAGAACGCTTTCCCAGAAGAACCCCATTTGGGCTTTGCTTCCTTTACCATAAATCCCATATACGATTCGCCAGAGGTTTTAAAGGAATATGCTCAAAAATATGGGATTGTAAACCCCAATTGGCATCTCCTTACGGGAGATCAAGAAGCTATTTATCGCCTTGCCAACGAAGGTTTTAACCTATATGTAGGGCAAACCCCAGAGGTAGAAGGAGGCTTCGAGCATTCTGGATTTTTTGCCTTGATCGACAAAAAAGGGGACATTCGCTCTAGGATTGATGAAAATGGCAACCCCATTATTTACTACGATGGTTTGGAGGATGAAGGAATTGACATGCTAAAAGAAGATATTCAAAGATTATTAAATGAATAACCCATAATGATGCAGAAAACCATTTCAGAAAAAAAATATAAGCTATGGACATGGATCTTATCCATTGCCATTCCTGTAGCAGTCGCAGTACTCTTTGGAATAAAAATCCCCAATGTAGAACCATTAACGTTTCTGCCACCTATTTATGCCTCTATTAATGGCGTAACGGCATTTCTGCTTATTGTTGCTGTCATCCAGATAAAAAAAGGAAATCGCTCTTTGCACGAGAGACTTATGAAATTGTGTATTCTCCTATCCCTTCTTTTTTTGGTGATGTATGTAGCCTACCATATGACTTCTTTTCCTACACCTTATGGCGGAGAAGGAGCCCTTAAATATTTATATTATTTTATCCTTGTATCCCATATTGTGCTATCGGTAACTATCATTCCATTTGTGCTGGTTACCTATTTTAGAGCCATTACAGGAAAATTTCCCGAGCATAAAAAAATAGCAAAAATTACTTTTCCCATCTGGTTGTATGTAGCGGTTACGGGAGTAATTGTGTACCTTATGATTGCACCTTATTATTAACATGAAAACTTACATCCTCATAGCCATAATACTAGTTGTTATCGTGCTTCCTGCCGAAGCGCAATGTGCCATGTGCCGTGCCGTGCTGGAAAGTGAAGAGGGTGGGAGTGCCGCTAAAGGTATCAACAATGGGATTATTTATCTTATGCTCTTCCCTTATTTGCTTATTGGGGGCGTGGGTTATATAATCTATAGGCTAAAGAAAAGGGATAGTCAAAAATAAATGTTACTTTTAAAACGTAAGAGAACCTGTAACACTTTCAACATTCAAAAGACCAATTGGGCAATCCTACCATTATGAAGAAAATAAGTGTATTCATTTTGCTGCTTGTGAGTGTAAGCTCCCTGAAGGCTCAAAACAAAAAATGGACCCTGCGGGAGTGTGTCACGTATGCCTTGGAGAACAATATTTCGGTAAAGCAAAGTGAGCTGGATGTAAAACTTTCTGAAGTAGAAAAACTAAGCGCCATTGGCAATTTTGTTCCCAGCATCAATGCAAATGCATCCTATGCAACCAATACAGGGGCAAACATTAACCCCGTAACCAATGCCTTCGAGAATGAAACATTTTCTTCCTTTACCACAGGGGGAAATGTTGGACTTACCCTTTTTGATGGCCTTCGGAATGTTCGCGCCATGCAACGGGCCAAAATTTCAAAATTGGCGGCCGAATACCGTCTCTCCAAAATGCAGGACGACATCTCCCTCTTTGTAGCCAATGCCTATTTACAGGTGTTAACCAACAAGGCTAACCTTGAGGTGCTAAAGGCCCAAAACGAAGTAACACAACAACAAATACAAAGAACCAACGATTTGGTTGAAGCAGGACAATTGCCCCGTGGAGATTTATTGGAAATTAAAGCGACCGATGCCACCGAAAAGCAAAATATTGCGGTAAATGAAAACGCGGTGCAAATTTCTTTGCTCAGCTTGGCACAATTGCTTTTGATTGAGGACTATTCAAATTTTGATATTGAAGATGAAGGCTATGAAATAATCGATGAGGGTATTTCGGCCAAAAACATTGCTGAAATCCTTCAGGCAGCCAAGGAAAACCGTTCGGAAATTAAAATTGCCGAGAAAAATGTAGAACTGGCCCAAAAAGACCTTCAGCTTTCCCGCGGAAGCTACTATCCCTCGCTTTCTGCCTTTTTTAGCTATAGCACACGGTATTCAGACAATGATTTTCTTGACCGAAGTTTTTCCGATCAATTGTGGCAAAATGATGGAACGGGTTATGGGCTGCAATTAAGCGTCCCAATTTTGAATGGTTTTTCCACCCGTAGCAGCGTTCAGCGTAGTAAAATCAATCTGGAAAATACCAAGTATCAATTGGAACAAGCCAAGTTGGATCTTGAATCCACGGTCTATCAAGCCTATACCGATGCCAAAGGGTCTTATAAATCCTATGAGGCAGCACAAACTGCACTGGAATCACAAGAACTGGCGTATCAATATGCCAAAGATCGATATGATGTGGGTTTAACCAATGCATTTGATTTTAGCCAGTCCAAAGCGCGTTATGACAACGCAAAAATTGAGGTCAACCGTGCCAAATACGACTATATTTTTAAACTAAAGGTATTGGAACTATATTTTGGCATCCCAGCCACTGAACTAAAGTTTTAACCAACCATGAAGAAAAAAACAATTATCTGGATACTCATTTTCTTTGCCGCCTTCATTATTATTTTGTTGGGAGCAAAAAAGGCAGGTTTTATTGGAAGTAAAGGAAATTTCAAAGAAGTAGAGGTTACTAAAATTGCGCCTTTGAATATTACCGAGACGGTTGCAGCCACCGGTAAAATTCAACCCGAGGTGGAAGTTATGCTTTCCTCAGAGGTGTCTGGGGAGATCATTGAGCTTCCCATCAAAGAAGGACAGCAAGTAAAGAAGGGTGATTTATTGGTCCGTATTAACCCTGATTTAATCCAATCTGCATTAACCCAATCACAAGCGGGATTGCAAAATGCAAGGGCACAACTTTCCCAAGCACAAGCCTCGCTTAAAAATGCCGAGTTAAACTATAATCGTAACAAATCCCTTTTCGAAAAAGGGGTGATTTCCAAAAGTGAATGGGACCGTTCGGTAACCGATTATGAAGTTGCACAGGCCAACAAAGAATCTGCTTATTATAATGTGCAAAGTGCTGCGGCCAACGTAAAACAAACTCAGGACAACCTTACCCGTACTTCCATTTATGCCCCCATGGATGGAACCATCTCAAAACTATCGGTTGAATTGGGCGAAAGGGTAGTAGGGACCGCCCAAATGGCAGGGACCGAAATTGTTCGTGTGGCCAACCTTTCCAATATGGAAGTGGAGGTAGATGTAAACGAGAACGATATTGTAAAAGTACAGATTGGGGATTCCACAAAAGTAGAAGTGGATGCCTATTTGAAACGTGAGTTCAAGGGGGTTGTCACCGAAATAGCCAATTCGGCAGAGACAGCTCTCTCTGCAGACCAGGTAACCAACTTTAAGGTAAAAGTGCGCATTGTGTCTAATTCTTACAAGGATTTAACCGAAGGGAAGCCCGAATATTATTCTCCCTTTAGACCCGGAATGACTGCTACGGTAGACATCATTACCGATAAAAAGGAACAAGTAGTAGGAGTACCCATTAGTGCTGTGGTGATTAAAACCGATACCAGCAGTGCCGCCAAAAAGATTGAACTTAATCAAACAATTTCAGAAAGCGATGAAAAGTTTGAATGTGTCTTTGTGAAAGAAGGGGAAGAAGCCAAGCTTCGTGTAGTTACCACTGGTATTCAGGATGATAGTAATATTGAGATCACTTCGGGCCTTTCCGATGGTGAAACAGTAATCACTGGACCTTATAATGTGGTGACCAAAACCTTAAAAAATGGGGATAAGGTAACTGTTGAAGCGTCAAAGAAGAAAGACGATACCGAGGAATAATGGCTAAAATTCTTTGTTTAGAAACGGCTACGACCAATTGTTCGGTAGCCCTTTCAGAAAATGGAAAAGTCCTAGCTTTCCGTGAAGACAATAACAAAGGGTATTCTCATGCCGAGCGTTTACACCTTTTTATTGAGGAGGTACTACAGGAATCCAAAATTACTTTTCAGGAACTGGACGCTATTGCAGTAAGCAAAGGACCAGGCTCATACACAGGACTGCGCATTGGGGTTTCCTCTGCAAAAGGTCTGTGTTATTCGTTGGGCATTCCATTAATTTCAATCCCTACGCTCCAATTGCTAGCCCTCCAAATTAATCAGCCTACCCAATTTATCATTCCTTTATTGGATGCCCGAAAGAATGGAGGTATATGCCTCGATGTATTTGATGCTGAGATGAATGAAATAAGGCAAACAAAAGCCGAAATATTGGAGGAAACTTCCTTTTCGGAATACCTTCAAAAGGGAATCGTAAGTTTTATAGGAAGTGGTGCCGAAAAATGGAAAGGTTTATGCACAAGTCCTCAAGCGGTTTTTGTTGAAAATGCCTATCCCTCGGCTTTGCAAATGGTATCATTGGCCGATGAAAAATATAAAAAAAGCGACATCGAAGATGTCGCCTATTTTGAACCTTACTACTTAAAGGATTTTCTTATCAAGGCGCCTCGTAAAGCTTAAATAACGAAATAAGGTCCTGCTCTTTATTTAAGTTGAGTTTATTGGCTTTTACTAAAGTAGCCATTTCCTTTTTTTTATCCCCAAAGACATCTAGGATTTTCTTTTTGGAATTGGGAAGCTCTATAAATTGATTGTTAGCATCCAGAACATAATAAGTTATTTTTTCTTTGAATGATGCTGGGATATCCCTTGTAAGGGAGGTGGTAGCTTGCACCCGTTCGTTGTAAATTTTTTCATATTTTTTACAAAGGGTAAAATTCGTTCCCTCGGTAAGAATTTCATAGTATTGCCACTCGTATGGGTTGGCAGTGGAGGGCATGCTTTCAAAAATTTGACTCCCCATTTTGATTTTCAAATTAGGGGCTTTTGTCACACCCTGGGCTTCTTCGTCTGAGGTATTTAAGGATGGTTTTGCAAGAAAAATATCATTATAGGCATTATACTTTAGGTAGATAGTGCTTATAATTTCTTCATTATTTAAGTATATTTTGCCTAGCTGATATTCGTCTGCCACATAAGGTGAACCAATGGTATTGTGGTTTAAAATGATTACATCCCCATCCTTTACATTATAGTAAGATATCATGTTTGAATAATTGGACCTTGAGTTGAGTGTCCCATTTTTAACGGTTACGGTTCCTTGTGCATGTAGGCTGGAATAGACACAAAGTAGAAGGCCGAAGAAAAAAGACTTCATCATATTATTTCCAATTCTAATCTTCATATATCCTTTGTATTGTTATAAAGGAACAAGGAATCACAATTTTTAAAGGGTGTTGTAAAATCTCACCAGTTTGATGAGGGCATATTCCTTGTTGAGGTTTAGTTTTTCTTTTTTAGTGTATTCCTTTACCGCCTTTTTCTGGTCTTTGAACAAAGAAAGCTTTCCGCCTTTTGAATTTGGAAATTCATGGAACACCCCCAAGTTTTTATCGAAGAGATAGTATGTTTCTCTTTCTTTGTAGCTATCGGGAATATCCCTTGTAATGGAGGTGGTTGCTTCCATACCAGCTACAAATTCTTTGGTGATTTTTTTATATAAATGTGCTTTATCTCCTTCAAAAAGCGAAATAAAGTACCCTCCCTTGTCAATACCCTCTTTTTGTGGAGAGTAAACAAACATCTTGTTTAAGATCCGTACATAGATATCTGGCGACTTGATCATTATCCTAGCGGAGGTATTGCTTTGCGAAATATCGGTCTTTATTTCCATTTCATCCCTTAGGGCATTATACCGAATCCCCACTTGGTTGGCAATGACCTTACCGTTCTTAAAAACATTTCCCTTTACAAAATCTTCGTTTTCATAAGCAGATCCTACATAATGTACTTCTTCAGGCTTGAAGGTAATACGGGTATTGGTCAAATATTGATCGTTGGTATTTTCATCGGTTCCCATTTGGGCGTTTGCACTCAGCGAGATGCCTAGTGATAAAAGGAAAAAAGCTAGTTTTCGCATAAATTGTTTTTAAAAGTTAAAAGTATAACGGGTCATCTTCAAATGAAAGAAAACAACCTCTTGGTTTATAAATAACACGCAGGTTTTAATAAAGAGTTGCGAATATAAAAAGAACCTCTGGGGAATAATGTTAAGAAAATGTTTTTTAACAAATTTTGAAACCTATTGTTGTAAGAGCAATAAAGCTTTTTCGGCACTTTCCACTGGTAATTTGCACGTATTGTTCACGCAAATATAAATCATCGTTCTGCCCTCCACAAAACGCTCTTCCAGCAAGGGGAGGGATTGCGGCTTGGTGCTTCCTGCTATTAATTTCCCCGGAAGGTAGTGTAGGTTTATCTCCGAAACTTTCTGCAAAGCCTCTTCCCCAACAACCACTATTTCATAATAAGGCGATTGGTAATGGAGCATTAGATCCATCCAATTGGTAAATCCTGTGGGGTACTTTTCAAGTTCGGGTTGTACATTTTTGAGCATTTGAAGCGCAGTAACACGGTATTTCTCGTCGTCAAAATGGTGGGAAAGCACAAAAAGGTTTTTGGCCATGATGGAATTGGACGAGGGAATTACATTATCCCGAAACTCGATACTACGGGAAATGATTTCGGCATCATCCTTTGATGTAAAATAAAACATATGTTTTTCTTCATCAAAAAATTGTTGGAAGGCATACTGTGCCAGTTCATTCGATATTTCAATCCATTGGGTATCCAAGGTCACTTCGTACAGTGATATAAAAGTTTGAATAACGGCTGCATAATCTTCCAAATATCCATTAATGGTGCTTTTCCCGTCTTTGTAACTATGAAACAGTGCTCCATTGGTTTGCCGCTGTTTCTCAAGAATAAAATGGGCATTTTTAAGGGCGGCCTGAAGGTACTTTTCCTGCTGAAATACTTTGTATGCATCCACATATCCCTTGATCATAAGGGCATTCCAGGAAGTTAGGGTTTTGTCGTCCAACCGTGGCCTGGCAAGTGCGCTTCGTACTTCTTTCAATTGAACTTTCCAGGTTTGTACTTTTTCAACAAGCACTTGAAGGGCTATCCCATGGCTTGTGGCAATCTCTTCATCGGTGCGGTTCCTAATGAGTACATAGCAACCTTCGGCTTGCCATTTTCCATAATCATTAATATTGTAGTAATCTGAAAACAATGGCCAATCACCTGGGGAAATGGTCTTTTTTAATAGTTCTTCCGAAAAAGTATAGTAGGCCCCTTCCTCGAGTTCTCCTTCTTTATTGAGGCTATCTGCATCAAGGGAAGAGTAGAAAACGCCCTCTTTGTGGGTCATTTCCGTTTCGATAAAAGAAAGGGTTTCCTCTACGATTGTTTTATATAAATGATTTTTGTTTTGGGCATAAGCCTCACTGTACAAACTTACCAATTGGGCATTGTCGTAGAGCATTTTTTCAAAATGGGGAACATGCCATTTTTCATCGGTGCTATAACGTGAAAAACCGCCATTCACTTGGTCATATAGTCCTCCATATGCCATTTTTTCTAAGGTTTTTGCTACATAATTTTGCAAGGAAGCATCTTGGCTTTTTTGTGCATATCGCAATAAAAAAGAGAGTTGGTTGGGCATCATGAATTTTGGGGCACCGCGACTTCCTCCATACAAAGTATCAAGACTGTATCTCCATTTTTCAACGATGGGTTGAAGATTTTGTTTTGAAAAATCGATATCACTACTGTTAAATTGAATCAAATCAAAGCTTTTAATGCCTTCTTCCAGTTGGGTAGCATAATCTATCAATTTTTGCGGCTCGGTTTCGTATAGCTGCTGCATTTGTTCCAAAACGGCTATCCAATCTTCTTTCCTAAAATAAGTTCCGCCATAGACAGGACGGCCATCGGGTAGGGTAATGGCATTAAGGGGCCAACCCGCATTTCCTGTCATGAGTTGAACAGCATTAATGTAGGTTTGGTCCACATCGGGGCGTTCTTCCCGGTCTACTTTTACGGAAATATAATGCTGGTTCATAATGGCAGCCACAGTAGAATCCTCAAAACTCTCATGTTCCATGACATGGCACCAATGGCAGGCGGCATAGCCAATACTCACAATCATGAGTTTGTTTTCCTTTTTGGCTTGGTCCAGTGTGCTTTGCTTCCAGGGCTTCCAATCAACGGGATTATGGGCGTGCTGTAGCAAATAAGGACTCGTTTCATGAATGAGTTCGTTGGTGTAAGGATAGGTTTTCAAGGATTCTTTTTTGGGAGAATTACAGGACAAAAGCAAGATAGAAAGGCACCATAGGGAACTAAAGTTTTGCATAGCACATAAAAAAACAAAAATACGCTTTTGAATGGCTCAAAAGCGTAGAGGGATATAAATTTATAGGAAGTTACTTTACCTCGAAGGTAATTTTCACGTTCACACGAAATTCGGTGATGGATTCATCCTCCACAATCGCACTTTGCTCCTGTACATATACAGAACGAATGTGTTTTACGCTCTTGGAAGCGTGCTTTACCGCATTTTGTGTGGCATCTTCCCAGCTTTTGTTGGAATTGGCCAACACTTCGATTACTTTCAATACAGCCATATCAAATAATTTTAAGGGTTAACAATGAAACCATTAAGTTACAAAAATTACTTGGAAAAAGAAGGGCTTTGGAGCAGAATTTAGCCATTAACGGCCTCTACGTGCAATACCCGGTTATTCATAAGCTCCTTCAGCATATTCTCAATTCCGTTTTTAAGGGTAAATGTTGCCGAGGGACAACCACTGCAAGCCCCTTGCAGAATCACCCTAACGGTTTTGGAGTCTTCGCTAAAAGAATCAAACGCAATGTGACCCCCATCGCTAGCCACGGCAGGTTTCACATATTCCTCCAAAATGGCAACTATTTCTTTTTCGATCTCAGTTAATGGCTGTTTTGACTGGTTTTTGGGAGCAACCAAGGTGTCTTTAGGAGTGTTCTTCTGAAGCAATCCATCCAAAAACAAGGGTTTCCCATTTTCAAGATACTGTTTGATAAACTCGCGCAATTCAAGGGTGATGTCCTCCCAGGTGGCTATCTCATATTTGGTAATGGAAATATAATTGGCATGTATGAAGACCTCCTTTACAAAAGGGAAAGTGAATAGCGCTTTTGAAAGTGGAGCATCCTTGGCTTCATCAATATTCTTAAACTCAAAAGTTTCTTCGGTTAAGGGCTTGTTGGCAACAAACTTCATCACAGAAGGATTGGGCGTGCTTTCGGCATAGACGGTGACAGGGACTTTTTTGGACGTTTCCGAAGCTATTACCACAGGTTTTCCACTTTGAAGGTATTCCTTAATCGCTTGAGCTACCTCTTCTTGCACACTATCCCAGGTTACAATTTGGTATTTTTCTATGGCGATGAAATTTTGCGAAATATAAACTGTTTTTACAAAGGGAAGGTAAAAAAGTTGTTGTGCCAAAGGACTGTTTTTGGCTTCGTCGATATTTTTGAATTCAAAGCTCTCAGCGCCTGTTAGAAAGGAATTTGTAATAAATTTAACAATTCCCTCGTTCTTTGTAGGCTGTATGTCAATGTTAAAATCCTCCATTGGATAGCATTTTTTTGCAAAAATAGGAAAGAAAACCACAGTATTCAATATATTTGGCAAATTAACAACCTACGTATGAAGAGACTTTTACTCCCCATTTTTACACTTTTGTCATGGCTTGGGTATAGTCAAATTACCGTTGATGAAACCCTCACCACCCAGCAATTGGTGGAAGACATATTGATAAGCGGTACGTGTGCCGATGTATCCAATTTTACACAAAGTACTGGAACCAACTTTGGTGATGTCAATGGAATTGGTGCTTTTGATAGAAATGGATCCGATTTTCCTTTCGATTCAGGAATTGTATTATGTTCGGGCAATGTGGCCAATGTTCCAGGACCAAACCTAGTGGTTCATAGTGATGGTGGCTTTGGATGGCCGGGCGATGCAGATTTGGAAGCTAATACTACTGCAACAAATACACATAATGCCTCTTGGATTAAGTTCGATTTTACCCCTCTAATTCCTCAAATTAGTTTCGATTTTATCATGGCTTCAGAAGAATACAATCAAAATTTTGAATGTAGTTTTTCTGACGCTTTTGCTTTTATCCTAACCGATCAAGTCACCGGGGTAGTTCAAAACCTTGCTGTTTTGCCAGGGACAAATATTCCTATTGAAGTCACAAACATAAGGGAAGAGGTAGTGGGGCAATGTGCAGCCGTAAACCCTGAATATTTTGACAAGTACAATTTTCTGCCCTTTAACGATCAAAACTTAGCTGCAATAGACCTTAACGGTCAAACAGTGCAACTTACGGCGATGGGCGATGTTATTGTTGGAAATCCATATACCATAAAGCTGGTTATTGCTGATGAAACGGATAATGCATTTGACATTGCCGTTTTTTTGGAGGCAGGTTCTTTCAACATTGGTAATTTAGATTTAGGAATAGATTTAACGGTAGCCAACAATAATGCCCGTTGTGAAGGAGAGACATTTACAATTGTGCCTGAATTAAGCGTTCCTGCTGGAACTACATA
>JAWKMP010000022.1:0-34972 GCA_041392175.1 Flavobacteriaceae bacterium | reverse complement strand
CACCAGTACATCCCTACGTCCCGAAAGGAGGGAAGAGGTGGTACTCAACCGCATTTTTTCAATTTCCTCATTAATGGAAAGGTCCTTTTCTATATAAGTTCCACTGCTGGGTATGTAGGCTTCGGGTTGGTAATAATCGTAATAGGAAACAAAATATTCCACCGCATTGTGCGGAAAAAATTGCTTGAACTCACTATACAATTGGGCAGCTAGGGTTTTGTTATGTGCCAAGACCAAGGTAGGTTTCTGCACTTCCTGCAGTACGTTGGCAACCGTAAAGGTTTTTCCGCTTCCGGTAACCCCTAGGAGGGTTTGGTGGGATTCCCCATCCTTGATTCCTTTTACCAATTGGGCAATGGCTTCCGGTTGGTCTCCCGTTGGAATAAAGTCGCTTACAATTTGAAATTTCATAGGATTCCAGTGAAAAACAAAGGTAAGAAAATAAGTCGCCCTTCATTGTATTAATAACCCAATAACCTACTTATGTTAGCTAGATTAATATAAAAGTAACCTTCCCGTTTTTGGGTAAAATAAAATAAGAAATTAAGTTTCTTCTAGAAGGAAATTTCAATGGTTATGTTTGCTTGCATGGCTATCGTACTGTCTGGACTTCCCAAAGGGCCGGTTTCGGTAATCAATTGAATAAAATCATGTCCAATAAATCCAGCTTTGGGTTGGTAAAAATAGTAAACTTTCCCTGTGGTTTCATCTATTCTTAGTTCGCTTAGCTCGGCATTTTTTGCCTGGCTAAGGATAGAAGTTAAATTTTTATCCCCAAAGTTCCCAAGGTCATAGGTAAGTGTTTCGGAATTGGATATACTTAAGCTGGGGGTAAATATAAGTGTTGTGGATTTTCCTTCATCGTCTTTGGAGCAAGCAATAAACAAAAAGAATGAAGCAATCAATAGGGTTTTGAGGAATAAATTTTTCATGGCTTTTTTCTTTTTTATCATCAAAAATCGTTCCCAAGATAATTGTTTACAGCGAATTAAGACTTATGTTCTTTGTTAAAATAGACTAGGTAATAATACATCTGTTTCTCCTCATCCCAGCCTTTTTCCACAAATTTTTCGGCACTTTCGGGATTAATGAAATCCATTTTGATCTGGATATTGGTATCCAGGTTAATGGTATTCTTTATCTTTTTTCGGGCAGCAGTCACTGCGGTATTGGCAATAGGGAAGGTGGTTAAATCTTCAATACTGTACTTGGGTGCTCTTTCGGTTTTGTAATGGCGGAACTCCGGAATAAGATCTGGGTTTTCAATGACTTCGTTCATGAAGGCCGTTTCTTCAAACAAATCATTTTTAGCAAAATGGTTAACGGCACGGTTCATAAAGAGCACTTCTTCTTTTTTGTCTTCCGCAGGGAACACCACATCCTTGGCAAAATCCTGACAAAATTTCAAGTATTTTTTGGTGTAAAAATTATCATCAGCGAAAGCATCCACACCCAAAAAGCTTTCCAGCCAATAACGGGCATCATAGCGGTTGCTATCTACCGACAGAATCTTGTAGCCCTCTTCTTTTTTTACATTGAAAATGAGTGCTCCTTTGTCCAACCGGTTTAAATTGATGCCTTGTTGGAGGATAGCATCCAGCTGATTTTCCTTTTCGGAAAACTGAAGAAAATCCTGTTTTAGCTCACTTTTAAAAATGCCCACGGCATCCACTTTTTCGTTGTCCAATTGGAGGTTTTCCAAATAAGCCACGTACACTTCCCCGGCTTTGATGTGGGGATGTGTAGATTGGTCAAATAAGTGTTTTGCTATTTGTTTGCTTACCTCATGGGCCGTTTCGGGGGTATTGAATATCTCCGAAACACGATTGTACAATTCATGAAATTCTAGATCGGCCTCATGGGAAAACTGGAAGTAATTTTCTTCTTTGTCACGAAAGGGCTTCAGAAAGAATTCTTTTAAAAGCGGCGTAAGTTCATCGTCCATTTTATAGGGTTCCGCCGAGAGAAAAATAGCTTCATTTCTACTTTTGTTCCCCACCCGGTGAATGGATAAAGAGGTAATATGGGCATTGTATAAGTTAATCATATTGAGGCTTTTCTATAGTGGTTTAGTTCCAGTTTTCGTCAAAATCAAGGTTGTCGTAATCTTCGGGATCTAAGCCAAATTCATCATCAAATTCCTCTTCTTCAATTTCTTCACCTATAAATTCCTTATCGGGTGCATCTTCCGGAATTTGCCCATGAGCGAAGAGAAGATTTGGGTAGGTTTTTCCGTCTTCGTGTTCGGCAATTTCTGCCAGCTCAACCAAAAAGGTCCACATATTGAAAAAATCGTAGACATAGATCATTTTGGTTTGATCCTCATGGAGGATGTCTTCCAAAAAGGTCTCACTCATGGTGGGCAAACCACCTTCATCACTCATATCAAATAAGGCATATTCTTGACCCTGTTCCCAAAGATCATTGCTCAAATAAAAAGAAGCCATTTCTTGGCCTCCAAAACCGAAAGCTTGTGTAATGGCATTATGGAAGTCCTCCAAAGAAGCCGAATCTTCTATCTCTATATCCCGAAACACGTCTTCCTGCGTGTCCAAAATCACTCTAAAACGATAAATCATGTTAAAAAATTAGGGTAGCAAAGATACTAATATTACCACTTATTTACTGAATCGATGTAGGGTAAATGTCATGGCCGCCAAAAGAAAAAAGGCAACCATTTGATGGGCAATACCTAACCAAACCGGAACTTGCAATAGCAAGGTAAATACGCCCAGGGTAAACTGCACCAACACTAAAATAACCAGCCAATTAATCCCTTTTTTTTGTAGTCGGGTAAGTTCTCTCTTATGGCTTTTCCAGGCAATAAGGAAGATTACACCCACGACAAGGTAGGCCAAATAACGGTGGACAAATTGGACACCACTTTTTCCTTCCACAAAGTTTTTCCAAATAGGAGTTTGTTCTATATAAACGGTTTCATGCATGAGTTTTCCCTCACTCATAAAGGGCCAATGGTTGTGGATCCAACCCGCATCCAATCCAGCCACAAAGGCTCCCCAAATAATTTGAACCAATAAAATAGCTAACCCAAAACGGATAAGATTTCGGTAGGACTTATCGATTTCCTTTCGGAAAGGAAAAATCAAATCCAGTGCTACCCAAAAAGTATAAGCAAAAGTGATAAAAGCCGTGGTGAGATGCATGGCCAATCGATAATGGCTCACATCGGGACGGTCTACCAAACCACTTTTTACCATATACCAGCCCAAAAAACCTTGAAATCCTCCCAAGAAAAGCAGAATGGCCGCTTTCCGGATTGTGGGTTTTGAAAGCTGCTTTTTTAGCAGAAAAAACACAAAAGGAAAAATGAACACCAACCCAATCATCCGCCCAATAAATCGGTGGATCCATTCCCAGAAATAGATATCCTTGAATTCCTCCAGGGTCATTTGGTGATTTATTTTTTGGTATTCGGGGTATTGCTTGTATAGGTCGAAGGCTTCGTTCCATGCTACCTCGTTCATGGGAGGAAGCGTTCCCGAGATAAGTTTATAATTGGAAATGGAAAGACCAGAATGGGTAAGACGGGTAATCCCACCCACAATAACCATGATGAAAATTAACAAACACCCAGTGAGTAACCAATAAATGACCTTTTTGTTATCTTTCATTTGTGTAAAATATTTGATAAAGCCGAGAATGGAATACCTTTTTTATACATCTTAGGTAGGTTTGTAAAATTTGTTACTGGGCATTTCATATTAGGGTATTTTTACGCCAATTTCGGCTGCTTTTTTAAACATAAAGGCCTTGGCTGCTTCATAGTCATTGGGGATATCTCCTTCCAAAATGGCTTCTTTGATGGCATCTTTTATTAGTCCAATCTCACGGGAAGGTTTTAAACCAAAGGTTTCCATAATTTCCTCTCCTGAGACGGGAGGTTGAAAATTACGGATGTGATCTCTTTCTTCTACTTCCACCAATTTTTCACGTACCCGTCTAAAATTGTTGTGGTATTTTTGGAACCGTTTTGGGTTTTTGGTTGTGATATCCGCTTCACAAAGGGTCATCAAATCGTCCACGTGATCTCCCGCATCAAAAATGAGCCTTCGTACCGCGCTGTCAGTTACTTCGGTGGCCAAAACAATGGGGCGCGAGCTCATCAAAACCATTTTTTGGACAAATTTCATTTTGTCATTCAAAGGCATTTTTAACCGTTTGAAAAGCTTGAATACCATTTTGGAACCTACAAATTCATGTCCATGAAAAGTCCAACCATTTTTTTTGTCGAATCGTTTGGTGGGTGCTTTTCCGATGTCGTGTAGCAATGCCGCCCAGCGTAACCAAACATCTTGGGTAGTTTTGGCAATGTTATCCACCACTTCCAAAGTGTGCCAAAAATTATCTTTGTGCAATTGCCCTTCTTTCTCTTCAATGCCCTGGAGCGCCACTAATTCGGGAAAAATATAAGGCAACAACCCCGTTTTGTGCAATAAGGAAAACCCAATGGAAGGAACTTCTGCCATGAGGATTTTATGGATTTCCTCTACGATTCGCTCTTCGGAAATAATCTTGATGCGTTCTGCATTTCGGGTAATGGCATCAAGGGAATGCTTCTCAATGGTAAAATGCAGTTGTGTGGCAAAGCGAATGGCCCGAAGCATCCTAAGAGGGTCGTCACTATACGTAATATCTGGATCGAGGGGCGTTTTGATGCATTTGTTCTCCAAATCCTTCAATCCATTGAAAGGGTCAATGAGCTTTCCGAAGGTTGCTTCATTAACACTTATGGCTAGCGCATTGATGGTAAAATCCCTTCGGTTTTGATCGTCTTCCAGAGTGCCATTTTCCACCGAGGGGTTTCGGCTGTTTTCCTGGTAAGATTCTTTTCGGGCACCCACAAATTCCAGATCCAGATCGGCCGATTTGAGCATGGCAGTTCCATAGTTTTTAAAAACCGAAACTTTTGGTTTTCCTGGAAGTAAGCGAGAGACTTCCTGCGCTAGGGCAATCCCGCTTCCTACTGCTACAAAATCGAGATCTTTGGCGTCACCGCGTTTCAAGAGATAATCCCTAACGTAGCCTCCAATCACGTAGGTTTCCAATCCCAAATGGGTCGCTGCCCTGGAAACTGTATTGAAAATGGGGTGCGATAAAGCGTTTTTAAAATAGGAATCCTTCATTGTATTTTTTTAACCACCAATTCACTAATCATTTTATAATACGATTCTCTGATGATCAAGAAAATCTTTATGAAAATTTACTAAAAGGGCTAATTTTAATTTTGATACCTTTAGGTAATTTAGACATTGTGCTAAATGTTTATCATTGAGGTTTTCAACGGTTTTAATTTCCAATATTATTTTTTCATCAATGACGAAATCTGCGAAAAATTTATGCTTTAAAATCACCTCTTTGTATTGAACAGAAAATTCTTTCTCTCTTTGAAATGGTATATTTTTCCGTAAAAGCTCATATTCCAAAGCATCTTTGTAAACAATTTCAGAAAACCCACTTCCTAAATTATTATACACTTCAAAGAGGCATCCCACAATAGCATAGCTTTCTTCTTTATAAACTAATTCAGCCATATAAATATTCGTGCATTCGTGGTTTTATTCCCTAATCACCGTTACCGTTCCATTGTTTTGTAACTTGATAATGCTGGAGGGTTGGGCCGATTTTTTATTGTGGTGCAAATTTACAATATAGTCCACGCCTCCCAAAATAGCAGGACTTATTTCTTTAAACTGGGAGGGTGTTTTTTCTCCACTTACATTGGCCGAGGTAGAAACCAATGGTCTTTTCATTTTCTGAATCAATTGTTTACAGAATTCGTCTTTTACCACTCGTATAGCAAGCGAGTTATCCTCAGCGACCAAATTTTCCGCCACTCTAATGGGGCAGTCGTAAATAATGGTGGTAGGTTTTACCGCATATTTCAAAATATCATACGCCACCTCTGGCACTTCTTCTACATACTGGTTGAGCATCTTAAAGTCTGAAACCAAGCAAATCATGGATTTGCTTTCGTGCCTTTTTTTCAATTCGAAAATTTTATCAATCGCATCGGGTTGGGTAGCATCACAGCCCAGGCCCCAAACGGTATCGGTAGGGTAGAGAATAATACCGCCCCGTTTTATGACAGCGAGTGCTTTTTCAATTTCTTCCTTCATTTTAATACGGTTTTATAGACTTCAATGTATTGTTTGGCGGCTTCGTTCCAATCAAATTTTGCTGCTTGTTTTTTGAGTTCTGTAGTATAGAGGTCTTTGTTTTCCTCAAAAGTTTGCATCCCTTTCAAGAATTGCTCTGCCATGAGTTTAGGATCGAAATTGTCCCAGTAAAAAGCATATTTACCACCAATTTCGGGCAATGAGGTAGTGTTAGCCAGAAAAACGGGCTTGCCAAATACCATGGCCTCAATAGGAGGTAAGCCAAACCCTTCGCGTAGGGATGGAAAGAGCAGTGCTTCGCAATGTTGCAGGTAGTATTGTTTGCCCATATCATCCACTTTTCCAGCGAAAATAACACGGTCTTCCAAGTTGAGTCTCCGGGCTGTTTCCCTTACCACTTCAGCATAATCGCGGGTATCGTTTCCGGCAATGACCAATTGATAGTCCTTCAAATAAGGCAACATTTCTACCAGTAAATGAAAGTTTTTACGCTCCCTAAAATCCCCAATGGTAAACAAGAATTTTTGCGTCAATTTTGGAGAGGGGGTATAGGCGGAAGTGTCTAGGATTTCCTGAACCGGATTGCCATTGTAGATTACAAATTCCGGAACATTGGTCACTTCAAAAAATTCATGGGTAGATTGTTTTGCAAATTCTGAAATGTAGGTAATGGCCGAGGCACGTTTCAGTTTATTGATGAACAATAGGTTGCGGGGATGATTGATATCGTTCGAAATTTCATCAATAAAATTGATGTCATGGATGGTAAGCACATAAGGCATATCATACCTAGGCTCAATTTTGGTGTTTTGGTTTAGGGAGTGCCATAGATCGTAGGTGTTGCGAATTTGGGCAAATTCATACCTGCGAAGCCCTAAATAATGTTTGTATTTGAAAAAATTTCCGAAGAGTTTTTTTAGGAATCGCTTTTTAGGGGTATGGACAATAAACTGCAAATCGGGATCCTTGCAATGAAAAAAACCTTTGAGCAAGTGCAAGTTAAATTGCCCGAAGCCCGTGAAAGGGTTATTGATGTTATGCGATTCCAAGAATATTTTCTTCATAAACTAATTTATTTTCCGATACAATAACCACAAATTCACATACCGTTTAAATACCGAAAAAGCATTGATATAGGCCAGAATAAAGCCTTCTTTTCCATCCAAAATTCCTAGCCGCAAAAGGTATTGATGCCAAAAACGGTAAAACGGTCGAAAGAAAAAATGTCCCAAATGAGGGCGCTTCTTCTTTTCGTAAAGCATTTGGGCCTGCAGCTTGCTATATCGGTGCAATTTCCGGGTGTAGTCATCAAAATTTTTGTAGGTATGGTGAGGAACACGAGACTTTAATTTTCCGGTGGTTCCGTTAATGTCTAAAGTTTCGTGAACCAAATTTCCATTGTAGGTACCCTTGTTTTTTTTGAAAAGCCGAATGACCCAATCGGTTTGAAAGCCACTGTATTTAATTTTTTTTCCCATAAAATACAGCTGCCTCCTTATAAAATAGGCATCTGCAGTGGGATGTTGTAGGGTTGCCAAAATTTCGTTTTTAACCTCTGGGGTAATTTCTTCGTCTGGGTCAAAAAAAAGGATCCATTCATGAGAGGCCTTGGAAATGGCAAAGTTCTTTTGGGCCGAAAAATTATCGAAGGCTCTTTCAAAAACCGTTACTTTCTCATGTTTTTTGGCAATAGCGACCGTTTGATCCTTACTAAAGGAATCCACAATGATGATTTCGTCTACAAAATCAAGACTTCGAAGGAAATCGGGCAGGACTTCAGCTTCGTTCAAGGTAATGGCCAATGCCGTAATTTTGGGTAGTGGTTCCAAATAGAACATTAAATTTGCGTAAAAATACTAATTTTATACGCAAGGCATAGGCTAAAATGTAAACCGCCTTTGAAATCAAAGTGGCAAAACTTCCCATTTTAATGTACCATAAAATAAGTCCTTCCATAAGTGAGGGGCTTACCATTTCAGTTCATCGTTTGGAAGCTCATTTTCAATACCTCTCGGAAAAAGGGTACCGAAGCTACCACCTTTCCGAGTTGATGGATTTACAGAAACTTTCCTCGCGGAAATCGGTGGTGATTACCTTTGATGATGGCTATGTGAGCCAATGGGAGTATGCTGTTCCTTTGCTGGAAAAATATGAACTGAAAGCCACGTTTTTCATTCCGTTGAAGTATGTGGGCGCAACTGATGCATGGAATGAACCTTCTTTTCCATTAATGACAACGCAGCAATTGAAGGCTTTGAACCCCAACGTAGTGGAGTTGGGATATCATTCTTTCGCCCATCAAAAATACGATCAATTATCCCTTTCGGAAATAGAAGAGGATACTGCCATGGCTTTTGAAACCGCTTCGCAACAGGAACTGTCCATTACGGCCACGCTAGCTTACCCTTTTGGGAAATTTCCTAGAAAGCATCCCGAAAAAGAAGGGTTCTTTCAACACTTAAAAGCAACACAATTTGTGTATGGCTTGCGCATTGGCAATAGGGTGAATCGGTTTCCGTTCAAACATCCTTATGAAATTAACCGCATTGACGTAAAAGGAGAATATTCACTGCAAAAATTTAAACGGAAACTGAAGTTTGGGAAGTTGTTTTGATTTTTGTCTCCTTGAAAGTAGTCGAAAGGTCATATGCAAAATTATCGCATCCCTCTTTGTAACAACAACAATTTCACATACCTCGAAAAAACCCCATAGGCATTTACCGCCGAAATGGCCAAGCCAGGGATGCCGTCCCTAAAGCCTCCTTTTAAAAAATAACTGCTAAAAAACCGAAAGCTAGGTTTGGTAACCAATAGAAATAAGGTCGCTTTTTTTCCTTTTTTCTGCAATTGCTCTGCTTGGAACCAAGCATAGCTCTCCCTTTTTTCGATATAATGGTCCAATCCCTTATAGGTAAAGTGAAGCACGGGGTGTTTCAATTTTCCAATGCTGCCCCGAACTTGTAATTTTTCGTGCACCAATCCTGTGTATTGGGTGCCTTCCCGTTTTACCAATCGCAAAACGTTGCTGCTATGATGGTACAAAAACCGATTCATAAAAAAATGGGGAAAATTCATTTTGTACCCACCATATGTGCCGCTTTCCATGGCTTCTTTTATCTCCAGTTGCAGTGGATAAGGGATGCGCTCATCGGCATCGAGAAACAGTACCCAATCGCCCGTGGCGTGTTCTAGGGCAAAATTCTTTTGGTTGGAAAAATTGTCGAACTCCCGTTGTAGGATTTTGGTTGCCAACTTTTGGGCGAGCTCCAATGTCCTATCGGAACTGAACGAATCCACCACAATGATTTCATCGGCAAATTGTACAGAGCGAAGGGCAGCCTCCACATAGGCTTCTTCGTTATAAGTGGGCATGATGACCGAGAGGGTTGGCATGCCACAAATGTACTGTGTTTTCTTAAACCAAAAAAGTGGCGTAACTTTGTAAAAAATTAGAAATACGTTGGACAGTCTATGAATTTCCGTCATTGTAAGTACCTACAACAGTGAAGCATGGCTCCGCAAAGTGTTGGAAGGCTATAAATACCAAACCTACGATCATTTTGAGGTCATTGTGGCCGATGACGGCTCCAGAGCTTCGACGAAGGAGTTGATCGATGGGTTTAAAAAGGACTATCCTGTCCCTTTGCGTCATATATGGCATGAAGACGAAGGCTATCGCAGGCAGCGCATCTTGAACATTGCCATTACCGAAGCGGCCATGCCTTACATCTTGTTTACCGATGGCGATTGCATTCCTAGGAAGGATTTTGTGGAAACCCATGCAAAATATGCCGAAGAGGGCTACTTCCTTTCGGGTGGTTATTGCAAGTTGCCTATGAAAACCAGTGAAGTGATTGATGAAGAAGACATTAAAACCGAACGTTGTTTTGACGTTTCCTGGCTCAAAAAACAAGATACGTTAAAAGGGACACAAGCCCTAAAGTTAAACAGTGGCCCTGTAATGGCATCCCTATTGGATTTGTTAACACCCACAAATGCTAGCTTCAACAATTGCAATTCCTCTGCATGGAAAGAAGATTTATTGGCAATTAACGGGTATGACGAGCGTATGCAGTATGGGGGTCCCGATCGTGAACTGGGGGAACGTTTGGAGAACTTCGGTATAAAATCAAAACAAATTCGGCATAAGGCCATCGTGTTGCACTTGGACCATGCAAGGGGCTATAAGACCAAAGAGTCGTTGGATAAAAACTTGGCCATTCGTAAAAAGGTGAAAGATGAAAAGTTGCAATGGACCGAACATGGAATCAAGAAAAAGCCAAAAGAATAATGCATTATTTTATGCTATCTTAGTGATCTCATATACGCCAATTTTCCAATAGGTTGTTTCTTTTTCGGTGGTTACCGTGGTGAAATCCAATTCCTTTAATTGGGGGTTTTCTTTAAAATACTCCCAACAACCAATGCCCTCCCTAAAAATAGAGGTAATAATAATGCTCCCCTTTTTCAAATGTTCAAACATGCGGTTCATCACCTTTATTTTTTCGGTTTCGGGGATGTAATAGAACACTTCATTAAAAACGATGATATCGTAGTTTTTTTTGGGTTTGAATTTGATGATGTCTGCCCATTCAAACTCCGATTTGGATAATTGTTTTTCGTTTGCCTTTTGGATGGATACCGAAGAAAAATCAATGCCTTTAAAGTACTCAAATTCAAACGCTTCCATACGTTGCCGTAATACCCCATCACCGCAGCCCAAATCCAATATACTGGGTGAGGTGGGTCCAAATTGTTTCATAAAATCGATGATTTTATAATACCTGTGCGACTCCAAGTCACTTTTTAGACTTTCCCAACGACCTTTCCGGTATTGCTTATTCCAGCGCTGTCGCCGTCGCCAATGGTGAAATTTGTGAAGAAGGTTCATGAACGTAGGGGTGTAAAATGCTGAGTGAGATAGGCTTGTAGCTTTGGGATAATTTTTTCGGGAGTAAGTTTTCGGTACAGCGTCTCTGGATTTTTTTCAATCTCCTTTTTTTGTTCACGGCTAAGGCTATCGTAATAGTCGGGATCGTCCTCAAATAAATGAATGGAATCATGTAAAATCCCATCTTCAAAACTGTTCCAATGGCTTTTGGTGATATAAGGAGAATAGATGGTAAAGGTTGGCTTTTCAAGTGCTTTGGCAATGTGTACGCTGCCACCTTCATTGGAGATGAGCATGTCGCATTGGGACATCAATTGTATAAACCCACGAATGAAATCTTCGTAAATATCCAATTGTATATGTGTTTTGTATTTACATAGTTCATAGATGGCTAATGCCTCTTTTTTTTGATGCGGTGCGTAGTTAAAAAGCAAGGTGGCTTCATAATTTTCAGCCAAAAAGTCAATAAGTTGTGCCGTGTATTCAAACGGAAGCGACTTGTTGGGGGTACTGCCCAAAACGCCCAGCATGATTACGGGTTTTGCCACCCCTTTCAATTTGTTGTATTGTTGTTCGGCTTCGGTAAGAAAAATGCGGTACTTTGGGTTGGGGTGCTTCATTCCAAACGCTTTTTCCAAAAGGTTCATTCGGTCTTCAAGGGCTTTACCGCAGGGAAGGGTAGCTTTGTCCAAAAACTCAATTTCTTGGGTATAGTAGTTAAATTTAAGTTTTTTGCCTTTCCGTTTAAAACCCACCCGTTTTGGAGCCTTGGAAAAAAGACACATCATGCGGCTTTGAAATTTGGAATAGGGATCAATAATGATATCGTACCGTTCTTTTTTGATTTGCTGAATGGTTTTCCAAAGTACCGGGATTTTTTTCAACTCCTTATCCTTCACTTGAATGATGCGGTCTATATTGGGGTTGTTGTCAATGACCCCCGCCGTGTAGTCATACACAAAGTAGGTGATATGGCATTCCGCAAAGTGCTTTTTAAGGTTATTGGCCAGCACCGATGCAATGAGCACATCCCCAATTCTTTTGTTTTGTATGACGAGAATTTTGTTCATATCCTTTACCTTCGCAAAGTATCTCTTTTTTTGAAGTTTTTAAAATGAATTTTACCCAATCATAGTATAAAAATGAAGGAAACCTTTGTGGTCCATACCAATTTTATCAATGATAGCGATGTATTGTTGCATTGGATCAAGCACTTTGAGAATGAAGGTGCCTATGTGGTAAAAGGAGATCGAAATACCATAAAAAAATATCCCGTGGAAGGGGTGCTCGTAAACGCCAAAAAGTTTAAGACACCCAATCTTTTTCAGGGATTAGTGTATCAATTTTTAAGGAAAGGAAAGGCACGACGCTCTTTTGAATATGCCGAAAAATTGATTCATTTAGGAATCAAGACTCCTTTTCCCGTCGCCTACTACGAGCGTTTTTCCTTCGGGCTAAAGGAAAGCTATTACCTCTCGCTACACTTGGAGTACGACTTCGATTTTAGAACGTTGAACCACAATCCAAAATGGCCCCACCGAAAGGAGATTTTGGAGCAAATGGCCACCTTTACCTACCAGTTGCATGAACGGGGTATCCATTTTATGGACCATTCGCCGGGGAATACATTGCTACTTGAAAAGGAAGATGGGGCGTATGATTTTTATCTAATTGACTTAAACCGAATTCGTTTCGAGAAGATGAATTTTCACCAACGGATGAAAAACTTCCGTCGGTTATGGCTTTCCAAAACTATGATTAATATCATGGCGCCTGTATATGCAAAATTATATGGGAAACCGGAAGCCGAGACCCATCGATTAATGACCTATTACAGCCGAAAGTTTCAACGGAAGGTGAATGCGAAGAAGGTTCGAAAACGTAAAAGGAAAAATTAACTAAACCGCCACATCATATTCCCGTAGTGCATCATTCAGTGACGTTTTTTTATCGGTGGTTTCCTTGCGTTTTCCAATAATCAAGGCACAGGGA
The DNA here is from genome assembly GCA_041392175.1 of Flavobacteriaceae bacterium. Taxonomy (GTDB): domain Bacteria; phylum Bacteroidota; class Bacteroidia; order Flavobacteriales; family Flavobacteriaceae; genus Halomarinibacterium. The sequence goes on along the minus strand of JAWKMP010000022.1, from coordinate 21,952 downwards.
ACATTAAACTCCCCTGCGGCAAATTTTTTGGTATAACTTCCCGGAATCACCACAGACCTTGCAGGGACGTACCCTTTCATTTCCAGGGGTGTATCTCCCGTAACATCAATAATTTTGGTAGAGGCAGTGAGCACCACGTTGGCTCCCAATACCGCTTCTTTTTCCACACGAACCCCTTCCACGACAATACAACGAGAGCCAATAAAAGCGTTGTCCTCAATAATTACCGGGGCGGCTTGCAGCGGTTCCAACACCCCACCAATGCCCACACCCCCACTAAGGTGTACATTTTTACCAATCTGCGCACAACTACCAACGGTAGCCCAAGTATCAACCATGGTACCTTCGTCTACATAGGCTCCAATATTCACGTAGCTGGGCATCATGATTACTCCTTTTGAGATGTAAGCCCCGTGACGAGCCACGGCATGAGGAACTACCCTAATCCCTTTGGCTTCATAGCCATGCTTCAAAGGGATTTTATCATGATATTCAAAAATACCCACTTCATGGGTTTCCATTTTTTGGATCGGAAAATACAGCACCACCCCTTTTTTCACCCATTCGTTTACTTGCCAGCCTTGGGGGGTGGGCTCTGCACAGCGCAAGATACCTTCGTCGCATAATTGCACTACTTTTCGAATAGCAGCTATGGTTTCGGGCTGCTGAAGGAGGGAGCGGTCTTCCCAGGCATTTTCGATCAATTGTTGAAGTTGTGTCATAGAGGGTTTCAATTTTTACAAAGATAGCCCCTCTCATTTTATTCCAAATAGTTTTTGGGTTACTATTTCATAAAGCCCTATTTTTGCAGCCGGTATGGGAAGAATTTTGGCATTGGATTACGGCTCAAAACGCACTGGAATTGCGGTGACGGATGAACTGCAGCTCATTGCCTCTGGGTTGACCACCGTGGAAACAAAAGAGCTTTTTCCTTTTTTGCAAGCCTATTTTGATAAGGAGAAAGTAGATTTGGTGTTGGTTGGAGAACCCAAGCAAAGGGATGGAAGTCCTTCAGAAATTGAAGGAAAGATTCAGCAATTTTTACAACAATTTGCGGTAACATTCCCAACACTTCCGGTACTAAGAAGAGACGAACGTTTTACCAGTAAAATGGCCTTTCAAACCATGATTGACAGTGGATTGAAAAAAAAGCAACGCCAAAACAAAGCATTAATTGATGAAATTAGCGCCACTATTTTATTGCAAAGTTATTTGAGTACAAGATTATGATTTACCCTATCATCGCCTACGGCGACCCTGTTTTAAGAGTAAAAGGAAAAGAAATTACCCAAGCGTATCCCCAGTTGGAGACCCTTTTGGATGATATGTTTGAAACGATGTATGCCTCATCCGGAATTGGATTGGCAGCTCCTCAAATTGGGCTTTCCATTCGTCTTTTTGTGGTGGATGCCTCTCCTTTTGAGGATGATGAAGACCTTACCGAAGAGGAACGGGCTTTTTTAAAGGACTTCAAACGGGTATTCATCAATGCAAAGATTCTTGAAGAAACTGGAGAAGAGTGGGTCTTTAACGAGGGCTGCTTGAGTATTCCCGATGTGCGTGAGGATGTTTTTAGGAAAGATACCATTACCCTAGAATATTGGGACGAACATTTTGAAAAACATACCGAAACCATTACTGGCATTGCCGCAAGGATCATTCAGCATGAGTACGACCACATTGAGGGAATCCTTTTTACCGATAGACTATCTCCCTTAAAAAAGCGTTTGATAAAAAGCAAATTGACCCACATTTCAAAAGGATTGGTAAAGGTTGATTACCGCATGCGCTTTCCGCTAGCGAAAAAGAAACGCTAAACATTTGGAAAATTGTTGCGAACCCAAGATATTTGCCCGCTTTAAAAAATACGTTATGACCCTAGAAAAAATCTTATCTATTGCAGGAAAACCTGGTTTGTTCGAATTGAAAACCCAAACCCGCACGGGAATTTTGGCAGAATCCTTGCTCGACGGAAAAAAAGTGACCGTGAGTGCCCGTCAGAATGTGAGTTTACTTTCCGAAATCGCCATTTATACCTTAACCGAAGAGGTTCCTTTGCGAGAGGTTTTTCAGAAAATATCCGATAAGGAAAAGGGCGGGGAAGCCATTAGCCATAAATCGTCCAAAGACGAACTGGAAGAATACTTTTTTAATGTATTGCCCGATTATGATGAAGACCGCGTTTATGCCAGTGATATTAAGAAAGTACTTCAATGGTACAATTTGCTAAACAAAAAGGGGATGACCCAATTTTTGGAGGGAGAAAGTGATACTTCCGAAGAAGAATAGCGTTCATAACTTTTCAATAATTTACACGATAAAAATCCTCATGAAAGTGAGGATTTTTTAGTTTTATGACCATGAATTCAAGAGAACAGCAATTGCAAGCTTTTGACCGCCTGCTCACCATTATGGACGAGCTAAGGGAGCAATGCCCTTGGGACAAAAAGCAAACCCTGCAGAGCCTCCGGCACCTTACCATTGAAGAAACCTATGAATTGGGTGATGCTATTTTGGACAACAATTTGGAAGAGGTGAAAAAAGAATTAGGGGACCTGTTGTTACATATTGTTTTTTATGCCCGGATTGGCAGTGAAACGCAGCATTTTGATATCGCCGATGTTGCCAACGATATATGTGAGAAATTGATTTCCCGTCACCCCCATATTTACGGCGATGTGCAAGTAGCCAATGAAGAGGAAGTGAAGCAAAACTGGGAGAAACTAAAGCTCAAGGAAGGAAAAAAGAGTGTGCTTGAAGGTGTTCCAAAATCCTTGCCGGCCTTGGTGAAGGCCAATCGAATTCAAGATAAGGTGGCTGGGGTAGGTTTTGATTGGGAAGAACCCCAACAGGTATTTGAAAAGTTAAAGGAAGAACTGGAAGAACTGCAACATGAGGTAAAAGAGGGGAACCAAGAAAAGATGGAGCAGGAATTTGGGGATGTGTTGTTTTCGATGATTAACTACGCCCGATTTTTAAAAGTAGACCCAGAAAATGCGCTGGAGCGTACCAATAAAAAGTTTATCAGGCGCTTTCAATACCTAGAATTGAAAGCCAAAGAAGCAGGGAAAAGCCTAAAGGAAATGACCCTCGCCGAGATGGATGTATTTTGGGAAGAAGCAAAAAAAATCTGAGTGGAAACACTCAGATTTTTTCATTACTCCTGTTTAAAATTTCGTAGGGTTTTCAACTTTTCTTTCCATGTTTGAAGTCCCTCTTTTTGTTTTTTAATGTTCTTATAAACTTCCCTCACCAAAGGATTATTTTCATCTACGTGCTGAAAAAATCCTAGGTTGTTTTCAAGTTGGCGTATTTCACTTTTTATTTCATCAATCTTTTTAGAAATGAAAAATTCTTCATTTTGAAGCTGCCGGTCATCTTCTTGAGAAGCCATGGCATTCAGCTTGTTTTCAAAACGAATTAATTCTACTTCCTGTTTGTTCAACTTCAGCTTTTCAAACAATCCGTCCAGTACTTTGTTGAATTTTTGGTCTATGTTCTTTTTGTTGAAGGGTACACGGCCAATGCCTTTCCATTGCGTTATTTTTTCGCGAATAGCAGCAAGGTCGTCATCGTTATTCCCTGATAACTTAAAACCTTCCACTTCTTTAAGTAAACTTTCTTTTTGCTGAAAGTGCCCAATTTCCACTTCATTGGCTTTGTTCTTTTCATTGTGGAGGCGATCAAAATAAAAATTACAAGCATTTTTGAATTGCTTCCAGATCTTATCACTGTCCTTTCTGGGAACGTGGCCTATGGATTTCCAATCCTGTTGGATTTTTTTCATTAAAGGGGTAATGGCCTCAAAATCTTCTCCCTCCTTGTTTTCCTCCGCAATTTTAACCAGTTCTAGCTTCTTTTCCAGGTTCTCATACTGCTCCTTTTTCTGGTTTTTATAAAAATCGTTTTTATTGTGGTTAAAACTACGGGTAGCTTCTTTAAAGGCATTCCAAACTTCCTTGTTTTTTTCACGAGGGACTTTTCCAGTCTCGAAGTAAGTATCCCTAATTTCCTGCACCTTTTTAATGGCGTTTTGCCAAGCTTTATGATTGGGCTTGGTGTTTTGTGCAAGCTCACTAATTTGACCTACCAGTTCTTTCTTTACAGTATAATTTTCTTCAAAAACAGCTTCCAACTCCTTCAAATGCTCTTGCCGTTTATCATGAATTACCTTTGTTGCCGCACTAAACTTGTCCCATACTTCATCACGGTATTCTTTTGCTACTGGACCAATGTCTTCTTTCCACATTTTGTGGAGCATTTGTAGCTCCCTAAAGGCTTTGTTGGTGTCTGTCTCTTGAGCCAATTCTTCCGCACGTCCAATGATTTTTAATTTTTGCTCCAAGTTGTGCTTAAAATCAAGGTCACGAAATTCACGGTTCAAGTGAAGGAAGTCATAAAAGTTTTCCACGTGGTGGTGGTAGGTATTCCAAACGGTATTGTATTTGTCCCTTGGAATGGCTCCTGCCAAATGCCATTTTTCTTGGATTTCCTTGAAATGTTTATAGGTAGAATTAATGCTTTCTTCCATATTGAGGAGTCCTTTTAACTCTTCAATTAGTTCCAATCTTCGAGTTAGGTTCTCCTGTAAATCGCGCTTCAGGTTTTTGTAATAATTGTTGCGTTTTTCCTTGTAATCAAAATACAACGAATTGAATTCTTTTTTTAGGGGAGTAGTGTATTGAAAATCAATGATGTTTCCTCCAGCGGCCAAGAATTCTTCTTTTTTCTCGTCCAGTTCTTCGGCAAACTTGGCATTGAATTCGGTTTTTATTTCCTCTACAGCATTTTTTATGGATTGAATGGGCTTATCCTTGAGTAATTTTTGAAGTGCTGCAATAAGCTCTTTTTTGGATAGCGAATGATAATCTACTTCTTCCTCTTCTTTTTCCTCTTCTTCCTCATCAGAGGAGGTTTCCTCTTCTTCCTCATCATGGGAGTCCTCTTCAACCACCTCTTCGGTAGACTCTTTTAAGTCTTCTTCCTTTTTATTGGTTACGGCAGGTGTTTTTTCATCTACGGGTTCATGTTCCACGGTTTCTTCTGCCGCCTCTATTTCTTCATTTATTTCTTCATGGGCAGTGGCATTGGTCACTGTCGAGGTTTCTTCAGTCGCGGATGAAATATCCGTTTTTTCTGGGAGGGCTTCGTCTTTTTCTTGCAAATTTTTGTCTGACATTTTTTTCAATGTTAAGGTTCATAAAATTACTGGGGTTGAAAGATAGTAACAACTGCCCACTCTACAAAGGAAGTAGGCTGTTTTTGGGTTTTTTTATGATTTCCAAATACTCCAAGATTTTTCGGCTTGGTATTCCAGCATCTTGAGCCCGTTGCAGACCTTTGCTCCAGCGGCGAAACCTCTTTTGAGGAATTCGGTTTGAGAGGGATTGTATATAAGGTCGAATAAAAGATGGTTTTTGCCTAAAAAGTGATAGGGGATGGGAGGGCATCTATCTACTTCGGGAAAAGTGCCCAAGGGCGTGCAATTTACAATCAAACAATACTTTTGTACTAATGCCTGGTTCACTTCCTTATAGGTAAGGGTTTGGGGCGTTTCCGTTCGGGATACTACCTTGTATTCAAAATTCATAGCTTCGAGCACATAGGTGATCGCTTTTGAAGCGCCTCCAGTGCCTAAAACCAAGGCGGTTTTTTCATGGAAAGGAAAAAACGCCTCAAGGGATTTCGCAAATCCGTAGTGATCTGTATTGTAGCCTATCAACTTCCCAGCTTGAGTCACCTTAATGGTATTTACCGCCCCAATTTTTTCGGCTTCGTTATCCAATTTGTCTAGATAGGGGATAATGCTTTCCTTGTAAGGAATGGTTACGTTCAGCCCTTTTAGATTTGGAGTGTTTGTAAGAATATAGGGAAGCTTTTCAAGGGTATCGATATCGAAGTTTTCATAGGTTGCATTGATTTTTCCCTTCTCAAATTTATTTGAAAAGTATCCTTTTGAAAAGGAATAACCAATATTCTTACCTATGAGGCCGTAGGTCTTCATCCTGTTTTTTTAATTGTATTATAACGTTCTAAGCCTACCACAATGAGTATGCCCAAAAGAATAAAGAGGATAGCCCAAAAGGTTTCCATCGAAAATTCTGAAGGGATGTATCGGTCAAAATCCTTGACAATTTCCCTGCCTTCGGCATCAATTTTTATGTTTCCGTAAGCATCCAATTCAAATTCTTTGTATTTCCAGGGCCAAACAACCCCTAAAGAACCCGCAATAAAGCCAATGATTACTGCATAGGTTGCTTTCTTAAAATGTTTTAATACATAGGCCAATAGGTGGGAAAGTGACACCAATCCAGCGAGTGATCCCAAAGAAAAAACGGCCAGGATTTTCAATAAATCCATTCTCGCCGAATCCTGTACAAAAGCAAAGTCCCAGTGCAGCACATCGGAGAGGGTATAATAAAGCGCATTGACCGAATCGACCAAAAGCAGTACATAATTACCTATTAAAATTAGGATGAAAGAGCCTGAAAGCCCGGGGAGGGTCATTCCGGAGACACTGATTACCCCGCAAAAGAACACAAATAGCAGGTTGGTATTTTCCTTTGCCGGTTCCAAAAAGCTAATGCTCACCCCTACGATGATGCCCAGTAAAACATAGCCAAGGTATTTTCGATTCCACTCGCCAAAATCCTTCGAAATGTAATAAATGGAGCCAATGATCATTCCGAAGAAAGCACTCCATACGTACAATTCGTAGTGAATGATTAAATAATCGAGTAGTGTGGACACACTAAAGTAGCTAATCACCATGCCCAAAATGAGCAACCCAAGAAAACGGCCGTTGATGTAAGTGAAAAAACTCTTGAAACGGCCATTTATTAAAAGTGCAAAGGCCTTTCGGTTTACTTTTTGAAGCGAATAGATAAACTCTTCATAAAATCCTGCCACAAAGGCTACCACTCCCCCCGAAACCCCGGGGACTTTGTTGGCCGCACCCATTGCCAATCCTTTTAGGACCAACCAAAACCGATCGCCAAAGCTTCGTGTACTGCTCATGAAAGCTGTTTTTTACGCTGGGCAAATTTTTCCAAAAGGAATAAAGTAAAAAACCCAATAAGAATGAACAATATGGCTTGCCATACCTGTGGGTCTATCCCGTTGTTGATATGGCTGTACTGAAAGGGCCCTATGCTTTTTTCAACAGCTGTTTTGTAGTTCTCAAACTCCTGGATATTTTTTTGAAAGACCGACAGGGTACCTAGATTAGCGACTTCCGAAAAAGGAATAATTCCACCTGCTTCTTTCGAGTACACCGAAAGGGTGGCTTTCCAAGGCCATATTTTGTTCAGAGACCCTACAATAAATCCCGTGAGCAAGGCCAAGGTGGTGTTTTCATAATGCTTGAAGAGCCATTTCAACACATGACTAAAACTTAACAATCCTACCAAAGCCCCGCCTGCAAATAGTGCAATTTTTTTTAAATCGAAATCATGCAAGGCATCACTCAAGGTTTTATAGGCTCCCAAGATGACCAAGATAAAGGAACCGGAAATACCCGGTAAAATCATGGCACAAATGGCAAGGGCACCTGCAAAAAATAGAAAATAGGAATTTTCATTGGTTCCCAAAGAGGGCAATGTGGTGATATAATATGCCAAAAGCGTCCCTGCAATAAGTGAAATGATGCTTGCTAGGTTCCATTTTTTAATTTGTCTTCCCACATAAATGATACTTGCTACGATTAGCCCGAAAAAAAACGACCAGATCAAGATGGGTTGATGTTCAATGAGGTATTTTGCCAGACGCATGAATGAAACAAAGCTAATCAGGATGCCCGTAAGCAACGCGACAAGGAAATTGGCGTTGGCTTGCTTCCAAAAGGCTTTAAACCCCTGTTTGAAAAGGGTTTTGAAAAGGGAAGGCTTAATATTGCTGATGGTTGTTACCAATTCTTCATAGATTCCGGAGATAAAAGCAATGGTTCCTCCCGAAACCCCGGGAACGGCATCGGCTGCACCCATGGCAATTCCTTTTAAGGTGATGAAGAAATACTGGAGAAAATTTCGGGAAGGCATACTAGTTTATTAAGATTCCCAAAATTAAGAATTTAAACCGAAGGTTTTTGGTGATTGGCAATTAATTGTTGCACCCTTTTTTGACGAAAAACCGTAGGGAAAAGTTCTTCAATGATCAAAGAAAATTCTTCGTCAAGATCTAAGGCATTTTTTAAATGGAATTCCCCTTTATTGGGTTCTGTAACCGTATAGTATAATCCGGCCAAACGGTACTCGATCTCTGCATTCTCTGGGTAGAATTCCTTTGCTTGCAGCAGATTATTTATGGCAGCGCCAAATTCCCCCAATTGGAGTAAAATGTCACAGCGCGATAACCAGGTTTCCATTTCGTAGTTTCCCAACTCAATACTTCTTCGGTAGCCGTGCTCGGCTTCTTCAAAGAAATGAAGTTGTTTGTTTATCTTGGCGTAGCGTTTCCAATACAGCACATTTTCATTGTCTATATTTAAGGCTTTCTCAATGTAGTAGAGTGCTTTTTGAAAGTTTTTCCTTCGGAAATAGTAATCGGTAATGGCAATCCACGCCTTATCGAGAAGGGCATCTTCCTCTACACACTTGGTGTAAAACTGAAGCGCCATTTCGCTATTATTCATTTTTTCATAGCATTTGCCAATACGCATGAGTGCAAATGAAGTTGGGTCATCCAGGGTAAGGGTAATGGTATAGCTTTCTATGGCACGCTCGTACTCTTTTAGTTTTTCAAGGACCTTTCCTTTTTCAAGATAAGCGCCAATAAAGCGGTCGTCGCTAATGATGGCAAAATCAAAAGCCGCCAGCGCTTTTTTGTATTCTTTCAACAGGTAATACTGTTTGCCCACTTGGTGCCAGGCCACTTCGCAATAGGGGTTTTTATTGAGAAAATCATTGAGGTAATCGATGGCAGCTTCGGTTTGGTCCAAAAACTCAAAGCAATAGATAATGTTATAGAGCGCAGAATAGTCTTCTTCATCCTGCTCCAGGCATTTCATAAAATAATACTTGGCATTTTCGTAATCCTCCACAAAGAGGTATTCCATGCCTAATAGGGAAAGCACATCGGCTTCATCTTCTGTAATCTCAAGGGCCTTTTCCAAGAGTTGGATGGCCTTGGCATGGTCATCCCTTCGGGAAAGGATGTTAGCTTTTTGGATATAGATTTCTTCATTGGATTGCTCTATGAGATAAAGTTCGTCCAAGAGCTGTTCGGCCACATCCAGTTTGTTTTCGAAAATATACATTTCTACCCGGAACAATTTGAGGTTGGTAGAGGTAGGATGTTGTTCAAGGCCCAATTTAGTTGCTTTTTTGGCAAGGGCTATTTTTCCGTTTTCGAGGTAATGATGAATGATTTCTTCAAATTCTTCGGCGTCGAAGAAGTAGACGTCATTCGTTTTAAGCATGGATTCGAAACGGGTAAGTGAGAAGTTATTGTTATGCTCGTTTGGAGTCAATTGCATACGCAGGGGTTAACGATTCTTCTATTTTAAAGATACTAATGTATGTTGCAAATCAATTGTTATGCCCCTTTTATTGTTAACAGGCTTATTAACACCGTTAAAGGTGGGTAATGGTTTGAAAACCAAAAGGTTGTTGACTATTTTAGGAAAGGGTATTGATCGAGTACTTCCGTCAAAATGGCACACCCTTTCTTTATTTCATCTTCCGAAATGGTCAAGGGGGGAGTTATGCGGAGGGCTTTTCCTTCAAAAAGCAACCAAAAGAGGATTAATCCCCTTTCGTGGCAGGCCAAAATAATATCGGTTGCCATTTGTGATGACGCTACCATGGCAGCCAACATCAACCCTTTCCCCCGCACTTCTTGAATGTGGGGATGAGTCAATAATGTTCGGAACAATTTTTCTTTTTGCAGGGCCTCCTGCATAAGCGAAGTTTGGGTAATTTCTGTTAACGTTGCTAAAGCTGCTGCGGCAATCACGGGGTTACCCCCAAAAGTAGTAATATGTCCCAGTTTTGGGTTGTCCTTTAGTAGTGACATGAGTTCGTGTGAGGCCGTCAAAGCTCCAATGGGAAGACCGCCGCCCATGCCTTTCCCCATCACCAAAATATCGGGGACGACATGAAAATGCTCAAATCCAAATAATTTACCCGTTCGGCCAAATCCGGGTTGAATTTCATCCAAAATGAGCAGTGCTCCCACGGCATCACAACGGGATTTCACTTTTTTTAAATAGTCCTTTTCGGGGAGAATAAAACCTGCGCCTCCTTGAATGGTTTCCAAGATCACCGCTGCGGTTTTGGAGGTGATTTTATCTAGGTCTTTTTCATTGTTGAAAAGAATGGGGTGGCAATCTGGAATAAGTGGCTCAAAAGGTTTTCTGCGTTCTTCATAATCCATTACACTCATGGAACCCATAGTATTGCCATGATAGGCATTGTGGGCAAATAATATTTCGGTACGCCCTGTTGCGCGTCGTGCCAATTTCAAGGAAGCTTCAATGGCTTCGGTGCCACTATTGACCAAGTAGGTGGTGTTAAGGGAAGGAGGGAGGTGTTGTGCCAACAATTTGGATAATTCCACAGCGGGTTTCTGTGCGTATTCGCCGTACACCATCACATGGGCATATTGATCCATTTGTTCTTTTACAGCCTTCACTACAGCAGGATGGCCATGGCCTAAACTACAGGCCGAAACCCCTGCAACAAAATCCAAGTAGGCTTTCCCCGAAGTATCATAAATATGGCTACCCTTAGCATGGGACACTTCCATTGCCAAAGGATGCGGTGTGGTTTGGGCTTGGTAGGTAAAGAAATCTTTCAGCATAACACAACCTTAACGCCTCTCAAGAGGGGAATTTTCTTTACGTTCTATCTCTTTTTGTTTCAAAGAATCCGTCTTTTGGGTTTGAAACTTGGGATCCTCTTCCCGGTTTTGCAGGTCTTTGGGTTTTAGTTTGGAAGCTTCAGGAAGTTCAATGTCTTCTTCTTCTTTTTCTTCAAAAAATTCTCCTTCGTCTTCTGGCAATGGGATTCCCTGTATTTTGGGGAGGATGGGTGCTGGCTTTCCTTTGAACAAATCCTGCTTGGTCAATAAGCGTTCGTCCCCGCGCCAGATAAATCCTTTCAGCAAACGCACATTTTCTGGAAATTGGGAAGGAGGGTACACTTTTCCGGGCACTTTTTTGATAAACCGAATGCCAATGATTTTTTGGTTCTCCAAATACAATTGAATGGAACTGGAAGTGGTATTGTTAATGCCTACCAACTCATCTTTGTCATTACGGGAATAAAAAATGACCTCGGTGTTTTTGATAATGTTTACGGTATCCAATTGGTTTTTGGTAAAGAGCCCAATCAATCGTTCCCCCGAAACTTGATTATATCCTGCGCTGTCCTTTTGAACAATAAAGGCATGGTTGAAGACTTTTAGGGTGTCCAACTCATCGGTCACCTTATTGTTGATTAGGTGAATGGTATCACCGGTCATTTGATTTTCGCCGCTCCAAAGCACCGGGTTTCTTAGCAGTTTGGTGATGCCCAGTTTTTCATTTACATAAATAGAATCACATTTTCCGCTGGTGGGTTCTTCTCCCTCAAGGCCTTGTTTAAACATACGTGCGCGGTAGAAGCCTTTAATGACTCGGTTTTCGGGTTTTCCGGTCACCCGAAGCGTATCGGCGTGTACATACACCGAATCGTTTTCCTGAAGGGTTACCGCTACGGCGCGTTTGGTAATAAACACCGAATCCTGTTCACGGAAGACTTCGGCATAGTGCCCACGGATAATACTTTTATTAAGGGTATCAAGTACTTTAATATTGTTGGTTGCCGAGGCAAATCCGCGCGTGCGATCAAAATAAATACTATCCCCATACAAAATACGGTTGTTGTAATCTACTCTTGAGTTCTTTACAAAATATCCCGTATTGGTGCGGGTATTGTAATAGCCCCGTTCACAGTACACTGTGCTGGTCTCACTTACGATTTTGGACTCGCCATAGAGATAAGCGCCTCCCGTTTCGGAGTAAAAATCCAATTGAGGGGAGTATACGGTGTATTTGGGGTTGATAATTTTTACGTTGGAAAGAAACTGGTACTTCTTGGTTTCGGCATAATAACGGCCAATGCGGCTGGTCAATACACTGGCGGTGTCCCTCACCGTTCCTCCCGTGCGGTAATAGGCCTGTTGTTTTAGTCTGTCGAAGTAGAGCGTATCGGTGGTGAGGGTGGTTTTGGGCTCGGTGAGGACCACATCACCTGCCGCAAAGGCAAAGGAAGTGTTTCCGTTGTATTCACCATATTTACTGCGCATCGACATGGTATCGCCCTGGGAGATGCGAACATTTCCGTAGGCTTTTACAAAGTTGTCCTTGAAATACACAAAGGCCTGATCGCACCACATTTCCACTCCTTCGTGTATAATGTATACTTGGCCCGTTTCATCCCTTGTATAGATTACTGCTTCGGGAAATTCCGGTTTTTTTTCAAAATAGCCCGATTTTACCGACACTTGGGTAGTTTTGGTCGTGTCAAGAATCTTTACCTGTGCTTGGGAAAGACTTCCGAAGAAAAGGAAAAGAAAGAGTAGTATGTAGTTTGCTATTTTCAAAAATGATTTCTTGTACTTCAATAAACGGAAATACCAGAAAAAACTTGTTTACCGATGAATCGTCTGCTTCCTATCGGGACCCACCGAAACAATTTTAATAGGTACTTCCAATTCCTTTTCCAAAAAGGAGATGTAATCATTCAGTGCTTTCGGAAATTGGGAGGCATTGCTCATTTTGGTTAAATCTTCTTTCCAGCCTTCCATTTCAATGTAGATGGGTTGTACGTTATCCTCCTCAATGTTATAAGGCAAATGGTGGATGGTTTTTCCTTTGTATTGGTAAGCGGTACATACTTTTAGTTTGTCAAAACCACTTAATACATCCCCTTTCATCATCATTAATTGGGTGACCCCATTTACTTGTACGGCATATTTTAAGGCAACCAAATCCAACCAGCCACAACGCCTTGGGCGACCGGTAGTGGCACCAAACTCGTTCCCCACACGCCCCATGGTTTTACCATAGTCGTCAAACAATTCGGTAGGGAAGGGGCCGCTGCCCACCCGGGTGGCATAGGCTTTAAAAATTCCGTAGACTTCTTTTATTTTATTGGGGGCAATTCCCAAACCGGTACAGGCTCCTGCAGCGGTGGTATTGGAAGAAGTTACGTAGGGATACGTTCCAAAATCAATATCCAACAAAGACCCTTGGGCGCCTTCGGCCAAGATGGTTTTCCCTTCTTTTTGGGCTTGGTAAAGGTATTCCTCGCTATCAATGAAGGTAAGGGTTTTTAAGGTTTCCACGGCTTGGAAAAATTCGGCTTCCAGTTCTTTCAAATCGTACTGGATGTCTACATTGTAAAAGGCAATCATGGCCTCGTGCTTATCGGCTAGGGCACGATAGCGCTGTTTCCAATCGGCCATTTCGGTATCGCCCACCCTAATCCCGTTGCGTCCTGTCTTGTCCATGTAGGTGGGGCCAATTCCTTTAAGGGTAGAGCCAATTTTCGCTTTCCCTTTGGAGGCTTCACTGGCTGCATCGAGCAAGCGATGGGTAGGAAGGATAAGGTGCGCTTTTCTTGATATGAGCAGTTTTTTCTTGAAATCGATATTAAATTTTTCAAGATTTTGGAGTTCTTTTTTGAAAATTACAGGATCGATGACCACCCCATTTCCCACAATATTAACGGCATTTTCATGAAAAATCCCACTGGGAATGGTATGCAGTACGTGTTTTATACCGTCAAATTCCAAGGTGTGCCCTGCGTTGGGACCTCCTTGAAACCGTGCAATGATGTCATAATTTTTGGTAAGTACATCAACAATTTTTCCTTTTCCTTCGTCTCCCCACTGGAGCCCCAATAGTAAATCTACTGCCATATGCGGTGTTTAATTTTCCTGTTTTTTTTCGGTAGGTTTTCGTTTTCCGTAGAAATAAAGCGAATGTTTGGTAATTTCCACGTCGAAGACCTCCTCGATGGTTTTTTTAATGGTTTGGATACGAGGGTCACAAAATTCAATCACCTCTCCGTTTGATAAAATCACGTGATCGTGCTGTTTATCGAAATACGATTTTTCGTAATGGGCTTGGTTTTGCCCAAATTGGTGTTTTCGAACCAAGCCACATTCCAACAACAATTCAATGGTATTGTAAAGGGTAGCACGACTTACCCGGTATTTTTTGTTTTTCATGTTGATATACAATGATTCAATATCAAAATGATCGTTGTGTTCGTAAATTTCTTGGAGTATGGCGAATCGCTCGGGAGTCTTTCGGTGGCCTTTTTCTTCCAGAAAATCGGTAAAAACCTGTTTTACGATTGCTTGGTTATTTTTCTCGCTTTGCGTGCTCATAGTAAAGGGGCAAAGTTAGGTATTTTTATACTCTCGTAACTTTATCAATCCCATTAATTTTTTTAATGTTTTTCAATAAGTTATCCAAGATGGATTTGTTTTTTACGACCACCGTAATTTTGCCCACAAAAGTTCCTCCATTGGTATCAAAATGCACACTTTTCATATCAATGTGCAAGTTGTTTGAGATGACCTTGGTTACATTATTTACCAATCCCATAGTATCGATTCCCGTGATCAACAAATTCGCCTTAAAATCCTGTTGCGAAGAGTCTATCCATTTGGCCGAAATAATCCGGTATTCATAATTGCTTTGCAGCTGGATGGCATTTGGGCAGTTCTTTTTATGTACTTTGATCCCTTCATTGATGGTCACAAACCCAAACACATCATCCCCAGGTATGGGATTGCAGCATTTGGCCATTTTGTAATCCAGTCGCTCTTCTTCTTTTCCAAACACCAGTTGGTCATATTTTACCGATAGCTCTTCTTTATTGATTTCTTCGGAAGCACTGGGTTTACGTATCCTGTTTTTAAAAAAGCTCATGAAGGCATTGCTACGGGTAGCTGCAAAGTCCTTCAGCATTTGGTTATCAATAATCCCGGCGCCCACGCGGTAGAATAAATCAAGACTGGTTTTAAGTTTAAAGTATACCACCAATTGGTTCACTACTTTTTCATCGAGGGTAATTTTGAGTGATTTCAGTTTTCGGGTCAAAACTACCTTTCCTTCTGCAGCGAGTTGTTTCTGTTCGTCCTTCAAAGACGATTTTATTTTTGATACGGCCCGTCCCGTGGTCACATAATTGAGCCAGTTGGCCGATGGTTTGGATTTTTCGGAAGTAATTACCTCTACTTGATCCCCGCTTTTCAACTCCTGACTTAAAGGAGTCAATTTTCCATTGACCTTGGCGCCGCGGGTATGTAAACCTACTTCGGTGTGCACATGAAAGGCAAAATCCAGGGCTGTGGCTCCTTTTGGGAGGGAATATAAATCACCTTTGGGAGAGAAGACAAAGATTTCCTTGGCGTACAAATTCAGTTTAAATTCTTCCACAAAATCCACAGCACTCACTTCGGCATTTTCCAAGGTTTCCTGAAGTTTGTTCAACCACGCATCCAGACCGCCGTCTTCTTTCTCCTTATTTTTGTATTTGTAATGAGCAGCATAGCCCTTTTCGGCAATTTCGTTCATACGCTGACTTCGTATTTGTACTTCTACCCAGCGACCTTTGGGCCCCATGACTGTAATGTGAAGGGCTTCGTAGCCGGTGGATTTTGGAGACGAAATCCAATCGCGAAGCCGCGTTGGGTTGGGACGAAAGTGGTCGGTTACAATGGAATAGATTTTCCAGGCAAGGAACTTTTCGTCATCGGCCGAATTGCATTTATAGATAATCCGAACGGCAAACTTATCGTAGACTTCGTCGAAGGTCACATTTTGGGCCACCATTTTCCGCCGAATGGAAAAGATGGATTTTGGGCGTCCCTTGATTTCATAGGTCAATTTTTCGGCATCCAAGGAGTCCCGAATCACTTTTGAAAAGGCCTCGATATACGCATCCTGTTGTTCTTTGCTTTCCTTTATTTTGCCAAGGATGTCATGGTATACTTCGGGTTCGGTATATTTTAATCCAAGGTCTTCCAGCTCTGTTTTGATGTTGTAAAGCCCAATTCGGTGGGCCATGGGAGCATAAATGTACAAGGTTTCTGAAGCAATCTTCACCTGCTTTGCCGGAGCCATGGAATCCATGGTTTGCATATTGTGGAGCCTGTCGGCAATTTTTATGATGATGACCCGGATGTCTTCATTGAGGGTCAAGAGCATTTTCCGGAAGTTTTCCGCCTGAATGGAAACATCGCTTTGATATTCCAGTGCCGAAATCTTGGTAAGGCCATCTACGATTCGGGCAATGGTCTCACCAAATAACCGTTCAATATCGGTTAGGGTGTAGGGAGTGTCTTCTACCACATCGTGCAAAAGAGCGGCAGCAATGGAGGTAGCATCCAGCCCAATTTGGGACGCTACGATTTTTGCAACGGCAATAGGGTGAAAAATATATGCCTCCCCACTTTTTCGGCGTTGCTCTTTGTGGGCATCCACGGCCACATCGAACGCATGGCGAATGAGCTTTTTGTCTTCCGCCGAAAGGGTGCGATAGCTTATTTTAAGGAGCTCTTTGTACTGTTTGGCAATCTCCTTGTTTTCCTCTTCTATCAGGGCTTCTGTCATCCCCTAAAAATACAACTTTGCAGGAAATTGAACAATAGGCCGATAATGAATAATAAGGAAGGTTAAAAGAATTTTTGGCAATCAATAGCGGCACCTCAATTTTAGGACAACCGTTCCAGCACCCCTTTGCGTTTTACGATGTTTTTATAATCCCATTGAATGGTTTTCGATTTTTGAAGCCATCGTTGTAACTGTGTCTCGTCTATTTCTGAAATGGCATTATAAAATACGGAAGCATCTTTAAATTTTTCGCCTTTTATGTTAAGGGCTGTTTCCTCAAAACTGGCCCCGCTCCAAAACATAAGCCGAATCCCCTTTTTTTGCTTGCTATAGCCCACAATGGGGTTTCCGTCCAGAAACCAAACAGGATGCGCGTGCCAAATTTTTGACTCAGCTTCTGGTAGATTTTCAGAAATAATTTCTTGTAAAGCGTCACAAATGACTTTATCTTCTGGGGCTTGGGCGGTGTTGTAAGACTCGATGGTATTCATGGTTTCAAGATAAGGTTTTTTCAAAAATGTTACCTTTTTAAATTTCTAAACCTTTGCAACAAAGTTGGATGCGAATAATGCATGAACACAAAGGCAGGGTGGGGCGTGAGGTTGCTCAGGCTGTTTTTGGATAATTTTTTTAATGCTGAAATGAGCGGTTGTGCCGCAAAGGTTATTTTGGCATAATCGTCTGCTTGGTATTCAAATTTGCGGGAAAGCACGTTCATGAATAATCCGGTGATTTCCGAAATGGGCGTATACAAGACCCCAAAGGCAATAAGCCCCACATGAAATGAGGGGATGCTTACGCCCAATGCCTCCGAAAAAATGGGCATTCCAACAAAAAGTGACAGCAACCAAAAGGTGACTCCCATGGTCACGATGGAAGCAAAAAGGTTGTACACAATGTGCTTCCGTTTGTAATGTCCCACTTCGTGTGCCAGCACCGCCACGATTTCGTCTTCTTCCAAATCATTTATGAGCGTATCATAGAGGGTAATGCGCTTTTCCCTTCCAAAGCCCGAAAAATAGGCATTGGCTTTGGTGCTCCTTTTAGAACCGTCTATCACAAAAATATGCTGCAGCCCAAACCCTACTTTTTGCGCATAGGCCTCAATCTTGGAGCGCAATGATCCTTCTTCCAGAGGAGTTTGCTTGTTGAAAAGGGGAACAAACAACCGGGCATAGAATAAATTCATAAATACAGAAAAGACGGTAACAATACCCCAGGCAAATACCCAAAAATAGGTTCCGGTACTTTGATAAAACCAAATGATTAACGACAAGATGCCGCCACCCAAAATGGCTGCCATGAGCCACCCTTTTAGTTTATCGAGGACAAATGTTTTGAGGGTGGTTTTGTTGAAACCGTATCTTTCTTCAATCACAAAGGTGTTGTAGTAGGAAAAGGGCGTGCTAAGCACATCGCTTGCCAACATAATGATTCCAAAAAATAGGAGGGCAACCATGATCCCATTTCCAGAAATTGAGCGGGCCATTTGGTCCACAAATTCAAATCCGTTAAGGAAGAAAAAAGCCAAAATCACCAAAAGGGAAAGGGTAGAAGCTAAGATACCAAATCGGTATTTTTCGCTCTTGTAACGCTGCGATTTTTCGTATTCGGTTACATCGTACACATCAACCAATTCATGGGGTACAGGATCCTTAAAATGCTTCGCATTGAGGAAATCAATGATTTTATCGATAAGAAAATTAAGGAGGATGATTCCAATAATGAAATAGAAAAGGGTCGAAGCCGTCATACTCTTGAATTGTGGGTGAAAAAGTAATAAAGTTTGACAGAATAACGCAACATACTGTGGGTTTTTCCATCTTGAATCTAAAAGAAGATTATGAAATCCATATTTTTAATACTACTTTTTTTAGCGACAGAAACCCTATCTACAGGATGTCACAAAAAAAGTGACGATGCAAATAATGAAACCAATTTGAATGGCACTTGGCATTTGAAACACCTATCGGGAGGGTTTGTAGGGATTGATATTGAGTACCAAAGAGGAGAGGTGGTTTGGACGTTTAATGAAAGTACCCTTAAAGTTACGGTTGAAAATAATATAGATCCCGCAGACCTCAATTATCCCTTTTCAGGCTTGCCCACGGGAAGCTATGATTATGAAATCACAGTAAGCGATGGGACTCAATACTTGAGTATAGAAGGCGCAGAACAAGGAGCCCTTACCGTTTCCTCGACATCTTTAGTTTTGGATGATCGCCCTGCTGATGGTTTTTTGCGCACTTTTGAACGGTAATGTCTAGCTGAAATTCCGTTGCCGTTTAGCTTCAAAAATGAGGATACCGGCCGCGACCGATACGTTCATGCTGTCAATCTCGCCTTGCATGGGGATAATAATGTTTTGGGAACTGTTTTGGAGCCACTCTTCTGTGAGCCCATCGTCCTCGGTGCCCACCACAATAGCGGCAGCTTGGGTAAAATCGCATTCATAATAGTTTTTGGAAGCCTGCAAGGCGGCACAATAAGTAGGAATATGCTTGTCTTTTAGGAAGGCAATAATTTCTGAAGTACTTCCCGTGGCCACTTGATTGGTAAATACACAGCCCACGCTACTGCGAATGATGTTGGGGTTGAAGAGGTCGGTTTTGGGATTGGCAATAATCACCGCATCCACCTTGGCTGCATCGGCGGTGCGTAGTAATGCCCCGATATTTCCTGGTTTTTCGGGAGCTTCGGCTACTAAAATCAAGGGGTTTTCACGATGAAATTGTAATGCTGAAAGTTGTAAGTCCTTAGATTTACAAAGCGCTATCACTCCCTCGGTACTGGATCGATAGGCTATTTTTTCATATACCTCCTTTGAAACTTGGATGATTTCAAAAGGTATCTCTATGGTTTTTTGGAGGGTTGAAAGTGCTTCTTGGGGAATGATTTCAGCACAAAACAATAGCGTTTCAATAGTGTAGCCCCCTTTATTGGCCAAACTAATTTCCCGCTGGCCTTCTACCACAAAAAGGCCGTGTTTTTTTCGCTCACGAGATTTTTCCGTAAGTTGAATTACTTGCTTTATGAGTGGGTTTTGAAGGCTGGAAATTTGTTTGTACATGATACTCCTATTTATCTAACGTAACTCCAGCCTCTTTTTCTGAAGTAATAAAATGATAATTCACAATGGAGTTGGGCACTTCGGTCGTTCCTGGGAAGGTTTCAAAAGAGGTATACAGCTCTTTCGGAAAAATGAGTTCTATTTCCCAGCCGGGTTGGGTTTGGCTCACTTTCACAGTAGTTTTTCCTTCTTTTTTACTAACATCCACCGAAATTTCATTGGCCCCCACTTGTACATTTTCCAGTGACACTTCCTCCCATTCGGTAGGCATTTGAGGCTTAATGACCACTCTTTTATGTACAGCGTCCGGTTGTATACCAAAGAATTGTTCTACTACCGGCACAGCAAACGCATAACTGTTCCATGCTTGGGTCATCATGCCATAATCTGGGGAAACTTCATACATACTTCCAGGGAGGGCATAGCTAAAGCTGCGGGTCATGCGTTTTAGGTAATGTAGGGCTTGGTCGGGTCTTCCATAGTTGTTTTCGGCAATGATTTGAACACCCGTAGGGAGCGTCATCACTGCACCCGTGTAGGAGAATATTTTACTCCCTTTAAAACTACCGTCATCACTTCCTGCCGACTCGTCCCTATCAATTCCTGTTACAAAAACCCCAAAGGGATTGACAAATTGTTCTGCAGTATGTAAAGCTTTGATGGCTTTTTCTTGAGGGGCAATTCCTGTTTCCATGGGAGTATTTACCACCCAATTGTGATGCAATACAAAAGGCCAGGATTCATGGGAAGGATTTTTTAAAATGGCCTCACGGGTTTGTTTCAGTTCCTCTACTGCCCAAGGTTTGTGAAGCGTATCGGCACGCACAATGGCATCTTCAATAAGTTGCAAGGCTTGTGTATCGGTTCCAATAAAATCGGCATAGCTTTGAAACTCCTCACTCCAAAATTGAGCATTGATTTTTCCTTGCAGTTGGTTGGCAAGCAGGAGATAGTCCCTTGCTTTTATTCCGTCGCCCAACTCGGTGGCAATAAGGGAGGCGTCTTGAAAAGCTTTTTGGGTATAGGCCGCCACATCAATCATTTCGCTGTTCATACCATGGATTTCCATCATTCCAAAGCCATCCGGGAACAGGTTTTTGTTTTTATCGTTTTCCTTTAGCAACCAATCCAATCCCTTTTGAATGGTAGGGTAATATTTTTGGAGGAATGCTTGGTCGCCATTCCATTGATATATGTTCCAAATGAGGGAGACAAATTGTGGCGTTTCATTGATGTTTCCAGGGTTAAAAACAGCGCCATTGGTACTCATTTCGTGAATAATACGTCCATTGCCATTAACGGCCTGGGAGACACTGTCCAATAATTGTACAGTGGGATAGACCACATCCCATTGCCCCAATGCCATATAGCCCTGCAAGGCATACTCGCTATCTACCCCAAACCACCAGGGATAATCGGGTAGGCCGGCACCAATTCCTGTCCCAATCTCCGGAACGGTGCGCACCAGCCAATCACAGTTGTACTTGAGCCATTCAAATGCTTGGTTAAGGTTTGCATCGGGAGTGGTAAGCCTGGTTTTGTTGGCCAACGTTTCGTAGCGTTTTCTTTTTTCCGAAAGATATATTGGCCAGTTACTTTGAAGATCCTGATAGGTAGTCATGGCTTCGCCTTCGGAAGTATAGGAGCCCGCAATGAAAAAAGTGAGGACTGATTTTCCCTTGTTTACCTCTAATAAATACGTTTCAGCATTTATTGAAGTATTCCGAGAGTGCTTATTCTCAAGATGATGGGTTGCAGATTCATTGGCCCCAAAAAGTACAAACCAATTGTTGAGGCTATCCTTAACCTTAACCGCTTGGTTTTTTTCATCCCAAGAAGCAACATCCTTTCCGTCAATCATATTAGTACGTTCTCCCAACCACGTTGGCCGTAGGTCACTTATTCCAGTAAATGAAATCATCAATTCACTTACTGTTCCGGGATTTGTGATGTTTAATTGAATTACCATACCCTCTTTTCCATCGGGAACAAATTGCCAACGTTCTATTTCCAGCCCCTTTTCTTCCCAAAAAAAAGTATGTTTATTGGCGTAGGGATAATTGGTGAAGCTTGAGGCATTATTGAGGGTAAAATTTTCATTGCCCACCATAAGGGTAATTTCGAAACCGTCCATTAATTTAATGGGATGGTCCCAAATACCGCCCATTTCGTCTTTAATATGCCATCCCATGGGCGGGAAAGAACCATTTTGATGCCCCACCATGTATACCCTGTCACCCGCTGTGACCATAGGGGAGTTGAGGTAGTTTTCT
>JAWKMP010000021.1:0-38511 GCA_041392175.1 Flavobacteriaceae bacterium | reverse complement strand
ATTGGTGCTCAAGCCCGATCCAAAAACAGTAGCCGTATTGGACAACCACGAAGTAAATTTATAATTGTGGCTTAGTCCCGCCCTAAAACTCTTTACTTCACTATGTGCATTGTTTTTAATGTAACGGGCATTCCCAGTGTAGTCTTGCATTTCGTATTGCTCGATGGTCAATTCGCCCCCACGTTCGTCATAGCTATTGCTAAAACCAAAATAGGTACTTACGTATTGTTTTTCATTGGGACGGAACTCCAATACTGCATTGATAAAATCCTTATTTGAAGCATTGTGATCCATATATCCATCCGAAATTTGGTGGCCATAATTCAACAAAAGGGAGCTTTTTTCTTTTCCCATTTGAAATTGGGTAGTGAAACGGGCCAATCCATAGCTTCCGGCCTGTACACTCTGGCTAAGGGAAGTTTGTCCGTTTTCGGGACGAATGATTCGCAGGTTAATCACTCCCGCAATGGCAAGGCCGTACAATGACCCCGCAGGACCTTTAATGACATCTACGCTGCCAATAGATCCAAAATCAATATCATCCAATAAGGTAACACCTTCTGCGTCGGTAATAGGGATGTTGTTGTAATACACCTTGTATCCTTGTCCGTCGAAGTTATTGCTGGCCCCACGGAACCCTACCCCGTTACCATACCCTCGAATATTGAATTGCTGTCCAGAGGAAACGGCCCTTCGGTTCATAGTCACCCCCGGAACATTGGCATTGATGGCATCATCTAGGAAAAGACCTGTGCCTCTTTTGAGTTCGGTAGGATTTAACTGCACAATGGAAACCGGTTTTTCCACCACGCGTTTGTTGTTATCCTTGTTTCCGGAAATCTGTACTTCATCCAAGGTATTGAGGGAAGGGGTTAACCCAATGGAAAGGGATTCGTTGCAGTTCTTTACCACGGTAGTGTAAGTTTCGTAACCTACATAGCTAATGGCGATGGTCATGTTGGAGGCGCAGTCCAGTTGGAAGCTCCCGTCCTCCGCAGAGGTTGTGATTTGATTGTTGAATTCAATTTTTGCACCCGATAGCGGATTGCCGTTGGCAGTATCGTATAGTGTACCAGATAAAGTAGTGTTTTGGGCATAGGAATTCATAGCCATGAATCCTCCCAAAAGGAATAATAATAGTTTTTTCATGAGAATTTGTTTAATTAATATATAGCATAAAGGGATAGCAAGACATCAACGATATCTTGCTTCCTATGAGGCAAAGCCTTGCGCTAAAAAAATTAAACGAACTTGGGAGGGGGACTGTTTATATCCAGTAAGACCGAATGATATAAATTGGTGTAGCTGAAACGATGTTTTGGGTACTCTTCATAAGCAACTGCATCCTCTTTCACCATGGGGGAAGGAGGGAGCCTAAGCACAATTTTGAAGTATTTAAGGGAATTGGTCTTTTGGTCCTTTTGTTGGTCTTTCTTTATTTTTTCCAAAAAGGTTTCTATGAGTTGGTGCTCCTTTTCATCGGGAAGCGCATGATATACAATGGTGTTTTCATTGAGGATTTCGGTACGCACCACATCGTACATGCTACCCTCAAACTCAAATTCTTCATCATGCTTCCATTGCACTTTTGTTTTGTTTTGGGGAGTAATGGTAATAAGCACCAGTTCTTCTTCTGGGATACCTTCCTTAATTTGACGTTTTACTTCTTTTCGGAGGCTTCGTTGCTGTACTTTAAAGAAATAGTAATAGCCTCCTAGGTTAAAGGTGAAAATAAAAAGCAGTACTATAGCAACGGCATTTTTCAATGCAGGTTCTTTTTGGGAGTGGTGCTAATGTAGTGAAGAAAGGATGAAATGCAAAAAAGTACGTTCTTTTTATGATAAAATTCTTGGTTTTACATGCTTGTTTAAAAAATAAGCCCCTCATTTTCATGAGAGGCTTATTTGGTTTTACTTTCTAAAGGATTTATGAATCCTTTTTGTGGTCACGGTTTCTATTGTCGCGGTTACGGTTATCACGCCCTCTGTTATCACGGTTTCCACCTTTATCATCACGAGGGGGACGTTCTTTATAACCTTCCGGTTTTGGCAATAGGGCTTTACGGGACACTTTGTCTTTTTTGGTTCTTGGGTCTAGGCCAAAGTATTTTACGTCAAAAACGTCGCCCATATTTACAACGTCACTTACGTTTTCGGTCCGTTCCCAGGCCAATTCAGATACATGAAGTAGTACTTCATTCCCTGGAGCTTCGGTATATTCTACCACGGCACCAAAATCGAGCATTTTTATTACTTTTACTTCATATACACTACCTACTTCTGGCTTAAAGGTTAACGAATCAATTTTCTTTAATACTGCGTCAATACCTTCTTGGTTGGTTCCCAAAATTTCCACGATTCCCTCTTCGGTTACGGGGTCCTCATTGATCACAATGGTTGTTTTGGTCGCTTTTTGAAGTTCTTGAATTACTTTTCCACCAGGTCCAATAAGCGCACCGATGTATTCATTAGGAATGGTCACGGTGATCATTTTTGGTGCGTGGGGTTTTACGTCAGGATTAGGTTTTGCAATGGTTTCGGTCAATTTTCCTAAAATATGCAAACGTCCGTCACGGGCTTGTTTCAAGGCTTTTACCAAAATTTCATAGGAAAGCCCTTTTACTTTAATATCCATTTGGCAAGCCGTAATACCATCGGCGGTACCGGTTACTTTAAAGTCCATGTCACCCAAGTGGTCCTCATCCCCAAGGATATCAGACAATACGGCATATTTTCCATTTTCGCCCGAAATCAATCCCATGGCAATTCCAGAAACAGGTTTCTTCATTTGGACTCCCGCATCCATCAATGCCATGGTACCACTACAAACGGTGGCCATAGAAGAGGAACCATTACTTTCCAGTACTTCAGACACCACGCGAACCGTATATGGGAAATCGGCAGGAATCATTCCTTTCAAAGCTCTTTGGGCAAGGTTCCCGTGTCCTACTTCCCTACGGGAGGTACCACGAATGGGTCGTGCTTCTCCAGTGGAAAAGGGTGGGAAATTATAGTGTAAATAGAATTTTTCTTCTCCTTCAAAAGAAGGCATATCAATAATGTTGGCTTCCCTTGAAGTTCCTAAGGTCACAGTAGCCAGTGCCTGGGTTTCCCCTCGGGTAAAAATGGCCGAACCGTGGGTAGAAGGCAGGTAGTCTACTTCACACCAAATGGGGCGGATATCGGTAGTTTTTCTACCGTCCAACCGAAGTCCTTCATTAAGGGTAAGGTCACGAACAGCTTCTTTTTCAGCTTTCGAATAGTATTTTGAAATCATCCCGCCGTAGGCTTCTTTTTCTTCTTCCGTAAAAGAGGCAACCACTTCTTCTTTTATTTGGGCAAAAGCCGAACTTCTTTCATGTTTTGATGATCCTCCTTTGGCCACGGCATATACTTTATCGTAAACCATGTCGTGGATTTTCTTTGCCAAAGCCTCATCCTCTTGTTCTGGGGTGTACTCACGGGTAGCTTTTTTTCCAACGGCATTTGCCAGGCGTAGCTGAGCTTCGCATTGAATTTTTATGGCCTCGTGAGCGGCTTTTATGGCCTCGGTCATTTCTTCTTCTGAAATTTCTTTCATTTCACCTTCCACCATCATCACCGAATCTGCCGAAGCGCCAATCACCATATCGATGTCGCTTTCTTCCAGTTGGGCGAAGGAAGGGTTAATGATGAACTCTCCATTGATGCGTCCTACGCGCACTTCCGAAATGGGGCATTCAAACGGAAG
Source organism: Flavobacteriaceae bacterium (assembly GCA_041392175.1). Classification (GTDB taxonomy): domain Bacteria; phylum Bacteroidota; class Bacteroidia; order Flavobacteriales; family Flavobacteriaceae; genus Halomarinibacterium. The sequence continues at coordinate 34,782 of JAWKMP010000021.1, read as the reverse complement.
GTCTGAAAGTTGGATGGCTGCCGAAGCGGCCAAACCGGCCAGTGCGTCGGGCATCACGTTTTCATCGTGAGACATGAGCTGGATCATCACTTGGGTTTCGGCATGATAATCTTTTGGGAACAAAGGTCGCAGTACGCGGTCCACGAGTCGCATGGTCAATACTTCTCCGTCACTAGGGCGGGCTTCCCTTTTAAAGAATCCACCTGGGTAGCGACCAGCTGCCGCAAATTTTTCGCGGTAATCTACCGTTAGGGGTAAAAAATCCACATCGCTTTGATCATAATTGGAAACCACCGTACACAGTAGCATACATTTTCCAGATTGCACCACAACAGACCCGTGGGCTTGTTTGGCAAGTTTTCCGGTTTCGAGCGTGATTTGTCGCCCGTCACCAAGGTCTATGACCTCTTTAAATACATTAGGTATCATGTTTTGTTTTTCATTTTTGCCTGCCTTGAGCAAGCGGTTAATTTTTGGTCTTTGTTGTTGTGTTGTTGTGGTGTGACCAATGAAAAACCAAGCGTAGCTTTTTTTCTAATATATCATGGGATGCCTCCCGAAAATAAAAAGGGGCGCAAAGGCCCCTTTAACTATTACTTACGTAATCCTAATTCTTTTACAATGGCACGGTACCGTAAGATATCCTTCTTCATTAAATAATCCAGTAAAGAACGACGCTTACCTACTAGCTTAACAAGAGAGCGCTCGGTGTTGAAGTCTTTGTGGTTTTTCTTAAGGTGCTGTGTCAAGTGATCGATACGGTGGGTGAACAAAGCAATTTGCCCTTCCGCAGAACCGGTATCCTTTTCACTTTTACCGTGTTTTTTGAAAATTTCTTTTTTTGTTTCTTGTGTTAAATACATTCCAATATTATTTAAATGATTTTTATGTATGTTGATAACCCGTTGATTATCGAGCGGCAAAAGTACAAAAAGCATTCAAAAAAAGAACTAATATTGTTTAAATAATTTGTTTGTTCATACGGAATTAAACCCTTGAACGTTATTTAAGTCATAAAACCATAACTTTTAAAACCTAAATTATGAAGACGATTGCAAAGAAAATAGCCCTACTTTCTTTTGTATCGGTAGCTTTCTTTTTGAACTCCTGTAAAAAAGACGACTCCAATACCCCAGAAGAAATCAATTTTTCGGCTGAAAGCACAACACGTGCTGCCCAAATGGACAATATTTCTGAAGGTTCCCAAAACATTGCAGAAAGTGGTTATGTTCAAATTGAAGAACCCGGACGCATGCCTAATTCCTATTTTCCCTCCTGTGCGACTTTTACCCTTACCGTGGATGGAAATGGGGGAGGCACTATTGTAATTGATTTTGGGGAAGGTTGCCAATTGTTTAATGGGGCAACCGTTTCGGGGAAAATAAACATGGATTACGGGCCTATTCTAGTGGGTGTTCGAACCATTAATTACCAATACGACAACTTTACCTACAACGGCAATGGTGTTGAAGGCGGAGGCACCATTACCCGGGATATTGAAAATAACAATGGTAACCCACAGTCCACTATTAATGAAAACATTACGGTAACCTTCACCGGAACTACCCTTACCGGAACACGCAGTGCCCAGAGAATAGCCGAATGGGTAGAAGGAGTGGGTAGCGGTACCTGGACCGATAATGTGTACCATATAGAAGGTAACTGGGAAACCAACCTAAGCAATGGATTTTCACGATCGGGGGTGGTAACACAAACCTTGGTTCGCAAAGCCAGTTGTTTGTATTTGGTGAGTGGTGCCATTACGGTGTCACAGGAAAACCTTACGGGTATTTTAGACTTTGGTGATGGGGTTTGCGACAACTTGGCTACCATTACTTTTAATGGGCAGGAGTTCCCAATTATCTTAGGAAATTAAAAGCGATATCCCTTAATTAAAAAAGCCTCCTTGTCTAGGAGGCTTTTTTGTTTACTTTATTTGTTTTTCCAGTTTGTGGGATATCATTATGAGGATCACCATTAAAAAAATAGATACTAAAGAGGCACTTAGCGTTCCTAAGTCCAACCCGCCTTTTGCCAAAGGCTTTGTTAAAAAGTCTCCAAAAGTAGCCCCAAAGGGTCTTGTGAAGATGAAGGCAACCCAGAAAAGTACAATTTGATTAACCTTTGTTGCATAATGTAATAGAATTACCGCAGCAATAATTCCTGCAGTAACCATGGCCCCATAAAGATAGCTTAGCCCTATTACATCACTTAGATAATCACCAAAAGCCGTTCCCAGACTATTGGAAAAGAGAATAGCTATCCAGTAATACTGTTCTTTATCTCTTTTGAAAACTGGATACACTTCCAAATCCTTAAACTTTTTGAACCAAAGCATCAACGTGCCAATTAACCCCATAAAGAGGATAATACTTCCTAGGGTATACCTCAAATGGAGACTTCGGTCCATAAAGTCGGAAATTTCTGTTCCTAATGTGGTCGTGGCGATAATGACCAGCCAATAGAAAACCGGGACATATTTTTTAGCTCTTAATTGCATAAAAAGAACTGCTAAAAAAAAGCCCAATGTTATAGAAAGGCCTGTTAAATAACCCAAATTAAGAGTCATGGAAAGATAGTCCCCAAGGGTCTCGCCCAAAGTGGTCGCAATGATCTTCATCACCCAAAACAAGAGGGTGATTTTGGCTACTTTGTTAAAATTTTCAATCAGTTTTTCCATAATCTACTAGGATTTTATTTCGTTTCCCTCTGAATCATAAAAGACTTCCCTCGAAAAGAAAAATTGCTTTATTTCTATTTCGTAATATGTATCACCTTTAGCTTTTTCTATTCTTGCCACCAACCTTATTTTTTCTTTTTTATGGGATTGAAGGACTGATTGTTGGACTAGATCGGGAAGTTCCCGAAACAAAATAACCGCTTCGGTTTCCAGCCATTCTCCCTTAGTATTAAAATTGGCAGAGTGTTGTTCTCCGTTCCAAAAAAATTGTGCTTCATACTCACTACTGTTTTCTTTGTCCCAATGAATATTTTCGGCTTTAGGGAATTTTTGTTCAAAGTTCCATACCACTTGGGATGGAATATTTTTTTGCGCATGCAGGGTTGAGCTGGCTGAAATAACAACCAAAGCAACCAAAATGATATATTTCATAAGTTACTTAAATTTATTGTTAATGAAAATAATTACCCTTGATGAGGCAGTTTAGAAATAAATTTAAGCTGTAATGGGAGGGTGAAAAACTTTTGAAATGTATTCGGAAAAAGTTTCTGGGGCTAGAATTTTATAATTCTCAATCACCTCTAGGTTGGTATGATTTGAAAATTTGAAGGAATTTGTAACGATGGGTGCCAAAAAAGTACTGTATGAAGTAAAGGTGTGATGAATGGGAATGTGTGATTTTTGGTCATCGTTATTTTGGTGTTTGTCGAAGATACCGTCAATATTAAGAATATGATCGGTAATAAAATCGAATAAATTCATATCTGGGTGTTCATTCGCCTTACAATAGGAATACATCCCCGGAAGTTCCTTAAGAATAGAAAAATTTCCCATAGGCAAACAGAAAACACCCAAGGTGTAAAAGGTCAAGAAAAAGAATTTAAGTGTTTTCGCCATTTTTATTCCTAACGGAAAAATACAAAAATTATTTGTTTAGAGAATATAGATCATTATTTCCAAATCAAAACCAGTAATCCCGATAAAACCAAACCTGCCCCAATAAGTACTTGGGGTTTTAGTGGTTCTTTTAGCAAAAGAAAGGACAATGCCAATGTCACTACAATACTTCCTTTATCGATCGCCGCCACGTAACTGACTAGTCCCTCTTTTAATGCTCTAAAATAATACACCCAACTTAAATAGGCCGTTATGCCCGAGGCCACCAAAAAGGCAATGGTTTTCGGAGTTAATTGGGAGAAATCGGCAAAGGTATTTTCTCGAAATCCCATGAAAACTACCAAAGCAAATATGATAAAGGTCCTAATCATAAGTCCAAGGTCGGCATTAATGCTTTCTAGGCCATATTTGGCAAGAACCGCGGTGACTCCCGCAAATACCATCGATAAAAGGGCAAAAAGCATCCAGGTTTCCATAGGCTTGGTTTTCATTACAGCGATTTCTGTTTAATTAAATGTACAAAATTGAAGACATAAAAAAACCTCCCGAAGGAGGCTCTTTTTATGCAAGTTCTTTTTCCCTAAGGGGCTTGTTAAGAATAAGGTCAATATAGAGATTGATATTGCGCTTTAGGTCTTTTCGGTGGCTAATGAAATCCAGGAAGCCGTGCTCCAATAAGAATTCGGCGGTTTGGAAACCTTCAGGAAGTTCTTTTCCCGTGGTATCCCTTACCACCCTGGGGCCTGCAAAACCTATCAAGGCACCGGGCTCACTTATGTTGATATCGCCCAGCATGGCAAAGGAGGCCGTAGTACCTCCCGTGGTGGGATCGGTACAAAGGGAAATGAAAGGGATTTTGGCTTTTCCCAATTGAGCCAATTTTGCACTGGTCTTGGCCAACTGCATTAAGGAAAGGGCCGCTTCCATCATACGGGCGCCCCCACTTTTGGAGATAATGATAAAAGGTAATTTCTTTTGAAGGGCATAATCTGCGGCACGGGCAATTTTTTCACCCACTACGCTTCCCATGGACCCGCCAATGAAGCTAAAATCCATACAGGCAATCACCAACTCTTTTCCCATCGATTTGCCCACAGCCGTACGAACAGCATCTTTAAGCCCAGTTTTATCCTGTGCTTCCTTTAAACGATCGGGGTATTTTTTGGTGTCCACAAACTTGAGGGTATCCTTGGAAACCAAGTTTTTGTCAAGCTCTTTAAATTTATTGTCGTCGAAGAGGATCTCAAAGTATTCCTTACTGCCAATCCTTACGTGGTAATCGTCTTCGGGACTCACATAAAAATTGCGTTCTAGCTCTTCGGCATCCACAATTTTACCGGTAGGGGATTTGTACCAAAGCCCTTTGGGAACGTCTTTTTTCTGTTCGGTAGGGGTTTGGATTCCTTTTTTTGTTCTTTTAAACCAAGCCATATCGAGGAGTTTGTCTTGTTTATTAAAGGGTATGTACGTTGTTGAGGTCTTCAAAGGCCTGTATCAATCTTTTTTTGAAGGTAACCTCACCTTCCCGTAACCATTTACGGGGGTCGTAGTGTTTCTTATTGGGGGCATCGGGCCCTTCGGGATTTCCTATTTGTGTTCTAAGGTAATCGATGTTGTTGACCATGTAGTCGCGAATTCCTTCAGTAAACGCAAATTGAAGGTCGGTATCAATATTCATCTTCACAACACCGTAACCAATAGCTTCCCTAATTTCTTCCAAGGTAGAGCCGCTTCCGCCGTGAAAAACAAAATCAACTGGGTTATGTCCTGTGTTGAATTTTTTCTGAACGTAATCCTGCGAGTTCTTTAGAATGATGGGGGTTAATTTCACATTGCCGGGTTTGTACACACCGTGTACGTTTCCAAAGGCGGCTGCAATGGTAAATTGGTCACTTACTTTCATGAGCTCTTCGTATGCATAGGCTACTTCGTCTGGCTGGGTGTAGAGTTTGGAGCTATCTACATCACTGTTGTCCACCCCGTCTTCTTCCCCGCCAGTAATACCCAATTCTATTTCAAGGGTCATATCCATTTTGCTCATACGCTCAAGGTACCTTTTGCAAATTTCGATGTTTTCGTGGATAGGTTCTTCCGAAAGATCCAACATGTGGGAACTATACAAGGAATGTCCTGTTTTTTTGAAATGATCTTCACTGGCTGTCAATAAACCATCTACCCATGGAAGTAAATTTTTGGCACAGTGATCGGTATGAAGGATTACCGTGGCACCGTACGCTTTTGCCAATTCATGAATGTGCATGGCTCCTGCAATTCCTCCCGCAATAGCGGCTTTTTGATTATCGTTGGAAAGCCCTTTTCCAGCATTGAACTGGGCCCCTCCATTCGAAAATTGAATCATTACAGGCGCATTCAATTCGGTGGCTGTTTCCAGAACGGCATTAATGGTATTGGACCCTACCACATTCACGGCAGGCATGGCAAATTTCTTTTCTTTGGCCAGGGCAAAGATTTCCTGAACCTTTTTTCCGGTAACAACTCCTTTGGGAATAGAATGACTCATAATGGGTTGGGTTTAGCGTACAAAAATAAAAAAATTAAACGGTTTAGAAGGGATAGTTGATCCCTATGTTATAAACAGCATTGGCAAAGTTGTATTCCTTGAACCATCGGTCGCCAATAGTTCTTGCGGGGTTATGGGTCTTGAAACCAATATCGAAGCGAACCACAAAGAACCCAAAATCGTATCGAAGACCAAATCCCGTGGCCAAGGCAATTTCCTTGAGATCCTTAATACCATCGAAGCGGAATGCGGGATCGGTCACATCGTCAAAAATATTCCAGATGTTTCCCGCATCGGCAAAAAAGGCTCCTTTAAAACTGCCCAAAAGCGTGTAGCGGTATTCGGCATTGAAGGCCAATTTAAAGTTGGCTTCATTGAAATCCAACAGCGCACCGCTACTACCTGGGCCCAAGGCGTAAGCGCGCCAACCACGGTTGTCGTTAGTTCCGCCGGCAAAATAACTTCGGGTAAAAGGAATGGAACTACTATTGCCAAAAGGAACGGCAATACCGCCAAACACCCTAGTGGCAAGAATGGTGGAGTTACTCAATTGCCAATGGTGGATGTAGCTACTCTCCAATTTGGCGTATTGTGAAAAAGCCACGCCAAAAACCTCATAATTGTCATTGCTGTTTTTGGTAAGGCCTGCCGAAGACGCTACGGCAGAGAGCAGGTTTCCGGCCAATTCTACTTTCCACTGAATTTTGGAGAAGCTATTATCATTAATGTTTTCCCGGCTATCGCGGGTCCAGGTGAAGTTGGAAGCGAAAATGAGGTTATCTTCACTCAATCTAATTTTACGTTGTTTGATGCTCTTGGTTTCGTCAAAAACCTCTTCTGAAAGTCCAAAGGGATTATTGGCTTGGGAAGCGGTATCGAGAAAAGTATCTGCTTCGGTAGGAATCCCAAGGGTTGGGGGCGTATTTGTGATGTCCTCAAACACATAATCTGTGCTTTGGGCAATTTCATTCAGCCTATTGTAGGAAGAAACATAAACATTAAAGTAATTATTTGGGTTTAGGTTTCGAACGTATTGCAGGTTCATCAAATCGAATTGATTGGTCCTAATGGTGGAGGGTTTCCACTGGTAGCTAAAAATGCCGTTGATGTTCTGGCGGTCCAATCCAATATTATTCTGAACGCTAATCCCCGAACTGATGGAGGTAAAAGGAGAATTGTATTTTGGGATCCACTTTTCTGTTTTGATGGGAAACAGAATGGTGGGGAAAGTTAATTTCACGTTGAAACCCACATCCGAAGTATTGAAAAAACTACTGTTGGGGTCTGCATTATCCTTGGAAGAACCCACGCTACCGTTGGCAGATAACTCCAAATTTTCGGCTCCCCTAAAAACATTTCGAATAAGGAAACTACTGCTAAACCCAATGCCAAATTGCTGAATGGTAGAGGTGTAGGTGTCCAAATTGAAATCCAAGGTATATTTTTTTCTTGGGGTCAATAATATAGTAGCAATCAAATTGGTGCCAGTAGTGTCCCGGGGATCTTCTTGGTAGCTAATATTGGGATACTTAAAGTTTCTGAGTTCGCTAATTTGGTTATAGGTAAGCGTACGGTCAATGTCCTTAAAAATGGTCCCGGGAATAATGGAAATGGCATCGGTAATGGCTTTAGGGCGGTATTTCAATTTTTCATACCCCAATAGCTTATACCCTTTATATTCGGTGGAATCCTTAAAAGTATTGCTCCTGTTTCCAGAACTATAATCGGTAATAATATGCACTTCGCTCACCGTGTGGACTTGAAAAGGAACGTAGGTGGCCGTATCTCCCTTGATACGCCTATTGGGGATAATGTACTCTATATGTACCCGGTGCCCCACATTGTTGGTGTCTGCTTCAAAAGTAACATAGTCTTGATCAAAATAGTACAAGCCCGAATTTCGAAGCTGAAACGTAATGCGCGATCGCTCGTTTTCAAAATTGGCTACGTTGTATTGATCTCCAGATTTGATGAAAGAGCTTGCTTTGCTCATTTGAAAGAGTGAATCCACCACGGGCGAGCTTATTTTTTCGGAAATAGAATCAATGGTGTAAGCCTTCCTTTTTTGTATGGAATAGATAATGCTACCGCGCTTTTCTTTGGTCGTGTCTTTGACAATTGAGTAGTCTCCCTCAACATTGAAATAGCCTTTGTTGTAAAAATATTTTTTGATGTTCTTTAACGACTTTTCGGCCTTTTTTTCATCAATGATTACTGGTGCCGTCCCCGTTTTTTTTAGCCACTCGTTGAATTTTATTTTACTACTGTCCAGGGCAAGTACCTGTTTTTGGGACAAAAAGTTATTCCATCGCTTTTCGCGATTGGGTTTTCTATGCAGCCAAGCTTGAAAAGTAGAATCGGGTTGGGGCTCGGCGAGGTTGTAAATATAGAGGCTGAAAGGGATGCCCAATACCGGTACTTTTGGATTGGGTTTTTGGGAAATCAAGCTGAACACATCGGCATCCTTGCTTTTTTCCCCATCAATTACAACGGTATTTTCAGTAAGTAGGAGTTCGCGCTCCTTGAGATGCTTTACTGCATTACACGAGGCCAAAAGCAAGGTTAATCCTAAAATTAATGATATTTTTGTGAGGGTTTGGGCCAAAGGATCGCTGTTTCTCAACTTCAAAAATAGGATAATTTTGATAAGCAAAAGTGAAATTAAATTAATAACGGGTTTGCAACAAAAAAAGTACCGTGCAAAACACGGGCTTTTTATCGCGGAAGGAAAAAAAATCATTGCCGATTTGATAAAAGCCGGTGTTGTTTTGCATACCCTTTTTGCTACTGAAGACGTTTCGGAACTGCACCCAAACTATCGTTCCCTTTCTGAAACAGAACTGAAAAGAATGAGTGCGCTCAAAAATTCAAATGGGGTGCTAGCCCTTTTTGAAATACCCAAACAGTTGCCTGTAAAGTCAAATGGATTGCAGTTGGTGCTCGATTCGGTTCGGGATCCCGGAAATTTGGGCACCATTATTCGTTTGTGCGACTGGTTTGGGGTAGAGCAGCTTATTTGTTCTCCCGATACGGTAGATTGTTATAACCCAAAAGTAATTCAAGCCACCATGGGGTCCATTGCAAGAGTGCACGTAGTATATACCGACATAGCCGAATTTTTGACCCGAACAAATCTGCCTATATATGCCGCTGTAATGGAAGGGGAAACTATTTATGAAATCCCACTGCCCAATGACGCTGTCCTGGTTATGGGAAACGAAGGGAATGGCATTTCGGAGGCAATTCTGGCGTTGATTTCAAACAAGGTTTCAATTCCCAATTTTAGTAAGAACACGGCTGCCGAAAGCTTAAATGTTGCGATGGCCACAGGAATTTTGCTAAGTGAATTTCGAAGGACTATTGGAACGTAAAATTGAGGAAAATACCTCTGGTAGACATCTGGTCAATGTTGGAGGTCCAAGGACTGGCGGGGTTATTGTCCCTTACCAATTCATCACTGGTGGCAAATACACCGCGTATAGATGGTGTAAACTTGAAATAATAAAGGTAGAGGTCAATTCCAAATCCTAACTCATAATAGCCTGTGCTTCGGGTCATTCTAAATTGTCCCACACTGTTGTCTTCGGGATTCTTTTCGTTGCTTCCCAAATTGATGGATCTTGATATTCCTACCACCACAAATGGTTTGATGTTGTTTAGGCGCTTGGTGGAAAATTTCATCAATAGAGGCACGTGCACATAGGTAGACTTTACCTCCCTAAAAAAATCCTTCTCTTCCACAAACCCGGGAAAGATCAAATTACGTTGGGTAAAGTAGATCCCCGGCTCTAGGCGAAGGTTCATGTAACGGTTGATGCGCATATCGCCAATAAGTCCTACATTAAAACCCAATTGGGGTTCCACGACGACATCGGTAGTTAAGTCGCCATTATCATTGGCATAGTCAAATTTAAAATCGTATTGGTTAAAACCCAAAAAATAGCCCCAGGTAAGGAAACGATTATCAAAGGTCTCCAAATTTGCCAAACGTTCCTTGCTGAACAACTGTGCATTCATTCCCTGTGCAAAAGCGAACAGCCCCACGAGTAAAAAAAGTTTCTTCATATTCATTTCGTTGCCAAATAAATGGTCGCAACTCCCAAAGTTTGTGGTTTATTTTCCACCTCTATAAACCCTATTTTTCTTAAAATATTGTTGAGTTTCTCCCCAAATGGAAAAACCGATGCACTTTCGCTTAAATAGCGATAGGCAACCTTATCTTTCGAAAAAATCCTGCCAATAATAGGTAAAATTCCTTTACTGTACATAGCATAGCCTTGTTTCCAGGGAAATTTTGTAGGAACCGAAGTTTCCAAAATAACAAAGGTGCCATTTGGGCGTAATACCCGGTAGATTTCGGAAAGCCCTTTTTCAAGGTCTTCAAAATTCCTAATACCAAAGGAAACCGTAATGGCGTCAAAGCTATCCTTTTCAAAGGGAAGGGCTTCGCTGTCCCCCTTCACAAATTGCAGCCGGTTTTCAAAAGCATGTTTGGCCGCTTTTTTCTGTGCTACCAAAAGCATCCCTTCCGAAAGATCCAACCCTACAATCTGGGAAGCACGGGTCTTTTGGGCAAACTGCAATGCCAAATCTCCTGTTCCCGTGGCGATATCAAGGATGGTTTGGGGTTCTTTTTCAGCAACATAAGCAACCACTTTTTTACGCCAGGCCACATCACTGCCTAAGGAAATAACACGGTTTAAGCCATCATATTCGCCCGAGATGGTATCGAACATCTGTTCTACCTGTTCCTTCTTGTTCTGTTGGGATTCTTTATATGGGGTAACTTTCTTTTCCATAAATGCGGTTGCAAAACTACTATTTTTTAGTGGAATGGAGCCAAAGATTCTGTCTTGTATCTTTTTTTGATGCTTTTTCTAAAACCCTTTGTAAGTCATCTTTTTGTACCTTTGGCAGGGAAATTGCTCATTCTTTTATGAAAATTATTATTGCCGGTGTTGGTGAGGTAGGTTTCATTTAGCGAAATTGCTTTTTGAGTCTCAGGACATCACCCTAATCGATACCAACAGGGAATCGTTAACCTATGCCGATACGCATCTGGACATTCGTGTTATTAAAGGGGATGCTACTTCTATTCACGTGTTGAAAGAAGCCCGGGTGGACCGAACCGACCTAGTGATTGGGGTGACCTCCAGTGAAACAACCAACATTACGGCTTGTGTTTTGGCAAAGCAATTGGGCGCAAAAAGAACCATTGCCCGAATATCCAATACCGAGTTTCTTGAAAACAAAGATGAAGTAGGGTTTACCAAATTTGGGATTGATGAATTGATTTCCCCAGAAGCCCTTGCTTCCAACGAGATTGAGTTGCTTTTAAACCAAAGTGCTTTTAACGATACCTATGAGTTTGAAGAAGGAGCCTTGACCATGATAGGGCTATACCTTTCCCGAACGGCTGCTTTTGTGGGCAAAACGGTAAAGGAAGTGGGGGAGAAATACTCCCGAGCTGGAAATATGTTCCCATTGCCATACAGCGCTTTGGCACCAATACACGCTTGGTTTCCCGTGATGCTCCAGTTTAAGGAAGGGATCAAGTCTATTTTAATAACAGAGAAAGGCGTAGACCAAATTTATAAATTATCCGGTAAGGCTTTAAGGAGGATATTAGAATGTCATGATTTTGGGCGGAAGTAATATTGGTTGCAAGACCGCTACCGATTTGTGCAAAAGTAAATTCAATGTAAAGCTTATTGAAAAGCAATAAGGATAAGCTCTTGAAATTGCCGATGATATTCTAATTGCTTGGTCATTAATGGGGATGGTAGAAATGTGGAATTGTTGCAGGAAGAAGCGATTTCGAAATGGATGCCTTTATTTCGGTGACTGTAAAGGCGAAATCAATATCATGTCTTGTTTGGTGGCAAAGTCACAGTGAAAAAACCATTGCCCTTAGTGGAAAACATGGATTACTTTCAACTTCGCATTCCATTGGCATTGATACCCTTATCAATAAAAAACTGCTGGCTGCCAATCACATTTTCCGTCACGTTCGAAAAGGGGAAATTGTCGCCATGACCCGTTTGAATAACATGAATGCCGAACTGCTGGAATTTATCGTGGCGCCCAACTCGGCGGTTTGTGATAAAATGATCAAGGAAATCGACTTTCCAAGATCTGCAATTATTGGAGGGGTAATTCGAAATGGGGAAGGATTAATTGCCTTGGGGGATTTCAAAATTCAAGGTGGTGATCGTATTGTGGTATGCTGCCTTCCCAATCCATTCAGAAAGTAGAAAACTCCTTCGTTTAATGGGAACCTTTTCAAAGATTAATCTTTGTATCATATTTCACCTCATGGGATTGCTCATCCTGGTAAACGGGGATTTATGCTATTGGCCACATTGGTAAGTTATCTTTACAAAGATGGTGTGACCAAGGAAATGCTCTGCGCCCTTTTTCGGCGTTGGTCCTTGGAGGGCTCATTATGGTTTTTACACGTGTTCACCGTAAGGAAATTCAAAAAAAGGAAGGGTATATAGTGGTTTCCTTTGGATGGGTTTTTATGGCGCTTATTGGGACCTTTGCCCTACATTTTTACCAATGCCATCCCTAGTTTTACCAATGCCTTTTTTGAAACCACAGCGTGCACACTAACACAGGAGCTTCTATTTTGAGCGATATTGAAGTGGTCCCTTACGGAGTGCTCTTTGGCGTAGCATTACCCACTGGATAGGAGGTATGGGGATCATTGTTTTGGCGATAGCCATCTTGCCGCTTTTAGGGATTGGGGGGATGCAGCTTTTTGCTGCCGAAGCCCCGGGGCCAGGGGGTGATAAATTACACCCTCGTATCACCGATACTGCTAAGCGTTTATGGCTTATTTATGTGGGATATACCGTTGCAGAAACCATTTTACTCAATGCCGCCGGGATGTCTTTTTTTGATGCCCTCAACCACTCGTTAAGTACCCTTAGTACAGGTGGTTTTTCCACTAAAAATGCCAGTTTGGCCCATTGGAACGGCCAGCCCCTTATCCAGTACATTATTATTGTTTTTATGTTTTTGGCTGGTTCCAATTTTGTGTTGAGTTACTTTGCTTTTAAGGGAAAGTTCAGCAAAGTACTTAGGGATGAAGAGTTCAAACTTTACTTTTTCTTTGTTATTGGACTTACCGCCGTGGCAACGGTATTTATTTACCTACAAGCCGATCCTTCTACCTCCAGCATTAACCATCCCATGGTATTAGGGCCTTTAGAAAGCTCTTTTCGGCATGGATTGTTTCAGGTATTAACGGTGATTACCACTACTGGGTTTGTTTCGGCCGATTTCACTACTTGGACACCGTTTCTTACGATTTTCTTTTTTGGGTTAATGTTCCTGGGAAGTTGTGCGGGCTCTACGGCGGGGGGTATTAAAGTAGTGCGTCACTTGATCATGATCAAAAACGGTATTCTGGAATTTAAACGAACGCTGCATCCCAGTGCTATTTTGCCTGTTCGGTATAATAATAAGGCCGTGCAGCAACCTATTGTATTTAACATTCTTGCTTTTTTTATTCTTTACATGCTTTCCTTTATCGTTGGGGTATTGGTTTTTTCCTTTTTGGGACTAGACTTTGAAACGGCATTGGGTGGTGCTGCCTCTACTTTAGGAAATATTGGCCCTGCCTTGGGCGATTTGGGTCCCGTGGAAAATTATGGAAGCCTCCCGGGAGCTGCCAAATGGTGGGCGAGTTTTTTGATGCTTATTGGCCGTTTGGAATTGTTTACGGTCTTGATTTTGTTCACTCCTTTCTTTTGGCGTAAACGATAAGGGCTATTCTACATCGGTAATTTCTATTTCTACCCTGCGATCAAATTCGTCTCCTTTTCCGGTGGGATTTCGATAGGCCATTCCTATGTAGCGCATCCTCCGTTTGTCAATTCCGTTTTTGGAAAGGTAGTTATATACCGACCTCGCTCGGGCTTCCGATAGGTCATCCTTGCCAGTACGCACATTTTTAAGGTCCCTGTAGGGGTTTGTTTTATCACCGCAGCAAATATGTCCAATGAGCTTGAACCTTACATTCGGATGTTTTTCCAAAAAGGCAATCAATTCTTGAAGGGCTTTAATGCTTTCGTCCATAATAACATCACGGTCTGGATAGAACATGATTCCCTCTAGGGTTACTTTATCCCCTTTTTTGGGGCTATTCAAATTGACAATGGAAGGCTGTGCTCTTTCCTCTTGTGGCTGCTCAACAATTTCCCCGTCTACGGGAATGTGAGAGGTTTTAAGGTGAATAAGGATGTCAACACGTCTATTATTGGCATTTTCCCCATCCAATTCGCCATAGCCCTGGGTAGAAATAATGGTAAATTCCCGTAACTCTTTCTTTACATTTTCTGCTCTTTTTCGGGAAAGTTCAAGATTATAGGTTTCTTCCCCAACACTGTTGGTATAGCCTTTAATATGAATATCATACAGTGATTTATCTCCAATGCTTTTTAGGCTATCCAGCAATATATGATGGGTGGTGGTGAGTTCAAATTCGTCATTGCCATAGAAAAGTGAAAACTTTGTATCGGTTTCCTGTGCCATTCCTGTAAGGCTCCATAAAAAACATAAAAATGGTAACCATTTCATTTTAAGGAAATTTGAATTGTTTAAAAGTACGGATGCTCCCTTTAAAAAACTATTTTTTCATCATATTTAAGATATGATACATTGTTTTTTGATTTTTTTTAAAAGCCTACTGAAAAAGTGGGATAGCTTGTTATTGTTCAGCCTTTTGAAAATTCTATTTTATTCAATTTATTTTAATGGCATAAGTGTTTTATTTTTAGGAAATAATGGTTAGTTTTAAAACCTAATAAACCAATTACCATGAAAAAACTGTTACTTTTTTTGGGAGTTATATCCCTAAATTTTGTGGGATTTTCCCAAGCGAATAATTATCAAAACGGAGACACTGTAAACGATTTTACCGTTACCGATACTGAAGGAAATGTTCATAACCTGTATGATATTACCGCCTCAGGTAAATATGTATTTGTGGATTTCTTCTTTGACACATGCCCGCCTTGCCAGCAAACACAGCCTTACTACAACGAATTGCACGATAAGTATGGATGCAACCAAGGGGAGATTTTTGTGATTTCCATCAACAATGGGACCGATACCAACGCCGAGGTGATTGCTTTTGAAAATACCTATGGAGGTCCATTTGAGCATGCGCCCGCCGTTGGCATTGAAGGTGGTTGTGCTGCAGTGGACAATGATTTTGGTGTCAATGCTTATCCTACCTATTGTTTGATTGGGCCGGATAACAAAATGATCAATAGGGATATTTGGCCTATTGCCGATGTAACCACTTATGAAGATGCCTTTCCTGCCGAGTTTAACCCAGACCCTATGTCCTGTACTCCATTATCCATTGGAGATACGGCAAAGGACGCCTCGTTTGTATTGTATCCCAATCCTGTAAAACCCTCTGAGAATATTGGGATTACCCTTCGTGAAGCGATGGCTTCGGAAGTGTCTGTCTATAATGTATTGGGTAAATTGGTGTTCAGTAAAAATTACGATAGTAAAAGAATTAGTATTCAGCATAACTTACCCACAGGAACCTATTTTGTGAGTGTTCAAACAAAGAATGGTGTTTCAAACAGAAGCCTTATTGTGAAATAAATTAAATAAAAGGTATAAATGAAAAGCCCACCATTTGGTGGGCTTTTTTTATTGTAGTACTTCTTTGATTCTTCGCATGGCTTCGGTAATATCCTTTTCTGAAGCGGCATAGGAAATCCTAATACAATTGGAGTCTCCAAAGGCTTCTCCGGTGACGGTAGCTACTCCTGCTTCTTCAAGCAAGAACATGGCAAAATCTTCGGCGGAGTGAATGGTTTTTCCCTTGAGTGTTTTTCCGAAGTAATAGGAGATATCTGGAAACACATAAAAGGCACCTTCCGGTTCGTTTGAGATAAAACCTGGTATGTTTGCCAATAACCCTAGGATGAGCTTTCTGCGTTCTTTAAAGGCATCAATCATGTATTGAATCTTGCTGGGGGGATTTTCTAGCGCTACAATGGTTGCCCGTTGTGCAATGCAATTGGCTCCACTGGTCACTTGTCCCTGCATTTTGTTGCAAGCTCTCGCAATATATTCGGGAGCCCCTATGTAACCAATCCGCCATCCCGTCATGGAATAGGCCTTTGAAACACCATTCACGGTAACGGTGCGATCGTACATATCCTCAAAAGCCGCCATGGAAACATGTTCTCCCACAAAATTGATGTGTTCGTAAATCTCATCGCTTACTACGATGATATCCGGATATTTCACCAAGACATCTGCCAATGCCCTTAATTCATTTTTGCTATATACAGAACCACTTGGGTTGCAAGGGGAGCTATAGATCATCATTTTGGTCTTTGGGGTGATGGCTGCTTCAAGGGCTTCTGGGGTAATTTTAAAATCGGTAGCGATAGAAGAGGGGATTTCCACGGGAACGCCACCGGCCAACTTACTTATATCTGCATAGCTTACCCAATAGGGAGCGGGCAGCAAGACTTCGTCTCCTTCGTTAAGTAATACTTCAGCCAAATTTGCCAACGATTGTTTTGCACCTGTAGAGACCACTATTTGTGAGGGTTTGTAGGTAAGGTTGTTGTCTCTCTTGAATTTAGTAATAATAGCCTGCTTTAAATCACCATAACCGTCCACGGGACTATAGGAATGGTAGTCTTGTTTTATGGCCTCAATGGCGGCATCTTTTACAAAATCTGGGATGGTAAAATCGGGTTCCCCCAAACTAAGACCAATAATGTTTTTTCCTTGTTCCTTAAGTTCTCGTGCCTTGGCTGCCATGGCAAGGGTAGCAGAGGTTGACATTTCATTGACACGACGGGAAAGTTTTGGATTCATACAGTATTAAGCAGATAACGCGGGATTGGTTCCCATTTGTTTTAGATGTTTAAAATGTGCAATAATGGCTTTTCGGGTAGTTTTGTATTCGTGGTAGGGCAAATCAAATTCCTGGGTTGTTTTCTTTACGATTTCTGAAATCTTTTTGTAATGTATGTGACTTATATTAGGGAAAATGTGATGCTCTACTTGATGGTTTAACCCTCCGGTAAACCAGTTTACAATTCGGTTTTTGGGAGAGAAATTAACGGTAGTAAACAATTGATGGATGGCCCAGGTATTTTTGATGTTTCCGGTTTCATCGGGTAGCAACATGTGGGTATCTTCCACCACATGGGCCAACTGGAACACTACGCTTAGGATCAAGCCGGCAACATAGTGCATAACAAAGAAACCAATCAAGATTTTCCACCAGGCAATATCAAAAAACAGAACGGGGATAACAATCCAAATGATGGCATACAGGATTTTGGTGATGATCAAAGTGCTCCATTGAGCAAAGGGATTGGGTAGGTTGCCGTAAGAAAGTTTTCGTTTCAAATAACGGTGTGTTTGTTTGAAATCGGCCGTGAGTACCCAATTAATGGTTAAAAGCCCATAGAGGAAAATACCATAGATGTGTTGAAATTTATGAAACCTTCTCCATTGGGCGTGTTCAGAAAACCGCATGATTCTTCCAGCTTCCAAATCTTCGTCATGTCCATGTATATTGGTATAGGTATGGTGCAAAACGTTATGTTGAACTTGCCAGTTGTAGACGTTTCCAGCTAAAATGTACATACTGCTTCCCATGAGTTTATTGACCCATTTTTTGGAAGAGTAGGAGCCATGATTGGCATCATGCATTACGTTCATTCCTACGCCAGCCATGCCTATCCCCATAAGGATGGCAAGGAGCAATTGTGCCCAACCTGGCATAGGTACCCAAAAAAATAAAAAATAGGGGGCAATATATAGGGCAAACATGACAAAAGTCTTGATGTGCAACTTCCAGTTTCCCGAGCGGGAAAGGTTGTTTTCCTTGAAATAGGTATTTACGCGTTTGTTAAGCGTTCGGAAAAATTGAGCGGTATCGGTTCTTGAAAACTTTATAGGGGATTGATTCACAGTAAAATGGGTTTCAATAAAAATTTATAAACAAGGACGCAATTTACATATCTTAACTGTAAAAGCCTTGGGGTTTCTGCTAAATTTATAAAGGATATGCTACTTTTGTTGTTCATAAATGCCTATGGAGTTACTGCATACTTATTTTCCTGACCTCTCGGAAATCCAAATGGAACAATTTTCCAAACTTTATGCACTGTATAGCGATTGGAATGCAAAGATTAATGTGGTTTCCCGAAAAGACATCGATGAGCTATACCTACGGCATGTCTTACATTCTTTAGGGATAGCAAAAGTGATTCATTTCAAAGATAGGAGTCGTATCCTGGATGTAGGGACTGGAGGGGGCTTTCCCGGTATTCCCTTGGCGATTCTTTTCCCAAATTGTGAGTTTGTGTTGGTGGATAGTATTGGGAAAAAAATAAAAGTGGTGGATGCAGTTGCGGCTTCATTAAAATTGGAAAATGTAAAGGCATTTCACCAAAGGGCCGAGACCATTGAAGGAATATTTGATTTTATCGTAAGTAGGGCCGTTACTCGAATGGATGAGTTTGTGGGCTGGGTAAAAAACAAAGTGGCCAAAAAAAGCCATCATACCCTTGCCAATGGAATTTTATACCTTAAAGGAGGTGATCTTTCTGAAGAGTTGTTGCCCTTCCCGAAAGCCACGATTTTTCCTTTGAGCACTTACTTCAAGGAAGATTTTTTTGAAACCAAAAGCGTAGTGCACCTTCCTTTGAAATTTAAAGGGAATTCATAAAAAAAAGCCCGAGCATTGCTCGGGCTTTTCATTAAATAGGGTATTCAATATTATTTGGAGATGATAAGGCGCTCAACAGTGGATTGTCCCTCTTTCTCAATTTTCACGAAATATGTGCCCATTTGAAGATTGGCCACAGAAATTTGTTGGGTAACTGAAATATCCTTTTGGGAAAGCACTACTTTTCCTAAAACATCATAGATAGATACATTCGCATTTTCGGCATTGGCAATGGTTACTATCGATTTTGCAGGGTTTGGGAACATCACAATGCTTGACAATTGATTGGTAGGAGTTCCTAAAACAGTTTGCTGGTAACCAAAGTTCCTAGATTCTCCAAAACCATAACTTCCGTTGGTTTGGTATAGGATGTTATTGAGGGCATCCTTTAAGGTTACTGCACCACCACCATCACCATAGGTGTCAATTAGGTTAAAGGTATAGCAGTTGTCTGTTGGTAGTTGAATGGTTTCGGTAATGGTTTGATTGTTACCATAAGGGCCTCCGTTTGCAATGGTAGTGCCAGTATAATCTTTTACATTCCATCGTACTTCCGAACCATAGTTATCGGTATGGATTTCCAATGTTAAATCACCTGTATATCCTTCGGCATCCACAAAACTGGTTACTTGGCTGTTGTTGCTATTGTCGTCGTCGTCTTGAATGCTGGCTGTAACATTGTTGGTTCCTTCAAAGCTAAATCCAATTTCAGGTAAAGTAATGGTTTCTGATTGAAGAGGCAAAAGTGTTCCTGTCCATGTAAAGGTATTGGAACTTCCATTGATTCCATATTCAATATCTACGCTGTTTACCGTATCTCCTCCTGTATTTTGGATAACTACCACAGGGCTAACAGCATTTACGCACTGTTCTGGAATTTCCTTGATCTCTCTTAAGGTAACATCATTTTGGTATTCGAAATTGGTATAGGTTGGGAATGCTCCATTTCCACTTATAATTTCTTGAGTGGTTTCGGTCATGAAAACCACTAGCTCTAGGTCTGCCAATTCAATAGGCACTCCATTGTGGTCTAATGGAATGGTATAGGTATAGGTTTTGTCTACAAAAGAACCAGTAGTGGTAGTAGCAATATCTTCTCCCCATTGTCCCGTAACCATGTGTACCAACCTATGTTGATGAACATATTCGTTTCCAGCATTTCCTCCAGTTTGTGGGCCTAATGTATTGTTTTGCAACAAGGCAACATTTAGCTTATTGGTGGATTGTGGACTATTACCCGTATAGTATCCTTCTACATGTACAGTCATCTCTCTTGTTTGCACATCGATATTAGCTTCTGTTGCCATATTTAGGTAGGAAGCGGTTCCTAGGGTTTCATTGGCGGTTACGGTCCATTCTCCTCTACTCATGGCAGTTCCCGTTCCTCCATTTTGGGCATGTCCTGGGAAATAATGACGGTTAACGGTACCTGCTGGGTATCCAATGAGTTGGGATTGGTTTGCAATAGCAGTACCAAAAGAAGTTCTGAAGTCTGGTTCCCCAGCACCTGGTACGGCATAACTACCCACGTGAACATTGATTAAGAAAACATTGCCTGGGTTGTTGTTTTGAATGGCTTGTGCAATAGCATGTCCCTGAGGGCAATACACACAATGAATCCCGGTGAACTCCTCTAGGATCACTTTTTTGTTCTCGGGTGTTGTAGAAACAATAGTTTGCGCATAGGAAAAAGACGCAAGAAGCGAGAAAGCCAAAAGAGAAAATAATTTTTGTTTCATGATTTTTACGTTTTGGTTTGAAAGAAGAGAAAGCCCATAATGGGCTTTCTCAGGGTTGGGTTAGAATT
Organism: Flavobacteriaceae bacterium; assembly: GCA_041392175.1. Classification (GTDB taxonomy): domain Bacteria; phylum Bacteroidota; class Bacteroidia; order Flavobacteriales; family Flavobacteriaceae; genus Halomarinibacterium. Next base: position 14,144 of record JAWKMP010000021.1, on the reverse strand, counting down.
ATTTGTTGATAATAAGTTTTTGAACAGACGTGTAATTGTCTTTTTCTATCGAAATGAAGTAGGTGCCTGATGAAAGGTTTGCCACATCGATCGATTGATTGTTTGAAATATTTTTTTGCACTAATAATTGTTTTCCTAAGATATCGTATATCTTAATATTGGCATTATCTGCATTGGTAATGGTGAAATACGTTTGTGCAGGATTTGGGAACAGGCTCACTCGCTGAAGGGGATTTGATTCAATTCCCAAAAATCCTTCCGTAGAGAAATTGGCTTGAATTTTATCTTCATAATCTGCCCCATTACTATAAAGGATAACATCATTTGAACCATCTCGCAAGAAAATTCCAGATCCTCCATTGGCCCCACTATCATATAAAATAAATTTATAACAATCTCCATCAAAAGTAAAACTTTCGTTGATGGTAGTATTATTTGGGTAAGGGCCGCCACTTTGCATGATGTCCCCAGCAAGGTTTACAATTTCCCAGGTACACTGTGAGCCTTGACCATCAGTAGTGATTCGTAGCGTAATGTCATTGGTGTTACTGGTCGTTTGATTGAAAGTACTGGTTGAGGTATTATTTGCAGTGTTGTCATCATTAGCAAGAGCGATAGAAAGTGAGTTTGAAACTTCTAAATCATAGGGGATAGCAGGTAATTCAACCATCTCTCTTTGTAAAGAGGTTAAATTCCCTGTCCAAGTAAAGGTTTCGGTAGTACCACCATTTATACTATAGTTGATGTCAATAGAGGTCAATGGATTTTCTCCAACATTTTGAATTTCAATAACAGGTGCTAAGTTGAAGCCACACTGATCGGGAATTTCCTGAATAAGAGTAATTGCAGCATCATTTTGGAATTCAAAATTGGAATAGGTAGGGAAAGATCCATTACCGCTGATAATTTCTTGAGTGGTTTCGGTCATAAAAACCACAATTTCCAAATCTTCGATTTTAATGGGCACATTGTTGTGCATTTCAGGAATAGTATAAGTGTAAGTCCTATCAATGAAGGTTCCGTTGGTGGTAGGCGAAACGTCATCGCCCCACTGGCCAGTTACCATATGGATTAAACGATGCTGATGAACGTATTCATTGCCAGCATTTCCACCAGTTTGTGGACCTAAGGTATTGTTTTGCAAAAGGGCTACGTTCAATTTATTGGAAGATTGTGGGCTGGTCCCTGTATAATAGGCTTCCACATGAACGGTAAGTTCATTGGTTTGTACATCAATATCGCCTTCCACAGCCATGTTGAGGTAGGAGTTTAAGGCAAGGGTTTGGTTGGCTGCACTCGTCCAGTTGCCGCGGTTCATGGCTGTTCCGGTACCTCCGTTTTGCGCCATTCCAGGAAAATAGTGACGGTTTACCGTTCCCGCCGGATATCCTACCAGTTGGGATTGATTGGCGATGGCGGTTCCGAAAGAAGTCCTAAAATCGGGCTCATTGGCCCCTGGAACAGCAAAACTCCCCACATGAACGTTGATGAGAAACACGTCGCCAGGGTTATTGTTTTGAATGGCTTGTGCAATGGCATGTCCTTGAGGACAATACACACAATGAATCCCTGTAAATTCTTCAAGGATTACTTTTTTGTTTTCTGCAGTTGTAGATACAATGGTTTGAGAAAAGCCAGATAGGGCAACCAATCCTAAAAGTAAACTACCTAAGTATTTTTTTATCATAACATTATTTTTTTGTTAATGTATTAGCTTTAATCTTCAAATATAGCATTTTATCAATTCAAATGGTATTTTTTTTAAACATTTATCATGCTGATTTTCCTGCCAATTTAATGGGATTTTCGTATTTTACAGCGTTGATAATCATTTGATTATTTCATTTTCCCAGCACAACTCACCTTTCCTGTTTTTTTTTCTTTTTTTAAAATTCTAATTTATATCTTGCAGCTCTATTGTAACCCTAATTTTTTTGAAAATGAAACATTTATTCGCTATTGTATGTGCTTTTGCCTCACTGGCTACTTTTGCACAATTTAATGTTGAAACCCATGACGGCGATCCCATTGTGGATGGGCAAACCGTTATTGCCGGTGCATTAAATAACTCACTTGGATTTTACGTAAACAACGAATCAACCACCGATGAAATCTACATGAAGATAGAATTTGTAAGCGCGGTGAATTATGATGGAACCGATATGCAATTGTGCTTCGGCTTATGTTATGATCCCATTGTTGTAGGAGTTTCTTACCCTCCAGGAAACGAAGTGGTTACCATTCAGCCTGGCCAAAACCAAAACCAAGAAGGAGATAAGTTTTTAAATTATAATGACGGTGGGGGTAACATCATTGATTATGTGTTCCGTTTTTACCAACTGGACGCTCCCGGAGGAACCCAAATAGGGAATGACCTTACCTTTACATACCGCTATGACCCTGCCCTTGGTATTGCTGATGTATCCGTGGTGAATGCACAAGTGGTTTCTACGGTTGTTACCGATGCTATCAAAATAAATGCTACTGAAGAAGCTACTGCTGTTGTGTACGATATTCGCGGACGTGTGGTTGCCAACCAAAATTTGATTGTTGGAAACAATGAGATCAATATCTCCAGTTTACCTTCACAAGTTTACCTTGTTCAAATTTCAAACCAAAAAGGAGCTACCCAAACTACCAAGGTGGTTAAAAAATAATTACATTATTTCTCCATAAAAAAAGCCCGACCATTGGTCGGGCTTTTTTTATTATGATTCTTCGGAATTAAAAATTCACTGAAAGATTGGCGCTAAAGCCATTGTTTTCAGGAACGAACCGGCAAACACCTCCCACGCATATCAATCCACCGCGTTGGCGGCCGTAATTCATCCCAAAACGGGTTCTCCCTTTAGAATAACTTCCGCCGGCATTATAGTAATGCAATTCTCCTTCGCCACCATAATTCCAAGCATCTGCCACATACAATGCCAAATGCGAATTGAAATTATACTCTACTACACCACCGGCCCAGTTCTTGCGATCTTTGTGTGTCCATAAATGCTGGCCTACGATGCGTAATGATTTTCCGCCATCAAATTTTACAGTGCCTTCTGCTACGGCTACATTTGCTTCTATATCATCCGGACCGCCCAAAGGACCTCCCAAAACCACTCCTTTATCTGCCATCACGTTTTGATAGGTGAGTACTGAGTTGAATGTTGCGCTCCATTTGTTTTTGATTTCAACACTCATGTCCCTAAAATAGTTGGGCCCCTTTCCAAGGAATTTCACATCATAAGAAAAATCATCATAGAACGTGGTCTCCAAACCTCCCCAATAAGAAAAGTTGGCCGCGATCTTGGTACTGTACTTCCCAAAGAAACTTTCTTTTGGGAATGTATAATACACATCGGTTTGCATCCCTACTTCACCCGCTCTTTGGTCCAAAGGATCGGTAATCAAACGGGGCTGGGAGTTGTATACATAAATATTGGTTAACAAATAATCTTGTTGTTTTGTAAGTGCAGGAACAAAATTGATCAATTGCTGGTTGAATTGATTTCCTTCTGCTAGACGATCTGCATAAAAACTAAAGTTTTCAAGTCTTCGGAAGGTTGAATTTATCCCTAGTCCTTTTTGCGAATACCCTAAGTTTACTTGCAACGCAGTGCCATCATATAAACGGTTGGAAACCAAAACCCCTTCATTGGCAATCACATCTTTGTCCTTTACAATTCCTTCAAACCCCCCATAAAAATTACCTATTCCCCAATCCAATCGGCCGCCGTAGGCACCCACATTGCTGGGTATTTCAAGATTGGTACCCCGGTCTTGGTAGCGCGAAACATAACTTGCTCCAATACGAAGATCCAACGCTTCAAAACCCGCGGCAGCACCTAGGTCAAAATTGGCGTCGATCCCCGTGATGGTTCCTTCCGAAACTTCAAAACCATTACGCTGTTGGCCAAATAATCCCGTAAGACTAAGATTGGCAATGGGATCAAATTTCACCCGTACCCCTCTCATGGCCGTGTTGATTCCCAGTTGCCGGTCTTCCCAGCTTCTTAAGATTAGGCCATTCCCAAATTGCTCATAAAAATAACCTCCCGTAATATCAAGGGACTCATTTTTAAAGTTTAGGTAGTAATTGGCCACGCCATTGTTGCCATCAAAAATGGGACTAAATCCCAATAGGGCAGAAGGGAGGTACAGTTCATACTGGACTCCTGCCGTAAATTTACCATAATTGTAATTGAGCTGGAAGTAATTGTTGGCGCGAAATTGATCTTCAGGCGCCGTGAACACCAATCCATCATCATCCAATAGCCACTGCGAATTCGATTCAAATCCACCGTAGAAGGTTCCTTTTTCCTCAGTTTCCTGTGCAAAGAGGAAGTTCGTTGCCATTAAGCTAGCAACAATAAAAAGTTTTTTCATGGTATTTGGTTGTTTGTTAGTGGTCCTTATTTTGAGAATTGTTGAATTTTTTCGAACAATTCATTTTCGGCTCCTGGGCTATACCCCGAATGCCTGTAGACAATTTTGCCATTTTTAACCAAAACCGTAAGAGGTACAGTGGCTGCACCAAGAGCACGTTTTAAGTCATTATTGGTGTCCAGCAAAATAGTATAATCCCATCCCTTTCCATTAATTAACGGCTTTACTCTTTTTACGGTTCGACTATCATCAATAGAAACAGCAATTAAACTCACATTGGTCTCATCTTTCCAGTCATCATATACTTCACTTATTGCATCCAGTTCTTTGAGGCAAGGAACACACCACGTTGCCCAAAGGGAAATCACTACAGGTGCATCGCTTTTGGCAGCCTCTTTAATGGAAAGTGAATTTCCTTCCAGGGAGGTTAATGTTACATCGGGCAGAGCGTCTTGGGAAAATGCTTGCAGCGAAAATGCAAAAAGAAGAATGAGGAGTAAATTTTTCATAAAGTAAGGGTGTTTAAAAATGTGCGACAATATTAATGAATTTTTAGGAGAAAAACCTAATTTTTAAATACCCTACCAACTCGGTATAGTATGATTTTATGCGGTTTTTCATTGGTTTCAAAAAAAATAATTATTTTAGCCATATCAAGAAATATGCCTCTTTTTAAAATAAAAAATGATATGAAAATAGTGAATTCAAAAAGTATACTATTGCTCCTCTTGGTGGTTGCAATGATTAGTTCCTGCAGCAAAAAGGAAAGTTTCCCCACGGATGATAACCAAGTAATTATCGATACCGGTTCTGGATTGACCTTCCGAAAAGCTTCCCTAAGGGACCAACCCGTTGACTTTGTTGTATATGATGAACAAGGAAACGAAATCTCCGAAAATATTACGTTTTATGTGGACGGAACGGCGCTTGATGGGAATACATTTCAATCCAGCAGTGAAGGTTCCTTCGAAATCTACGCCCAATATGAGATTGATGGTACCACCTATGTTACCGAAACAGATACCTTCTCTGTGATTATTCCTAAGCAAAAAATCATGCTTGAAGATTACACGGGAGCATGGTGTGGGTATTGCCCTGCAGTAAGTGCAGCCATTGAAGCAGTAGCAGCGCAGACCGACGATATTTCTACTGTGGCAATACATAATCAAGATGAGATAGCACTTTCTATTGAAGCTGCTTTACGCAATGAATTTGCAGTGGGAGGATTTCCTTCCGGAAGGATCAACCGTACAACTACTTGGGGTAGCATTTTGACTTTTCCAACCACCCAGGTAACCGATATTGCTGGTCAAGAAGTTCCAGTAGCCATCTCCATCAATTCTTCTGTAAATAGTGGGGTGCTTTCCGTTCAAATCCATGTGGCTTCCGAAAATGAATTGCAAGACAAAAAACTGGTGGTTTACTTAACCGAAGATGGGATTTTGCTGGATCAAACCAATTATTTCAATAATGATGAGACCAGTCCTTATTATGGGCTTGGTAATCCCATCATTGATTTTGAGCAAAACCACGTGCTAAGGGCTTCCCTAACCGATCCCTTTGGAGATGCTATTCCCAGTACCAGTGCCTATACCGATTATGAGTTCACGACAACCTATTCCATTCCTTCAAACTTTGTGGTAGAAAAGCTTCACCTTGTAGCGATGGTTGTGGAAGCAAGTGATAATTCGGCGGTCAATACACAAAATGCAGCAGTGAATGCATTCAAGCCTTATGAATAAAATAGGGATACCTATTAAAAAAAACCCGAAGCAGCACTTCGGGTTTTTTATTTTTTTAAATGAATAGACTATCCTAAAGGGATGGCGATAATCAGTTGGGGATACAAAGGTTTCTTTAACCATTCTAGGCGAAACCCAACGATATAGGTTCAATTTACTTCCCGCTTTATCGTTGGTGCCACTGGCTCTTGCCCCGCCGAAGGGTTGTTGCCCTACCACGGCACCTGTAGGCTTGTCATTGATGTAGAAATTCCCTGCAGCATTTTCAAGAATTCGTACTGCGGTTTCCAGGGCATATCGATCTTCACTAAAAACAGCGCCCGTTAACGCATACTCACTGGTTTCATCTACCAAGTGCAAGGTTTCTTCCCACGATTCATCTTCAAAAACGAAAATGGTGACCACAGGCCCAAAAAGTTCAGTACACATGGTGCTGTATTTTGGATTGTTCGTTTTAATGACCGTAGGTTCTATAAAATACCCTTTGGATTTATCATAGTTGCCTCCTGCAATAATTTCGGCATCGGTATCTTTTTTAGCTTGATCTATATAACTTGCCAATTTATTAAAAGACCCTTCATGGATGACCGCTGTAATGAAGTTGCTCATATCTTCTGGTGATCCCATGGTCATGGAGGCTAAATCGTCTTTGAGGAATTTTTCTACTTGAGGCCAAATACTTTTTGAAATGTAACAACGGCTGGCGGCACTACATTTTTGTCCTTGGAACTCAAAAGCCCCTCTCAAAATAGCGGTGGCCACTTGTTTGGGGTGTGACGTTTTATGGGCTACAATAAAATCCTTTCCGCCAGTTTCTCCTACAATCCTGGGGTAGGTTTTATAATGGTGGATTTGGGTCCCAATCTTTTGCCAAATATCTTTGAAGACATGGGTTGATCCTGTAAAATGAATCCCGCTAAAATCGCGACTGGCCAAAAGAGTATCGGTTATCATCACGGGGTCTCCCATAACCATATTGATTACACCTGCAGGAACGCCGGCTTCTTTAAACACGTCCAAAATCACTTTTGCAGAATACACTTGGCTATCACTGGGTTTCCAAACCACTACATTGCCCATCAAGGCGGCACTGGCAGGTAAATTTCCTGCAATGGCCGTAAAGTTAAAAGGCGTGATGGCATAGATGAATCCTTCCAAAGGACGGTATTCCAATCGGTTCCAAGCAGTCGAAGTGGATTCGGGCTGCTCGGCATAAATTTCGGTCATGAACTGTACATTGAAACGAAGGAAATCAATAAGCTCACAAGCCGAGTCAATTTCCGCTTGGTGAATAGTCTTGGACTGCGCCAGCATGGTAGCCGCATTGATCTTTGCCCGATAGGGACCTGCGATCAATTCGGCGGCTCGCAAAAAGATAGCTGCCCGCTGTTCCCAGGGAGTGACTGCCCATTTTTTTCTCGCTTCCAAAGCCGTGGCAATGGCTTCCTCGATATGTTTTTTTTCGGCCTTGTGGTAGGTTCCTAAAATGTGTTGATGATCGTGAGGAGGCGACATGGTTGCGGTATCCCCTGTTGTAATGTCTTTTCCGTTAATGTACAATGGCACTTCAATAGTGCTTTGGAACATTTTTTTATATGTTTCTGAAACTTCCTTACGTTCCGGACTGCCGGGTGCATAGCTTTTTACGGGCTCATTGACAGCCACTGGAACTTCAAAAAATCCTTTTCCCATGGGTAAAATTTTAAGTTGAATGTATTTTGGCAAAGGTAGCAATATTTAGTGGCATAAGCAGTAACCTTTGTTACCTTAGGCGGGATAAAAAACTATTTTTGAAATTCTTTTTGTATGTTTCCGACCTATTTTTATTTGCATTGAAAAACACCGGTAAAATAGTGGTTTTGGCCTATCCCGACACTTTTGTGAAAATGAGTGATGAGTGGATTTGCAAGTTTTTGCCTTTGGTAGGTTTGGGAACCAAAGAATACATTAAAGCAGGTCATGCGGCACAAGTCATTATTCATAAGGAAAGCGGAAAAGCCCATTATTGCGATTTTGGCCGGTATATTACTCCCAAAGGCTATGGAAGGGTGCGCACGGCCCAGACCGATGCAGAGCTAGAGATTCCTTTTGAAATGCAATTCAATACCGAAGGGAACTTGACAAATCTGGATCAACTTCTTTTATGGCTCGAGGCAAATCCCGAAAAAACCCACGGGGAAGGGCGTTTAATTGCTTCGGTCTGTGAACCGGTAGATTTTGAAAAAGCTTATGATTTTGTATGCAACCTACAAAACAAAGGGAGTATTCCCTATGGGGCCTTTCACAAGAAAGGAAGCAATTGTGCACGGTTTGTTACCGATACTATTTTAGCTGCCACCGCAGAACCCAAAATCCATAAGGCATTAAAATTCAATAAAAAATTTACTCCCAGTGGGATTGGGAATGTGGAAAAAGCAGGTCTAGGAAATGTATTTGAAGTTTTTAATGGAGCCATAAAACCCTTTGAAGGTTCTGCCTTTAAGGAGAATTTGAAAAATTATTTTCATAAAAAGAAAATAACCGATGCTGAAAAAGCTACCTTTTTTGAGGTTCATGAATCCCTTCAAAAATTGGAAGGGATAGGCAGTAGTGCTTATTTTGAATTGGTAGATGAAACGGCACTTCCCAAACATCATTTCAGGATAAAAAGGTATAATGACCATTTGAAAGAAGATTTTGATGGGGTCTATTTTTCGAAGGAATTCAATGCTTCAAAACCATTTCAATTCACCTACGATTCGCATTGTGGCCAATGTCATGTGGTTCAGGAAGGGAACATAGTAAAGCTGGAAGCTGTACAGCCCTTTTTGCTATTTGGCAAGGGATAAATTTACACTTCGCTGGGCAGGATCCCGAAGGCTTCCTTATAGCTTTTCGAAAAATAGGAAAGGTTTGAATAACCTACTTGGTAGGCAATTTCAGAAATGGTTCCTGTTTTTTGCTCCAGCAGTTCTTTTGCCCTTGCTAGCCTAAAATCCCTAATAAGATGATTGGGTGATTTTCCCAAAAGGCTTTTCAGTTTTCGGTTCAATTGGGAGCGGCTAAAACCTACTTCCGAAGCCAAATCTTCTACGGTATAAAATTCGTTGGCCATGTTTTCCTCTATGGTTTTGAACACTTGTTTCATGAAACGTTCCTCCATGGAACTAAGGGTTACCTCGGAAGGGCCAATTTTCAATTCACTACTAAATTTTTGTCGTAATTGCTCTCTCTGTTGGATAAGGTTTTTGGCCCGCACCGTCAATTCCCTGCCATCAAAAGGTTTAGTTACATAATCATCGGCACCGGTTTGTAATCCTTCCATCTTATCACTCTTTTCTGCTTTGGCCGTTAACAGAATAATGGGGATGTGCGATGTTTTTACATGGGTCTTCAGTTTTTGGCATAGCTCCATGCCCGTCATATGGGGCATCATGACATCGCTAATGACCAAGTCCGGAATATGGGTTTGTGCCATGGCAAACCCCTCTTTTCCATCCTTGGCGGTTAAAATGTTAAATACAGCTTGCATTTGTTCTGCGATATATTCCCGTAGGTCTGGATTGTCTTCCACAATGAGCAAAAGGGGTAATTGTGATACGCCTTCGTTAGGTTCATTTGCTACTTCCTTTTGGGTAAACAATGTTTCAGGGTCTATTTTTTCTTTGTTTGATGCACTAGGTTGTGCCGCTATTTCTTCAGGAGTAAAGTCGCTTTTTCTATAAGGAAGTAAAACCTTAAAGGTCGTGCCACTGCCCATGACGCTATCCACACTAATTTGCCCATGGTACAACTCCACTAGTTCTTTCACCAACGCCAACCCTATGCCCGTGCCTTGGTCCTGGGTGGTTTCGGTTTGATAAAAGCGGTCAAATATATTATCGATTTCATCTTTGGAAAGCCCTTTCCCTGTATCTGAAATACTAATTTTTAGATAGCCCCGAGTGTCTTCAACGTTTACCGAGACCTCCCCATGCTCTGGAGTAAATTTTAGTGCATTTGAGAGGAGGTTGACCAGTATTTTTTCCAATTTATCTTTATCAAAATAACTATTGGGTATTTCTTTTGTGAAATGGGTTTGAAACCGAATGTGCTTAATTTCGGCAAGGCTTTCAAAGGAAAATACAATAGAGCGGAGAAATTGTACAAGGTTACCTTCCGAAACCAGTAAGTTCATTTTTCCTTGGTCCAACTTGGAAAGATCCAATATTTGATCTACCAAATTTTGAAGCCGCAGGGCGTTGCGCTTCATAACTTTTATATGCTTGCCTTTTACAGGTACTTCGGTAGTATCTTCAATGGTTTCGGTGGCAGGGATATTTTCTATGGATTGGTTTATGGGCCCTAAAATAAGGGATAATGGGGTGCGAAACTCGTGAGAGATATTGGCAAAAAACTTCGATTTTATTGAGTCAATTTCTTTCACTTTTTCTACTTCACTTTTGGCTCGTTCACTTAATTGCATTTTTCGTGCAATCGCAAGCGAAAGAATTAGGGTGAATCCCAATTGACTTATTACCCAGGGATTGAATGTTGAGGAAATAGGGGGAATGATGCCTAAATTCCATAAAATGCCCAGCATTCCGAAGATAAACATCCACCCAGTTGCAACCACAATGTATCTAATTAATACATTTTTGTAGAATGCTAAACGTACCACAATAGCCAGAAATGCAATGAAACTAACCGCCGCAATTAAATTTTCCAATATATAATATAGGTCGGATTGAATTTTGAAGAACAAGAAGAACAATACAATGAAAATGACCATCATGTAAATAATTATGGTGGTTATTTTATAGAGGGTTTTGTTAAGTTCCTTTAGGTTTATAAATGATCTTACAAAGACCAACAAAATACAGATGGAAGGCAAGGAAGTTGAAATCCACAGCACTTCAACCCAAATGGGATGTTCCGGGAAAAAGAGCTCTACCACATAAAGGTCGAAGGTTAGTAACTGGTAGTGAACTGCCCGAAGCAAAAAAACCACCGCAAGGTACAGGTAGGATTTATCCCGTGTGAAAAAAAAGAAAAACAAAACGTAAAAACCCAAAATAAATGCAATACTAGATAGAATGGTTTGGATGCTATTGGACTCCGTTCTCATTGGAAGGGATTCCTCCCTGAGTTCCATCATAGGGAAAATTTTATCCTTGTCAAATACCTGAATATAAAGGGTTACAGGATCTCCTTTTTTTAAAGGCAATTGAAAACTGTTAACTGTCACCGGGAAGGGAATATCTTTTTTTGATGCGGGAATATAAACCCCTGTTTGAGAAGTTTTGAGAATTTGATTGTTTTGAACCAAAAAAACAGAGACACTGTCCATGGCAGCAATTTCTTCATACTGGGTTGAGTTCCTTTTAAAAAGTATGGTGGCTTTTTCAAAGTCTATTTGAGGGTTTATGGACACTTTCAACCATGCACTTTTTTGGTCTTCCAAAATACTGTCTTTGAGGGGGTGAAAGGGATATTTTTCGGGATGGGCCAATAGTTCAGTAATGGAAGGTATGGCGGAAACATTGTTGAGAATTTTAGTCTTTCCGAATAAATTTTGGATAGGGTACTTTTCTTTTAATGTATAAATACCAGTCGTGTCAACTGTTATTTCTTGACCAAAGCCAATAAAAGGGCTAATCAGAAAGGTAAAAAGAAAAAAAACAAAAGGCTTTCTGAGCTGAAATTTCACGATTTTTGGTTTTTGGAAAGTTAAGATACTAAAAATGAGTATTATGAAAACAGTGCTTGGCCCTGCAAGCACTGTTTTTGTTGTGTTTTTGAATTATTTTGCTCCAGAGTACCAACTGGCATACATTACCTCCACGGGCATAGGTGCATTTTTCATGGTTTCTTCGTTCTGGAACACTTCCAAATCTAGATTGTGGAAAGAGCTAATTTTCCAAAACCCACCCTTTTTTTGCAGGACCATGGAAATTAAAACTTCTGGGTTTTGAGGACGTTGTTCAGTATTTCCAACAACGGCACCAAACAAGTGAACTAGCGCAATGTCTTTGCTAAGAAATTTAATCTTATCCACCGTGTAAAATAGTTGCGTGTCCTTGTAAAAAGTGCTAAAAATTTGATTATGCCCTTTGGCATTGTTTTCAACAGACATATTTGCCATGTAATACCCGTTCCACACGATAAAATCGTGACTTTCGGAAAAGGCACTGGCAAAGGTTTCGCCACTTCCGGCATTCCATCCTTTTTGTAAAAGTTGAATTGTGTTTTTAATGTCCTGCTCATCTTTTTGGGATTGAGCGGTCAAAGAGTTTGCCATGAAGGCAAGGGTGAAAATAAATACTAATTTTTTCATGAGATTTAAATTAAATTAAGGTTGAATAAATAATTGGATTAATAAAGAGATGTAATGGGTTGGGATACCCAACGGTCCATTTCGAGACTTACTTGATGCGCCAAATAGTCCCAGGTAAATTGTATTGAGGCATAGCAAACATAGATTAGTGCCAGACTTATGGACACCATAAGTAAAGAACCTAGTTGTGTTTTTAGGGAGGTTTGAATAAGGGTTGAATTTTTCATACTAATGGGTTTTGCTTTCGTGAGTTGATTATTTCTGGGTCAAAAGTAAAGCCACCCCTCAGAAAGGATTAGAAAGAAAAAAGCATCCATTAACACATTTGTCGCATGTAGTGATTTTGCGTCAAAAGTGGTATGCTGTGCTAGGAAAGTGGTATGCCGAAGCTAAAAAGAGTATGCTTCAATTCATTGCAAAAGGCGCACTCAACTTAAAAAGGGGAATGCCAACTTCAATTTCGGCAAAAGGTGTTTTCATTTTGTAATGGCCCTGCATGCTTCCAAAGGGAGATACTAGAATACACCCACTGTTGTACTGATGTTTGCCACCAGGCTCTAGAATGGGCTGTTCCCCAATGACACCCTCGCCTTCTACGGTTTCGGTTTCATTCAAAGCATCTTTAATGAGCCAAAAACGGGACTTTAGTTGGACAGAGTGCTGGCTATTGTTTTCGATAAGTACTGCATAAGAAAAGGCATAATGTTTCTTATGATCGGTTAAAAAGGAACCTTCAAAAGCAGTTTCTACCGAAACCTTGATGTTATGTGTTACTTGCTGTACCATTTAATACGCTGCGGCCGTCACCGCAAAAAACAAAATTGCTGCAAAAGTTGCGCTTATAAAAAAGACAACATTTAAAAATACAAATTTTAGGATTGTTATAAACCTATTTTGCTTGTAAAAATTGCGCAATGCCTTGTAAAAATAAAACGGTCCTATGAGGGAGATAAACACTCCCGCAATGATCTCGTCACCAATGAGCAAATCGGGGAGCAAACAAAGGAGCAGACCTAAAAAGACAAACCCAAAAATGTGAAAGATAAACACTAGGTGTTCCATGTAATTGTATTTCTTTTTGGAATAGATCAACCAAAAAAACAAGGCAAAGAAGGGAGCGAAGAAGAAGAGGAAAAAAGGAATCTTGCCCAGCATATAATTCGCAAAGCCAAAGGGGTTTTCCTTTATCCGCTTCATGGATAGGTTTTTACTGTACAACCATCGATTGAACTGGGTATTGTTATGTCTTAGGCTATCCAGTGCTTGACTGGGATTGGAAATATCATATTCTTCATAAAATTCACGGTATAGGTTGAACCGCTTTCCAAATTTGTCCAGAAAGGTAAGGGAATCCAATTGCTGTTCGGAATAATAGGTGATCGTTTTTTTCTCCTTGGGTTTGAATGGGATGCTGTCTTGCCTAGAAAGGGTGTCTTTTGGCAGCAAGGGATTAAAGTGCACATCGGCGGGGCCCAAGGTAACAACATCTTCTTTTTGCGAATTATTATTGAAATTGATCCCTGGGTTTTTTCCTCCCGAAAAAGTGGAAATTAAACTTTGTATTAAAAAATAAATGATCGATATGCTGAGGAAAAACCGAAAGGGGTTGGCATATTTTAAGCGTTTCCCTTGAACATAGTTTTTGGTAATGGTCCCGGGTTTGAACAAAAGGTCTTTCAAGGTATACCGAAGCCTTGAATCATAATTCACAATACTGCTGAAAAACTCCC
>JAWKMP010000020.1:0-40228 GCA_041392175.1 Flavobacteriaceae bacterium | reverse complement strand
AGGTACTGCTGATGATGGTCTCCAAATCATTCCGCTCATTCGATAGTGCCTTATAATCTACTCCATTGAACAATGAATAAGGTAGTGTAAGTTTTGCACTAATGCTGAAATCAGATCCTGCTCTTGGATAGATAGGGTTCAAATCGGTGCTATTCCTTCCAAAACCAATGGTGTAAGCCAAGTTGTTGGAATAGCCATCCCCAAAGGTGAATAACCCGGTATTGTAATTTTTAAGATTATAATGCTGAAAGCTCAAGGCTTGTGATAACTGAAAATAATCATCGGGCCATTTTAATCTTTTGGCAATCCCAACCGTTCCTCCAGTAATAAGGAAACGTTGGTCCTTATCGCGCTCCCGGTTCACAAAATCGTAACGGTATTGAATGGTATGCGAAAAGGAAGTACTAAACTGAACGGGTTTTTTCCCTCCAAACCAAGGTTCTACTACCGAAAGGCTGTAGGTTTGATAGAAGGTACTGGCCTGAGCCCGAAGGGATAGTTTTTGACCATCTCCCATAGGAATAGGTTTGTACGCTTCTTTATTAAAGATATTCCGAAGGGAGAAATTGTTGAAGGATAGCCCCAAGGTACCTACAAAGCCACCGCCACCATAACCCCCTTGCAATTCAATTTGACTGGAGCCTTTTTCTACCACCGAATATTCCATATCCAAGGTGCCGTTATTGGCATCTACGTTTTTGAAATTAGGCGATAATTGTTCAGGGTCAAAATACCCCAATTGTCCCAATTCCCTGATGGTACGAATAACATTTCGCTTGCTATACTTTTGACCTGGACGTGTGCGTAGCTCCCTATAAATTACATGATCATTGGTCTTGTCGTTTCCTACTACCGTTACGTGATCAAAATAGGCTAATCTTCCTTCCCGTATACGGATTTCAAAATCGATAGTGTCGTTTCTTACGGCCACTTCAACGGGGTTAATTTGTGAAAACAAATATCCTTCGTTTTGGTAAAGATTGGTTAGGTCGGCAGCGTCTGGGTCTTTTCGGTCTTCAATACGCTCTGCCATCAAGGTTCCATTATAGATGTCTCCTCTACTTATACCTAGGTATTGTCTCAGGAAGGCATCGGTATAGACACTGTTCCCAATAAAACGGATATCTCCGAAATAGTATTTTTTCCCCTCTTCAATATCAAGTTTTAGGGAGATGTTTTTTGGGTCATTTACAATTAAGGTATCTTTTATCACCCTAGCATCCCGATAACCACGTTCTTTATATTTTTGAACCAAGGTAGATTTATCTTCTTCAAAATTGGCTTCGGTGTACTTTGATTTTTTGTAAAAGCGAAGAAAGTTTTTCCGCTTAACATTCTTCATAAACTTGCGAAGCTTCTTGTCTTTAATTTGTTCATTACCTTCAAAGGCGATAGATTTTACTTTTACCCCATCTCCTTTATCGATAAGAATCTTCATGTTTTGAGCCACTTCTACCCCTGTTGAATCTTCAAAAGGACTTGTTGTAATGATAACCTGAGTGTTAAAAAACCCTTGATCCTTATATTTGTTGACGATGTAATTTTTAGTGGTCGTGATAAGGTTTTTGGTAATTTTGGCGCCAGAAACCAAATTGTTGTCCTTAATGATTTCTTTTACTTTTCCCTTTCGAACCCCTTCAATGGTTACTTCATTTAGTTTTGGGAGCTCCACAATATAAAGTTCTAGGTCTACTTCATCACCTTCAATATTAGTCACATAGAATGCAATGTCACTAAAAAGATTTTGCTCCCAGAGTTTTTTGGTGACGTTGCTTAGCTTTTCACCGGGAATATAAATACGGTCCCCAACTTTAAGACCAGTAAAGGCTATTACGGTATTCTCATTAAAATTTTGTGCACCCGTTACGGTGATGCTTCTAATGGAGTATCTCGTGCCTGAATCAAGCTCCTTTTTTTGTGCTATGACCGAAAAGGACGTAAGTACTACGAAAAGTAAGGTGCAGTATAATTTGAGGTAATTTGTTTTCAGTCTGTTATGGTTCAAGTTGTTCGCTCGTCTTTCCAAATCTTCTTTCCCTTTTTTGATAATTTATAATGGCTTCAAAAAGATCATCTTTTCGGTAATCTGGCCAAAGGGTATCAGTAAAATACAATTCGGCATAAGCAATTTGCCACAGCAGGAAGTTACTGATTCGCAGCTCACCGCTGGTCCTTATCAATAAATCCACATCGGGCAAATCACGGGTGTAAAGATGATTATTTATCACCAATTCGTCAATACTCGACGGCGAAATTAGGTTATTTTTAACTTTGAAGCCAATCTCTTGGATGGTTTTTATAATTTCTTCCCTAGAGCCGTAACTAAGGGCCAAGGTAAGAGTCATTCGGTCATTATCCTTTGTCTTTTCCATTACGTCCAAAAGCTCTTTGTGCGCTTTCTTGGGAAGTGCATCAAGATTTCCAATGGCGTTAAGCTTAATATGGTTGTCCTGAAGGGTTTTGATTTCCTTTTTCAGCGAGGAAACCAGTAATTTCATGAGTGCTTCCACCTCCAATTTTGGACGGTTCCAGTTTTCAGTTGAAAAAGCATATAAGGTCAAATAGGGGATAGGAAGTGCGGCACAGGCTTCCACAATTTCACGCACGGCCTTGGTGCCATTTTCATGCCCAAATGTTCTGTATAACCCTTGCTTTTTTGCCCAACGGCCGTTGCCATCCATAATCACTGCAAGGTGTTTGGGTAATCTTTTTTTGTCTATTTTGGAAATTAAATCCATTAAAAATTACAGTAACAAGGTTTTCGTCCAAATGCAATGGTTAGGGTTGCTCCAGTAAAAACATACCAATCGTCGCTATTTAGGTTTCCGAACTTAAGAGTAGGCTCGTCTGCTAGTCCGCCGGTAGGATTACTTCCGTCCAAATTATCAGTAAAGGTATACCGGGCTCCTATTTCGAAGCCCAATACAAAACGACTACCCAAGGATGTTTTAAAACCAACGACCATAGGAATGGCAACAGCTCCCCCCCCGTCATACTCAACAATAGCATCTCCTCTTTTGTACAAAGAATTATATCCAAAATAGGTAAGACCTGTATATAGATAAGGGGTGGATTGTGGATACCCAGAATGTAGGTTGAATTCCCAAAAAGTATATTCAAGTCCTACCGAAATCTCGGTAATGGTATTGTTGAAGGAATACCCCCTTTGTTTTCTTCGTTCTTCACTGGAATCTGCATCATCCCCGCTTATTTCGCCCACAATAATGGTTCCCCTAAAGGAATGGCGCGCGCTTCGGTTCCACTTAAATATCCCTCCAAAGGCCAAATTATTGGGTGCAATGTAATTGGTTTTGCCAATATCGCCAATGTAATTGGTACCCCCTAGAAAGCCACCCACCTCATAGGTTTGCGAAATCCCTGAAAACGAACAGATTGTTATTAAAAGTACGGCTAAAAAATACCTCATATTCCCTAAAAGTTTGCAAATATAACAATTAACTTTGCTTCACCATAGTTTCAGCAAATTAGTCAGTGTGTAAAACAAAATTTAAAGGGTTTTATTGCCTAGTTGCGCTTGTCTTCTCCCCAAAGTAATTTTTCCCGTAAGGTGTTAATGAACGAACTCTTTTCCATATAGACCAGCTTGATGCTAAAAGGGGCTTTTTTGATGGTGATTTTGGTGTCGTTGGTAAGGGTGGCAATGCGGGAATCCAAAGAAACCAAGTAGCTTTCTTCCCTTCCCGAAACTTTTAATGAGATAACACACGTATCGGGCAACACAATGGGCCTTGCGTTTAGGTTATGTGGGGCAATTGGGGTAATGGCCATGCTATGGGTAGCGGGATCTATTACAGGGCCGCCACAACTTAAGGAATATCCTGTAGAGCCCGTGGGTGTGGCAATGATGAGCCCATCACTCCAGTAGGTAGTGAGGTATTCATCATTTACCAAAGTCTCTACTTTAATCATGGAAGTAGTATTTTTTCGGTTGACGGCTATTTCGTTCAATGCAAAATTTAGGTCGGAAAGCTCCTTTACCGTGGGTGATGTTTCAATGGAGAGTAGGCTTCTTTCGGAAATATGGTATTTTCCGGCCATGAGGTTTTCAATGCTTTGTGTGATTTTTTCTTTCTGAATGGTTGCTAAAAAGCCCAAAGTGCCTGTGTTGATACCCACAATGGGAATATCAAGATCCCTCACAAAGGTTACCGACTTCAGTAAAGTGCCATCACCCCCAATGCTAAAGAAAAAGTCATAGGATTTATCTAGCTTTTGAAAGGTTGCAATGCTGCTCAAGGGTGTTGAAATACCTTCGTGCTGTTCAATAATCTTTAGGAAGCCTTCCTCAATACGAACCTCTGCACCATTTTTTTGAAGCACTTCAAGGATGAGTTGTATATATTTTTCGGGGTCTTTGTGATAAAATTGACCATATATACCTACTTTCATGGATTAGATATTTAGGTATTTGTTTAAATAATCTGAACGCTCTTTTAGTTCTTCATTCAATTTGTCTTCTTGATCTTCCGAAATGACATTGTACCCATACCTGCGGAAAGTCTGTGCAATGGCATTCATGCCGCTATGGCCAATTTTAACGGTTGCTTGGGTCATGTCGTTTTCAATTTTGGAAATGAAAGCGCCCAAAACTTTTCCATCATTGCTTTCGACGATCTGGCATATCTCACTAAAGGAATAATCATGCGAGCCTTTTTCCACAACGATGATTCCTCCCGCTTCATTGAGGAAGGGGGTATGATTGAACAATGACATAATATCGCTTAACTCATAATAGCCCAAATAATCGTTGTGTTCATCTAAAACGGGCATAATATTGCTCGATTTTAAGGCAAAGGCTTCCAAGATATCAAGCCAGTTAGTGTGATTCCTCACAAAGATAGGCTCAATAGCATAGCTGTAGTCCTTGAGTGTTTTGTTACTGTCAAAACAGTGTGCATCGGTTTCAGAAATACATCCCATAAAAACCCCATCTTGCATCACGGGAATGTGTGAATAGGTGAGTTGGTTGAAGGCTTTTTTTACAGTGCCAAGACTTTCGTTGATATCGAAGGGGTCAATGTCTTTTATGATGTAGTTTTCGGTTTCCACGATTCAATTTTTATGCAAATTACTTAAAATAACCATGCCAAAAGGGGGTTCAAGTTTGTATTTTTGTGAAATATCTTTCATTTCATGACAAAGTTAAGTGTAAATATTAATAAAATAGCCACGTTGCGAAATGCCCGCGGGGGCAACGTTCCCAATGTCCTGCAAGTGGCAAAGGATGTCCAGCGTTTTGGGGCACAGGGGGTTACTATTCATCCCCGTCCCGATGAGCGGCACATAAGGTACCAAGATGCTTACGATTTGAAACCGATTGTGACTACCGAATACAATATTGAAGGCAACCCAATGGATAAATTTTTGGAGTTGGTGCTCTCTATTAAACCCACGCAAGTTACTTTGGTCCCCGATGCCGTGAATGCCATTACTTCCAATGCAGGTTGGGACACCCTAACCCACAAAGCGTACTTGAACGAAATCATCTCCGAATGTAAAAGAAATGGCATACGTACTTCTATTTTTGTGGATCCTGAACCGAAAATGATTGAAGGGGCTGCCGAAACGGGTACCGATAGGATTGAACTCTATACCGAGCATTTTGCCCATCAATTTGGATTGGGAAATACAAAGGCTATTGAACCCTATACCCAATGTGCCGTTTTGGCCCATGACCTTGGGTTGGGCATTAATGCTGGCCATGATCTTTCTTTGGAGAATATCCAGTTTTTTAAGGAAAATATTCCACACTTGCTAGAAGTTTCCATTGGCCATGCCCTCATTTGTGAAGCTATTTACCTAGGCTTGGAAAATGTCATTCAGCAATATCTTCAAAAATTACACTAATGCTTTTGCACTCGCACATCATTGGGGAGTGGATTCCCTTTATTATCCTTCACGGTTTTTTGGGTTCTGGAGACAACTGGAAAACCTTGGGCAATCAGTTTGCTGAACAAGGATACCAAGTACATTTGGTGGACCAACGCAATCATGGAAGGAGCTTCCATATGAGGAATGAGCTATGCGTTGATGGCAGACGGATCTTAAAAACTATTGCCAGCATTATCAACTAGGGGAAATTGTATTGTTGGGACATTCTATGGGTGGCAAAACGGCTATGGAATTTGCGGTTGCTTATCCGGAAATGGTTTCAAAATTGATGATTGCCGATATTGGCCCAAAAGCCTATCCGCCACACCACCAAGATATTTTAAAAGGTCTTTCATCCCTTGATTTTGATACAATTAGCTCACGTGGAGAAGCCGATGAAGCTCTTTCGGTATATATCCCTCAAATGGGTGTAAGGCAATTTTTGCTTAAAAACCTGTATTGGGTGGAAAAGAGAAGATTGGGGTTGCGCGTGAACCTTCCGGTGCTCATTAAAGAGTATCACATTGTTGGGGAAGCGCTGGAAGATGAGGCTATTTTTGGTGGTGATACCCTTTTCCTCAGAGGGGAAAAATCGGGGTATATTGTCCCTATGGATGAACTCTTGATCAAGAAGCATTTCCCTCGGGCTATTATTGAGACTATTCCCAAAGCAGGTCATTGGCTTCATGCCGACAACCCCGGTCAATTTTATGATAAGATTATGGGTTTTTTAAAATGAAATACAGAACTTTAAACATACCAAACACTTAATTATGCAAACTATTTTAAAACTAATCCTTACTGCTGTAGCCGTGATGATTTTGGCTTATATCCTTAAAGGTGTGGAAGTGGCCAGTTTTTGGGCAGCTCTTATAGTGGCAGTTGTTTTAGGACTTCTACGTCTTATTGTAAAGCCCATTTTGGTATTTCTCACCTTTCCCATTACCATTGTAACCTTTGGACTTTTCCTGCTGGTCATCAATGCAGCAATCATCATGCTGGCCGATTATTTTATCGACGGTTTCGCCGTTAGGAATTTTTGGTGGGCTCTTGGCTTTAGTATTTTATTGTCCTTTTTGCAATCCATTCTGTACTCGATGGTTGAAAAGGATGCAAAGTGAAGAAATCCTCTTCCTATTTGCTTGTTAGATAGCAGCAAAAGCATTACTTTTGCACCCAATTTTTAAGGGACTCCCATGAACATTACAAAAAAAGAAATCGATAGTTTGAATGCGGTTTTGACCGTTGAAATTTCAAAAGCAGACTACGCCGCCAATGTAGAGAAGGTGCTGGCCAATTACCGTAAAAATGCCAATATCCCAGGCTTCCGTAAAGGACAAATACCCATGGGAATGGTAAAGAAGCAGTTTGGGAAGGCTGTTTTGGTGGAAGAGGTAAACAAATTACTTCAGGAAAACCTGCACAACTACTTGACCGAAGAAAAACTGGATATTTTGGGAAACCCACTCCCTAAAAATGAAGCTGATATTGATTGGACTTCTGAAAATTTTTCATTTGAATTTGACCTCGGCTTGGCTCCCGATTTTAAGGTAGACCTTCAGAAAAAAGCGACAACACACTATAAAATTGTGGCCGATAAAGCCATGATCGAAAATCAAGTAAAGACCATTCGCAAGCAATACGGGAAATTGATTTCCAAAAAGGAAGTGGCAAAGGACGATGAAGTTACGGGAACCTTTACTTCCGAAGAGAAGGGCATTAACAAAAAGACTACTTTTTCCACCGATGTCATCAAGGGGAAAAAACAATTGGATAGCCTGTTGGGTGCCAAAGTAGGTGAAGTTGTGACCCTTAACACCAAAGGTCTTTTTAAGGATGATCACGACAATCAAAAATATTTTGGCGTTTCGCATGATGATGCCCACGGCCTTGATATTGAGGTAAAACTTACTATTGAAGAGGTGAATACCCGTGAGATGGCCACCTTGGACCAAGAGTTGTTTGATAAGTTGTTTGGGAAAGAGGTGGTTACTTCAGAAAAAGAACTGAAAGAAAAAATCAAGGAAGATGCCGAGCGTCAATTTATGCAACAAAGCGACCAAAAATTGTTGAATGATGTGGTAGAAACCCTTATAGAAACTACCAAGTTTGATTTGCCGGCAAACTTCCTTACGCGTTGGATTAAGTCTACCGGTGATGCAAAAATTACCGATGAGGCCGCCGCTTCCGAATACGAACGAAGTGAAAAAGGCTTGCGCTACCAGCTAATTGAAGGAAAACTTCGCGAGGAAAACGATGCACTTAAGATTACTTTTGACGAGCTGAAAAACTATGCCAACCAAATGATCAAGGCGCAAATGATGCAATATGGGCACGCTATTAACAATCCAACTGATGAAGAAGTGGAAGGGATTACTGCCAGATCATGAGCAACGAAGAAGAAGAAAAACGCTTGACAGAGCAGTTGAATACCAATAAATTATTGCAATTCTTTAAGGAAAATGCAAAATTGAAGACCAAAGAGGTGAATTACGAGGAATTCATTAAAGAGGCCTACGCTTAATTCAACGAAAAAATAGGTATATTTAGGGTGTTGAATAAAGTGTGTTCAACGCCTTTGTATTTAAAAAAACGAATAACATTTTATGAACTACGGAAAGTGAATTAAAGAATTTGCCATAAAGGACCAAGGGATAAGCAGTACCTATTACGATAAAATCGTTAGCAGCATGTATCCTGTGGGACTTACCCCCAATATCATAGAAGAACGTCAAATGAACATTGCCATTTTTGACGTTTTTTCTCGCTTGATGATGGATCGCATTATTTTCTTGGGAACGGAATCAATGATCAAGTGGCCAATATTGTACAAGCACAATTGTTGTTTTTGAAAGTGTGGATGCCCTCCATGATATTCAAATTTACATCAACTCTCCCGGGGGAGGCGTGTATGCCGGTCTCTGAATTTATGATACCATGCAATTCATTAAACCCGATGTAGCCACTATTTGTACAGGGATGGCGGCTTCGATGGCTGCCGTATTACTTTGTGCAGGACATAAAGGAAAACGCAGTGGTTTAACCCACTCCCGCGTCATGATTCACCAGCCCATGGGTGGGGCACAGGGGCAAGCAAGCGATATCGAAATTACCGCCAAGGAAATTTTGACATTGAAAAATGAATTGTATGAAATTATCGCAAAGCATTCAGGACAGACCTTCGATAAAGTATATGAAGACAGTGATCGCGATTACTGGATGAAAGCAGATAAGGCTTTGGAATACGGAATGATTGATGAAATCCTTTCCCGAAGCTAATTAAAACCAAAAAAAAGACCTATGTCCAAAGAAGAACTGGAATGTTCCTTTTGTGGCCGAAAAAAGGCAGAAACCAACTTGCTCATTGCCGGTTTGGATGCCCATATTTGTGACCGTTGTATCGAGCAAGCCCATGGCATTGTGATGGAAGAAGCTTTGCATGCCGGCAATACCGAACTTTCCAAAGACATGATGCTTAAAAAACCCAAGGCCATCAAGGAGTTTTTGGACGACTATATTATTGGGCAGGATTACACCAAAAAAGTCATGTCTGTCGCCGTTTATAATCATTACAAGCGATTGCTGCAGATCAAGAACGATGACGATATTGAAATTCAAAAAAGCAATATCATTATTGTAGGGGAAACCGGTACCGGGAAAACCCTTATGGCCAAAACCATTGCCCGAATGCTCAACGTACCTTTGGCTATTGTAGATGCTACGGTCTTGACCGAAGCAGGCTATGTTGGAGAGGATGTGGAAAGCATTTTGACGCGATTATTGCAAGCGGCCGATTATAACTTGGATAAAGCACAAAACGGAATTGTCTTTATTGACGAAATCGATAAAATAGCCCGTAAAAGTGATAATCCCTCCATTACCCGTGATGTAAGCGGTGAAGGGGTCCAACAGGCATTGTTGAAATTACTGGAAGGGACTGTAGTGAATGTTCCGCCAAAGGGGGGAAGAAAACACCCCGATCAAAAATTCATCGAAGTAAATACCGAAAACATCCTCTTTATTGCAGGAGGTGCCTTTGACGGTATAGAGCGGCATATTTCCAAGCGCTTGAATATGCAAGCCGTAGGGTTTAGTGCCTCCAAGACTGAAGATACCCTGGAACGGGATAACTTGCTTCGGTACATTATTCCAAAGGACTTAAAGGAATTTGGCCTCATCCCAGAAATTATTGGTCGTTTGCCCGTATTGGCCTATATGAACCCATTGGATAAAGGAACCCTGCGGGCCATTTTAACCGAACCCAAAAATGCCATTATCAAACAGTACAAAAAACTATTTGAAATGGATGATATCGATTTTGTAATTACCGAAGAGGCATTGGACTTTATTGTAGACCAAGCGATAGAATACAAGTTAGGGGCCAGGGGGCTTCGTTCCCTATGCGAGGCTGTTTTAACCGATGCGATGTTCGAGCTGCCAGGAACCAACGACAAAACACTGCACGTCACCAAGGAATACGCCGAGGAAAAGTTAAGCAAGGCTACCTTGAAAAAATTGAAAGCCGTTTCTTAAAAAATCAGTCTACCTTTTCAAAAAACACACCCTCATATAAGTCAAGGGTGAGTATTCCTTGAGGGTTTATGGAGTAATAGGATGAACGTGTTTGTTCATCAAATTGGATTGTGAGGAGTTCATTATTTGCTTCCCAACTAAATCCAAGGGCAGAAGAAGTTTCACCAGTGTTGGTGTCTGTGATTTTTTCGGTTTGGTATCCCGTTAAGTCACTTGAAAAGGTAATTTGGAATTCAAAATTCTCATTACTATCACTTCTTTGCCATTTGCCAATCAAGTTATCGCCTGCGTTAAAATCATTGTTTTCCTTAGCGCAGGAAGATAATAGAGCAAGCACGAAAAAAAAGACAGGAATGTATAGCCTAGGTACTTTCAAAAGCGAAGAAATGGTTAGAAATTTCAACAATTAAGGTTGCGCAATACTCGTTTTGGTTTGCGTATTCAACACTTTTTGCTGCATTAGCTCTTTCTTGTTCTTTAGCGTATATCCGGCTACTTCGGGGGAAGTTTTTTTTACGGAATGGGCTGTTGCGCAGGAAGTACAACTGGCCGCAATGGCTATTGAAAATATAATAATAAATGTTCTCATTTCAGTCCCAACTGTAATAATATGATTCAAATGTATAGTGTAAGAAAAGTACTACCAAAACTTTTAGTTGAATTGGAAGATAAAATCGTTAAAGTGCACTTTTGAGGTAACTTTCAGTAGTTCAAACTATTAGATAAGCATTTTGTAGATAAAATATGCTTTTTATCGATTGAGTTTTAGAAGCTCATCGATGAAATCCCTTGAATTGGAGAGCCTTGGCACCTTGTGTTGGCCACCCAATTTCCCTTTGCCTTTTAACCAATCATAAAATAGGTTTTCCCTAGCCGAATGTACCTTAGGGGCATTAAGGGTCGTGTTTTTGAAGCGCTTGGCTTCGTAATCACTATTCACTTCCTGTAGCGATAAATCCAATAGCTCATTGAATTTTACCATATTATTGGGCGGTGTTTTAAATTCGATGATCCATTCGTGGGCCCCTTTTTCTTTTCCTTCCATAAAAATGGGTCCCGCAGTATAATCCAATATCTCGGCTTGGGTGAGTTGAGCTGTTTTCTTTAACGCTGCTTCGGCATTCTCAATGATTAGTTCTTCCCCAAATACATTGATAAAGTGTTTGGTACGGCCACTTACCTTTATTCGGTAAGGTTTTATGGAGGTAAAGCGAACGGTATCCCCAATTTTATAACGCCATAATCCCGCATTGGTCGTGATCACAATTGCATAATTTTTATGTAGCTCGACCTCACTCAACGGAATTATTTTTTCTTCGGAAGAGCCATACGTTTCCATGGGGATGAACTCATAAAAAATACCATAGTCAAGCATCAGCAAAAGCTCTTTTTGATCGTTTTGATCCTGTATGGCAAAAAATCCTTCCGAGGCATTGTAAATCTCATAGTACCGAAAATCCTTATTTGGCAACAACTTTTTGTACTGGTCTACATAAGGGTCAAAGCTTACTCCTCCATGAAAATATACTTCCAAATGGGGCCATACCTCAAAAAGATTTTCCTTGCCAGTGGTTTCGGCTACTTTATTTAACAATACCAGCATCCAGGACGGAACCCCCGCTAGACTGGTTACTTTTTCTTTAATGGTTTCGTCTACAATGGCCTGCATCTTGGTTTCCCAATTGGACATTAAGGAAACTTCATTGCTGGGTGTGCTGCTAAATTCTGGCCCAAAAGTGGCATGTTGTCAATCAATATTATTGAAAGGTCCCCAAAGGCGGTACCATTTTCCTTATACAGTTCTTTGCTGCCGCCCAAGCGCAACCCTTTGCCCACAAACAATTGTGATTCAGGATTGTTGTGGAAATAAATACAGAGCAAATCCTTGCTGGCAGCATAATGGCAGTCTTCTAGGGAATCCTGGCTTACCGGGATAAATTTACTTTTTGAATGTGTGGTACCACTGGACTTGGCAAACCATTTTATAGGAGTGGGCCAAAAAATATTGGTTTCTCCCCGTCGGGCACGTTCAATATTTGTTTCGTTTTCTTCGTAAGAGGTTACGGGAACCCGTTTGGCAAATTCATCATAGGAATGGATAGAGGTGAAGTCGTACTGCCTGCCTATTTCGGTATGTTTTGCTTTTTGGAGCAGGTTAAACAGCAGCTCTTCTTGTACCTCAATGGGGTATTTCAAGAAAAGTTCTATTTGGTGGAACCGTTTCTTCAAAAACCAGGACGCAATGGAGTTGACTATGGGAATTGGCATTTTTTTACCCTATCTTTAAGTCCTAAATTTAGTAATTTTTTATATGCAGTTTGAAGGAGTCCTCACAAAAATGGAAACCGAAAATGGGTCACCCATTCAATACTATTTGCTACTGGAGAGTAACTTTATCAATGTAAACCAGTTACTGGACAAAAGCGTGTCTATGACATTCATTAAGTACCAGTGTTTACATTGTGGCCTGGACAAGCCTATATACCGTCAAGGGTTTTGTAAGAGCTGTTTTTACGAAGTCCCGCAAGCGGCAGACTGGGTGATGCATCCAGAATTGAGCAAGGCACACTTGGGTATTGAGGAACGGGATTTGGAATTTGAAAAGCAAGTACAATTGCAGCCTCACATTGTCTATTTGGCCAACAGTAGCAATGTGAAAGTGGGCGTTACCAGAAAAAGCCAGGTGCCCACCCGCTGGATCGATCAAGGAGCCCATGAAGCCATAGAGATCGTGGAGGTTCCCAACCGATACTTGGCAGGTATTACCGAAGTAGCACTCAAGGAGCAGGTAAGCGATAAAACCAATTGGCGTACCATGCTTAAAAACGATATCCAGGACGAAGATCTGGTCGCTTGGCGAGACAAATTAAAACCGTTTATTCCAGCGGAAGCGGCTTCCTATTTCATTGAGAATAACACCGAAACCCATCTGGAATTTCCCGTGCTTCAGTATCCCGAAAAGCCTTCAAGCCTTAATTTGGAAAAAAGCCGAGAGTATACTGGTAAGTTGAAGGGAATCAAAGGGCAGTACCTAATTTTTGAAGATCAAACCGTTTTCAATATTCGAGGGAACGAAGGGCTTTATGTAGGGATTTCAGTGGTACATTGAAGGCAATTCCTCACCCATTTTTAACCCAAAACGCCTCCTTAATGCATACACCGCTGCATAAAGAAAGGGGGTGTCCAAGACCGCAATTAGCAATTTAAATAAAAAACCGCTCACCAATAAACCCGAAAAAAGCTCCCAGGGTATTTTCCCGAAGCTACATAGCAAAAGAAGGACCGTAAAAGTGTCTACAAACTGTGAGGTAAAAGTGGATAGGTTGTTCCTAAGCCAAAGATGCCTTCCTTGGGTCTTTCTTTTCCAAAAATGAAAGATTTGGATGTCAATATACTGAGCAAACAAATAGGCCATCATAGAGGCAAATACCGCTACGGCAGTCGCACCAAATACTTTGGTGAATAAGGTATTGTCAATGGGGCTCCAAGTGGTGGCCTCAACATCGTTGGCCACATACACAATTAAAAGGGAGAAGAAGGAAGCAAAAAGCCCCGTGGTGACCACTTGGTTGGCCTTTTTCTTTCCATAGATTTCACTGATGATATCGGTGATGAGAAACGTAACGGGATATGGGAGAATCCCTACCGAAATTTCAAAGGTATAGAGACCAAAAAAATCCCAATGAAAGAACTTTTGAAAGATAAGGTTGGAAACCACCAAGGAGCAGATAAAAAGGGACGCCAACAACAGGTATACGCGTTCTGCAAAAAGGGAATTGGGGGTGCTCAATAAAATATTTTTTAAGGTTTTTGATGTCCTTTTAGCAAGGGTTGTTTATTTTCGTTCTTCCATAAAACCAATACAGGTTGCCTGCGTTTTTGTTGTCAATTTTCACTAAACAAAAAACCATCGGGCAGCCGTGCCAGTAAAAATAACACATTATTACGCCACTTCAAAACATATATCTTTCCTTGGGGAGCAACTTGGGGAATAAGTTTGAACAGCTTCAAACCGCCATCGATTTTTTGTTTGAGGAAGTAGGTTCGATCGAAAAGGTTTCATCGGTCTATCAAACCCCTGCTTTGGGATTTGAAGGAGAGGATTTCTATAATTGTGTGGTTTGGTTGAAAAGCAGTTTGACTCCGCAAAAAATCCTGAAAAAAATACTCTCCATCGAAAAAAAAATGGGACGCGAGCGCAGCGCATCAAAACAATATACTTCACGCCCTATTGACATCGACATCTTGTTTGTGGATGATTTGCTCATCAACCAAAAAAACCTGGTCATCCCTCATCCCGAAATACCCAACCGGAAATTTGTACTGCACCCTTTGGCCGAAGTAAACCCTGCGGTATTGCATCCCCAACTTCAAAAAAACCCTGTTTGGTTGCTGGCAAAAACAACAGACGAAAGTGGGTTGACAAAACTTTCGAAATGGCTTAAAAACCCTATCAAAGAATATAGTCTTGCCCACTATAACTACATTGCCATAGAAGGGAACATAGGGGCGGGAAAAACAAGCTTTGCCACGCAAGTAGCTTCCGATTTTAACGCCAAGTTAATTTTGGAACGCTTCAAGGAAAACCCCTTCTTGCCGAAATTTTATGAAGAACCACAGCGGTATGCTTTCCCCTTGGAGATGTCTTTTCTGGCCGATAGGTACCAACAATTGGTCGAAGACATCACCCAATATGATTTGTTTAAGGATTGTGTAGTGGCAGATTACGACGTCTATAAATCCATGATCTTTGCCAAAATTACCCTTTCGGAAGAAGAATATACCTTGTACAAAAAGCTGTTCCATTTAATGCACAAGGAACTTCCCAAGCCCGATGTATATGTGTACCTCTATCAAACCACCGAGCGTCTTTTGGAAAACATTAAAAAAAGGGGAAGGACCTACGAACAGAGTATTGAGGCAGATTACCTTAAAAAAATCAACGAAGGGTACTTACAATTCATAAAAACGCAGCATAACGAAAATGTAAAGATCATCGATATTTCTGAAAAGGATTTTGTGAACAAACGAAAGGATTACCTGTTTGTCCTAAAAGAAGTAATGAGCTAGCGCATTGAAGTTAGCTTGCAAAAGATATCCCAGATTACCACTCCGGCACTCACTGAAATATTAAGGGAATGTTTGGTCCCGTACTGTGGGATCTCCACAACCACATCACTGGCATTAACCACCTCTTGGGAGACCCCTTTTATTTCGTTCCCAAAAATTAAGGCATATTTTTTTCCTTCTTCGGGGGTAAAATCCAGTAATGAGAGGGCTTTTTCAGCCTGTTCCACAGCAACAATCTGGATTCCATCCTTTTTGAGGGTAGAAATGAGCTCAAGGGTAGAAGGAACATATTCCCAGTCCACACTTTCGGTAGCACCTAAAGCTGTTTTGGTAATATCGCGATGGGGTGGGGTTGCGGTAATACCGCATAAATAGATTTTTTCGATCAAAAATGCATCGGCGGTTCGAAAGACCGAACCAATATTATTTAAACTCCGTATGTTATCCAGTAGAATAAGATAGTGTTTTTTTCCTGATTCCTTGAATGCGGAAGGGGAAATGGGTCCAGTTCGCTATTTTTAATTTTCGGTATTTCATCTAGAAGGAAAGGGCAAAGGTAAAACATTTTGAGGGTAGCATTTTGTGAAAACTTTCTTATAAGTAATTATGGCATTTTTGCAAAGAAACCCCGTAAATAATTATTACGAAGGCTTTTCTCAATTCCTTCTAAGATTAATGGCGAAAAAGTAACCCTTTAATGCAGCAGTACAATACCATCAAGGCGAAATATCCTGATGCGTTATTGCTTTTTAGGGTAGGGGATTTTTGCGCATGAAAAAACCTTGGGGAAGATGCGGTACGGGCAGCAAAAATTTTGAATATTGTTCTTACCGCCCGCAACAATGGAGGCGACATGACTGAATTGGCAGGTTTCCCCCATCATTCGGTGAATACTTATTTGCCCAAGTTGGTCATGGCGGGCTGCCGTGTGGCCATTTGTGACCAGTTGGAAGATCCCAAACAAACCAAGACCATTGTTAAGAGGGGGGTGACAGAGTTGGTAACCCCAGGAGTTGCGCTGAGTGATGATATTCTTCACAGTAAGTCCAATAATTTTTTGGCAGCCCTGCATTTTGCTGGGGAGCTCATAGGGGTTTCTTTTTTGGATGTTTCCACGGGCGAATTCTTAACCTCCCAAGGAACGGTGGAATATGTTGATAAACTGCTTCAGAATTTTTCCCCTTCCGAAGTAATTTTCAGCAAACAAAAGCGCAAGCAGTTCTCCGAATACTTTGGAAATGATTTTCATGTGTTTTATCTCGAAGATTGGGTATTTCAAAAAGAATATGCCCATGAGACGCTCAATAAGCATTTTGAGACCCTTAATTTAAAGGGGTTTGGGATAGATCATTTGGAGGCAGGAATTATTGCGGCAGGTGCTTCCTTGCATTATTTGTCCGAAACCCAACACCATCAATTAAAGCACATTGCCCGTATTGCTCGTATTGCCGAAGACGAATATGTTTGGATGGACCGGTTCACCATACGAAACCTGGAGCTGTATCACGGAAATTCGGCCAACGCGGTTACCTTGTTGGACATTATCGATAGAACCATTTCGCCCATGGGGGGAAGGCTTATGAAGCGATGGATGGCGTTACCATTAAAAAATAAAGATAAAATTATTGCTCGTCATGAAGTAGTGAGTTATCTATTGGAGCATGAGTCCTTGCTCGATAAAATGCAGCTAGGGATCAAGAAAATAGGCGATTTGGAACGATTGATTTCCAAAACAGCCACTGGGAAAATCCATCCCCGGGAAGTAATTCAATTAAAAAACTCACTGGAAGCGGTGGTGCTTATTAAGGCGTATGCTTTGGAATCCAACAATGAGTCACTTCAGCGAATTGGGGAACAACTGCAGGATTGTGCCTCCCTTCGTAACAAAATCAAGGAAACGCTTTTTGAGGAAGCCCCAGTCCATATTTTAAAAGGAAACGCCATAGCCAGTGGCGCAAGTGATGAGCTGGACGACTGCGGCATTGCCAAGTGAGGAAAGACTACTCCAACGCCATGCTGTTACGGGAACAAGAGCGTACCGATTACATCGTTGAAGATAGATTCCAACAACGTGTTTGGGTATTATATTAGCGGCGCAAATACCACAAAGATAGGTCCCAGAAACTTGGATTCGAAAGCAAACCCTGGCAAGTGCAGAACGATACATTACTGAAGAGTTGAAGGAGTATGAGAATAAAATTTTAGGCTGAAGAGCGTATTGCTTCGTTGGAGCAAGAAATTTTTGCAGCATTGGTACAGTGGGTATTTCCTTATATGGATACCGTTCAACAAAACCGCAAAAGCCGTTGCGTATTTGGATTGCCTTTGTTCGTTTGCACAGCACGCAAAAAGTTTCAAACTATACACGGCCTTTATTGGATGATTCCTTCGATTTGGACATTCATGAGGAAGGCACCCCGTGATTGAAAACAGTTACCGCTGGATACTCCCTTTATTGCCAATGACGTGTTTTTATTATAAAACCAGCAAAATCATCATGATCACAGGGCCTAATATGAGTGGTAAAAGCGCCATCTTACGGCAAACGGCCCTCATTGTTTTGTTGGCGCAAATGGGCAGTTTTGTACTCAGTGAAGTGAGGATGGGCTGTGTGGATAAGATTTTTACACGGGTAGGGGCGAGCGACAATATCTCCATGGGCGAATCTACTTTCATGGTAGAAATGAATGAAACGGCAAGCATCCTGAACAATATCTCTGAACGAAGCTTGGTTTTGCTGGATGAGATTGGAAGAGGGACCAGTACTTATGATGGTATTTCCATTGCCTGGGCCATTAGTGAATACCTGCACGAACACCCTTCAAAAGCAAAGACCCTATTTG
Source organism: Flavobacteriaceae bacterium (assembly GCA_041392175.1). Taxonomy (GTDB): domain Bacteria; phylum Bacteroidota; class Bacteroidia; order Flavobacteriales; family Flavobacteriaceae; genus Halomarinibacterium. The sequence continues at coordinate 21,890 of JAWKMP010000020.1, read as the reverse complement.
CTACGCATTACCATGAGTTGAATGAGATGACCGGAAACGTTTTGGAAACGTGCAATAAAAACTATAACGTTTCAGTAAAAGAGTTGAAAGACATTTGTTTTTCATTGAAAACAAGTTCAGGATCGCAATTACAGCTTTGATTCATGTAGCCAAAATGGCGTATGCCTCCAGCGGTACTTCGCAGGGCCAATAAGATTTGAGCGATTGGAGAAATCACATTCTTCAGAGGAACTGTCCGATACCATGGCAAAACTATCCCAAGAAGAGCTACAGCTGAGCTTTTTTAAATTGACGACCTCTATTGGAAGAGATACTGGGATCAAATTTTAAATACCGACATTGATACCTTAACTTGCGGAAGCTTTGATGAAATTGAACGAAATTAAAAGGACTCGCAGCGAAATGGATCGGTAAACTTAAAAAAATAAGGGCTCTAGAATTTTGAAAAAAATACTTTGTAATTGCGTTAAATAGTTTAAATTTGCTCTCCCTGTGTTTTTGTAGCAACGCAGTTGGCAAATTGAATTTGCGAAAATAGCCTTTCAGTTGGTAGAGCGCAACCTTGCCAAGGTTGAGGTCGCGTTCGAATCCCGTTTTTCGCTCAAAGAGCCGAAGTTTTCGGCTTTTTTTTTGAAAGGATGCAGAAGTGGTGGAATCGGTAGACACGCTGGACTTAAAATCCAGTGGGGTAGCAATGCTCGTGCAGTTCAAGTCCCTACTTGCATATCAAGCAAAAGCCAAATCGAAAGATTTGGCTTTTGTATTTATGAGCGTTGGAAGTTTACTTCAAAAGCGAAAGAAATACAAAAAAGCGGTACCGCCCTGCGGTATGGGGCTTCTTATTTGCAGAAGCTAGGATTTGGGACTCATCGAGCGGAAGGCGAGATAATTCCTCGCGACAGGTTGGAAGTTTACTTCCAAAAGCGAAAGAAATAAAAAAGCGATACCGCCCTGCGGGTATGGGGGCTTATTTGCAGAATTAGGATTTGGGACTCATCGAGCGAAGGCGAGATAATTCTCGTGACAGGCTTTCAGTGCTTACTTCCGTGCGAAAGAAATACAAAGCGGTACCGCCCTGCGGTATGGGGCTTTTATTTGCAGAAGTAGGATTTGGGACTCATCACTAGACGGTGGTAATTCCTGCTAGAATCTAACTAATGTAAATACGTAAAATAGTAGAGGAGCGGGTCTAGTTTTTCGACCCCTATAAATCGTCACTCAAAATCTTCTTGATTTCCCGGTCTACATCCTCCTTCAAATCGTCATATCCCGATCTTTTTCTGCTAATGATATAGGAAAATAAATCAAGAAAACAAAAAATGGGTAGCACTACGGGGAGAGAGTACCAAAATCAAATTGTCTATGTATTCCATTTGGGCGTTAACTACTCCAGAAAGTTGGTAAAAGAAACATGGTAAACGGAACAAGGATGGCATATTTCCACCAATTTTGCGAAGTAAGAAACCAGATACCGTTAACAGCACAAAGATGATCTTGGTGAAAAGTGCGTGCATGAATGCTTGCATGTTTCCAAAACCTCCAGAGTGCAAGGTGCCAAAATGGTATCCCATTCTTTGGAATCGGAAGGCAAATTTATAGATATGGGGGAAAGGTACACCAACAATAATGAGAGCAGCACCCCCATTAATATCTTGGTTTTTCTACTATCCGTTGCGGGATTTCATTTGTCTTTATCGATTTGTTGTTGGTCACTTCACAAAGATTCTTGGGGTACAGCTACTCGCTACACTACAAAAGTTACAATAGCTAAAATAAGCATAAGTTTTTTCATGATGATAGGTTTGAGTTAAATTTCACTACAAATCTACCATCTTATCTTTTAACATAAAATAGGGTAAATAAAATAAGATTTTAGTATTTTTATCGGATTTTTCTTACATTTTGACGAATATATTAAAAAAAATACATCTCCTGCAAATACCTCATTTTATTTTTTTGGTGCAATATACGTGTAAACACGTATTTTGCCTTCTTTTTCCGTAGTTAATCTATTAAAATTTTGTTAATATATAATACAACCTGTATTTTTTGTCGATTTAATATGCATTACATCGAATTAATTTTAACATCATCGATATTTTTAACTCAATGTTTAATGAAACGTTAAAAACGTTAACAATATAATTTTATATTTGTGTTGAAAGACAGTAACCAACCTATTACTCCTTTCCTTTATATCCCCACATAACAGAACTGGGCACTTGAGTGCCCTACATTTATTGTATTTAAGATTATTACACATCTATAGTTATACTTATGGAAAAAAACTATGTTTCTCGCAGATTAGGATTTACCCAACTTTTTCATTCTTTATACGGTACGATCCTACTAGGACTTATTGTATGTATTTTTTCACTTGGTGAAGTTTCCGCACAGGCTACTTTTTCGGCTGGATCAACAAATGGAGCTTTGCTTACCCAATTACAAGGTCCTGGCGTCACGCTTTCCAATGCTACTTTGGAAAATGGTGACCGACCCTCCCAGGTAGGTATTTTTTCAAATGCCTTGGCAGGGGCCAACCTCCAAGTAGATACAGGGGTGGTACTTTCTACCGGAAGCGTGTCACAAGCCTTTGGAGCCAATGGTAGTGCTCCGTTTCCTAATAACGGGGGTGTACAAGCAACTATAGATGCACCAGGCCCTGCCACCTATAACGATCCAGATATCACCGCCATTAATCCCGCTGCTACGAGAGATGTCGTGGTGTTTTCATTTGATGTCACCTTAGATCCCGGAAATACGGTACTACAGGTTTCCTATCAGTTTGGTTCGGAAGAATACCCGGATTATGTAGGAAGCCAATTCAATGACATTTTTGGCTTCTTTGTCTCAGGCGGAGGATTGCCCGGCACCCAAAATATCGCTATTGTACCCGGAACCTCTCTGCCCGTTGCCGTTAATTCGGTCAATGCAGGGTTTTTGGGTTGTAATGACGATGCAACATCAGAGGACTTAACAAACAGCGCACAATACATTAACAATGGCCATAGTACTTCGGCACCGCCTTGTAATACCAATCCGGGTCCATTTGTTATGTTTACTGAATACAATGGGGTGACCAATCGATTTGTAGGAACCCTCAGTGGTTTGGTTCCAGGCAACACCTACCGTTTTAAATGGCTATTGCAGATACGGGAGATGCCGCCGCATTGGACTCTGCCGTGTTTGTGAACCAAATTCTCCCTGCCACGGCAGCTGTTCATGGTGGAATCCACCATTCCCGCTGGGACTTCCGCTCCTGCTACAATGTTTTGTGGCTGATACCTATGTAGTGAATTCAGATTTAAACATTATAAGTGTTACCCCCGCCGTGGATATACCGATGGTATAGGGCGACCGTATGGGAACCCCAACCGCCACTACCGATAGTGATTATGTCTTGCAGTTCTCAAACCCTGTTACCCAAGTCATTGTATTAACTTAGGTATATTAATACCGGATTATGCGCCTGGGAGTCCCCGATGATGGGGAAGAGGAAGTTCGAAATATAGGAACCAACTCTTGCGGAACAACAGTGATAGGTGGTACCGATAATGGAGGCATCATGCCTACGCTCTATGACGCGGCAGGGAACCGTATTTTTTAGATCCCCTGGGAATAGTGCCAGCGGACCCGATTCTGGGAGGAATTAAGTTTAACGAGTGCCAACGCCCTTCACGGAGGTCTATTTAAGTTTTGATCATATCCCAAGTGGGGCTGGGGACAATCCCTTCGGAATCATCATCGAAGATGTTTGTTATTCCTTAGCTTGTAATATTTCTTCTATTATTACTAGCAATCTTTCAGCCTGTAACGACAATGGTACTCCTGGAACTCCAGCGGATGATTTCTTCACCGCAGATGTAACGGTTAATTTTATTGGAGCGCCCGCAAGCGGAACATTGGATTTAACAGGTGATGGTACGGCCAGTATAGCGGTAGGAAGTTTAGGTTCTTCTACCTCACACACCTTCGTTGGCGTAGTATTGCCCGCGGATGGGGGTGCCATAGACTTAACCGCAACGTTCTCTGCCGATGGGGCGTGTACCTTTAATGAACCTAATGCAGGTTCAGCTCCTGCTTCTTGTAGCGTTCCACTTTGTGCTATATCTGCAATTTCTACATCAAACATATCTATTTGTAATGATAATGGAACATCAGGAAATTTAGCAGATGATTTCTTTACAGCAGATGTTACTGTAACATTTTTAAATGCCCCAGCCACAGGAACGTTAGACTTAACTGGCGACGGTACTGCTTCAATTTCGGTCGTGGGATTAACCTCTCCCCACACCTTTGTTGGGGTAACCATGGCTGCCGATGGAACGCTTATCGATTTAACCGCGACCTTCTCAGATGATTTACCTTGCACCTTTAATGAACCCAATGCAGGAACGGCTCCAGCAGAGTGTAGTGATTGTGCCCCAATAGGCTCTAATACTACTGATACCGATGGCGATGGCTTGACCGACTGCGAAGAGACCACCGGAAACGACGACCCAAGTACCCCAGCGGTACCCACGGGCACCAGCGATCCCAACGATCCCTGTGACCCTATTGGATTGGTAACCACCGATACCGATGGCGATGGCTTGACCGACTGCGAAGAGACTACCGGGAACGATGATCCAAGTACCCCAGCGGTACCCACGGGCACCAGTGACCCGAACGATCCCTGTGACCCAATCGGCTTGATCACCACCGATACCGATGGCGATGGCTTGACCGATTGTGAAGAGACTACCGGGAACGACGACCCAAGTACCCCTGCGGTACCCACGGGCACCAGTGACCCCAATGATCCCTGTGACCCAATCGGCCTGATCACCACCGATACCGATGGCGATGGCTTGACCGATTGTGAAGAAATCACAGGTAACGATGACCCAAGTACCCCTGGTAATCCAGGAGGGAATACTTCCGATCCTAATGACCCTTGTGATGACGATGGAACCATAGGAGATGAAGACACCGGAAACCCTATATGGCAAGCAGCCGATTGTGATGGTGATGGGGTAACCAACGGACAAGAAGTAATAGATGGTACTGACCCTTATGATTCTTGTGATTTCGACATCGCAAGTCAATCAGTACCACCAAGCACTGCTTGGAATAATGCCGATTGTGATGGCGATGGATCAACCAACGGCGATGAAGTAATTGCCGGAACCGATCCTTCCGATCCTTGTAGCTATAATCCTTTAGTAGTTACGTTACCACCTACCGCTACTTGGCAACTTAGTGATTGTGATGGTGATGGAGTGGTGAATGGACAAGAAGTTTTAGATGGAACCGATCCGCTCGACCCATGTGAGTATACTGACGGTAACCAAACTGTTGCTACGTCTCCTACCTGGGATGCGCTAGACTGTGACGGTGATGGGGTCACCAATGGCGATGAGGTTGCAGATGGTACCAATCCTTTGGATGAATGTGATCTAAATGTAGCCAACCAAACCGTTGCTCCAACAGCTGCATGGGATGCTGCCGATTGTGACGGCGATGGTGTGACCAACGGTGATGAAGTGAATGATGGGACTAACCCTACAGATCCTTGTGATTTTGTGACGGCAAGCCAAACGGTAACGCCTTCCTCAACCTGGGATTCCCTTGATTGTGATGGCGATGGTGTGACCAATGGCGATGAAACCAATGATGGTACCGATCCAAATGATCCTTGTGATTTTGTAACGGCAAGCCAAACAGTAACACCCTCAACTGCTTGGAATGCTCTTGACTGTGACGGTGACGGGGTGACCAATGGAGACGAAACAGCCGATGGTACAGACCCACAAGATGCTTGTGATTTTGTATATACAAGCCAAACTGTTTCACCATCTCCTGCTTGGGATGCCCTTGACTGCGATGGAGACGGTGGGACCAACGGCAACGAGGTTGCCGATGGTACCGATCCAACAAATGCCTGTGACCTTAATATAGCCAGCCGCAGACACTTCCTGAAGAATTGTGATGACGCCGGATACTTCTCGCCGATTGTGACGGTGATGGTGTGACCAACGGTGATGAAGTGACCGATGGGACCGATCCTCAAGATCCTTGTGATTTCGTAACGGCGAGTCAAACGGTAACACCTTCGCCAACTTGGGATTCCCGATTGTGACGCCAGACGGTGACCAACGGCGATGAAAACAATGATGGTACAGACCTGAATGATCCTTGTGATTTTGTTACAGCAAACCAAACCGGTGCCGCTGTATGTGGCCTCGAGGCACTGGATTGTGATGGTGACGGAGTGACCAACGGCGATGAAGTCAATGATGGTACTGATCCAAATGATACATGCGACTTGGTTGTTGCTAGCCAGACCTTCCTCCATCTGGAGCTGGGACGCTGCCGATTGCGATGGCGACGCGGTGTGACTAACGGACAGGAAGTGATCGACGGCACAAATCCAGTAGATCCTTGTGATTTTGTGACCACTAGTCAAACTGTAACACCAAGCGCCGCTTGGGAAGCCGCCGACTGTGACGGTGATGGTGTGACCAACGGCGATGAAATTGCAAGTGGTACCGATCCAAATGATTTTTGTGATTATAACGATATTTTAGTGACCCTGCCTCCTTCTACAGCTTGGCAATTAGCAGATTGTGATGGTGATGGGGTAATCAATGGTCAAGAAGTGGCCGTGGATGGTACAGACCCCCTAGATCCTTGTGATTATAGGGATGGGAAACCAAACCGTTGTTAAGTAACCCCAGCTTGGGATGCCTTGACTGTGATGGTGATGGAGTGGTGAATGGACAAGAAGCTTTAGATGGACCAATCCACAAGACCCATGTAGTTATGTTGATGGTAATCAAAACTGTACCTGTAACACCATGTGGAATGATGCAGACTGTGACGGTGACGGTGTGACCAACGACGAGGTTGCCGATGGTACCGACCATTGGATAATTGTGATCTGGTATGGACCAGCCAAACGGTACCACCGAGCCGCGTGGATCGATGGTAGACTGTGACGGCGATGGTGTGACCAATGGCGATGAAGTAATAGATGGTACGGACCCGTAGACCCCCGTGCGACTTCCAGCAGACGAGCCAAACGGTACCGACGAGACCCTGCATGGGAAGCGTTGGATTGTGACGGCGACGGTGTGACCAACGGACAAGAGATTATAGACGGCACCGATCCATTGGATGAATGTAGGGCCTGAACGTAGCGAGCCAGACGCTTCCGCCAAGTACTGCTTGGAACGACGGGGACTGTGATGGCGACGGGGCACCAACGGGCAGAGGTGATCGATGGCACGGACCCTGTGGATCCCTCAGGATTTTGTACTGGCAAAGCTGACCTTACTACCAAGCCAAGCTTGGTTGATGCAGATCAGACGGGTGACGGTGTGACCAACGGCGACGAGGTTGCCGATGGTACCGACCCATTGGATAATTGTGATCTGGTATGGACCAGCCAAACGGTGCCACCGAGCCAGGCGCGGATCGATGGTGACTGTGACGGCGATGGTGTGACCAATGGCGATGAAGTAATAGATGCAGAAGCGTGGGGACCTCGGGTAGATTCCTGCGACTTCCAGCAGACGAGCCAAACGGTACCGACGACCCCTGCATGGGAAGCGTTGGATTGTGACGGCGACGGTGTGACCAACGGACAAGCAGATTATAGACGGCACCGATCCATTGGATGAATGTAGCCTGAACGTAGCGAGCCAGACGCTTCCGCCAAGTACTGCTTGGAACGACGGGGACCGTGATGGCGACGGGGTGACCAACGGGCAGGAGGTGATCGATGGCACGGACCCTGTGGATCCTTGTGATTTTGTACTGGTGTACAGACGCACCTTTACCACCAGCTTTCAAGCTTGGTTGGATGCAGACTGTGACGGTGACGGTGTGACCAACGGCGACGAGGCTGCGCCGATGGTACCGACCCATTGGATAATTGTGATCTGGGTATGGACCAGCTGTACCGGTACCACCGAGCCAGGCGTGGATCGATGGTGACTGTGACGGCGCGAGTGGACCAATGGCGATGAAGTCAGATGGTACGGACCCGCAGACCCCTGCGACTTCCAGCAGACGAGCCAAACGGTACCGACGACTCCCGCATGGGAAGCGTTGGATTGTGACGGCGACGGTGTGACCAACGGACAAGAGATTATAGACGGCACCGATCCATTGGATGAATGTAGCCTGAACGTAGCGAGCCAGACGCTTCCGCCAAGTACTGCTGGAACGATTTCGGGGACTGTGATGGCGACGGGGTGACCAACGGGCAGGAGGTGATCGATGGCACGGACCCTGTGGATCCCTGTGATTTTGTACTGGCAAGCCAGACCTTACCACCAAGCCAAGCTTGGTTGGATGCAGACTGTGACGGTGACGGTGTGACCAACGGCGACGAGGTTGCCGATGGTACCGACCCATTGGATAATTGTGGATTCAGGTGACCAGTCAAACGGTACCACCGAGCCAGGCGTGGATCGATGGTGACTGTGACGGCGATGGTGTGACCAATGGCGATGAAGTAATAGATGGTACGGACCCGGTAGACCCCTGCGACTTCCAGCAGACGAGCCAAACGGTACCGACGACCCCTGCATGGGAAGCGTTGGATTGTGACGGCGACGGTGTGACCAACGGACAAGAGATTATAGACGGCACCGATCCATTGGATGAATGTAGCCTGAACGTAGCGAGCCAGACGCTTCCGCCAAGTACTGCTTGGAACGACGGGGACTGTGATGGCGACGGGGTGACCAACGGGCAGGAGGTGATCGATGGCACGGACCCTGTGGATCCCTGTGATTTTGTACTGGCAAGCCAGACCTTACCACCAAGCCAAGCTTGGTTGGATGCAGACTGTGACGGTGACGGTGTGACCAACGGCGACGAGGTTGCCGATGGTACCGACCCATTGGATAATTGTGATCTGGTATGGACCAGCCAAACGGTACCACCGAGCCAGGCGTGGATCGATGGTGACTGTGACGGCGATGGTGTGACCAATGGCGATGAAGTAATAGATGGTACGGACCCGGTAGACCCCTGCGACTTCCAGCAGACGAGCCAAACGGTACCGACGACCCCTGCATGGGAAGCGTTGGATTGTGACGGCGACGGTGTGACCAACGGACAAGAGATTATAGACGGCACCGATCCATTGGATGAATGTAGCCTGAACGTAGCGAGCCAGACGCTTCCGCCAAGTACTGCTTGGAACGACGGGGACTGTGATGGCGACGGGGTGACCAACGGGCAGGAGGTGATCGATGGCACGGACCCCGTGGATCCCTGTGATTTTGTACTGGCAAGCCAGACCTACCACCGCTGCTTGGCTGGATGCAGACTGTGACGGTGACGGTGTGACCAACGGCGACGAGGTTGCCGATGGTACTGACCCATTGGATAATTGTGATCTGGTATGGACCAGCCAAACGGTACCACCGAGCCAGTCGTGGATCGATGGTGACTGTGACGGCGATGGTGTGACCAATGGCGATGAAGTAATAGATGGTACGGACTGCAGACCCCTGCGACTTCCAGCAGACGAGCCAAACGGTACCGACGACCCCTGCATGGGAAGCGTTGGATTGTACTGGCGACGGTGTGACCAACGGACAAGAGATTATAGACGGTAACTGATCCATTGGATGAATGTAGCCTGAACGTAGCGAGCCAGACGCTTCCGCCAAGTACTGCTTGGAACGACGGGGACCGTGATGAAGGTGACGGGGTGACCGCAACGGGCAGGAGGTGATCGGCTTGGGCACGGACCCTGTGGATCCCTGTGATTTTGTACTGGCAAGCCAGACCTTACCACCGCCAAGCTTGGTTGGATGCAGACTGTGACGGTGACGGTGTGACCAACGGCGACGAGGTTGCCGATGGTACTGACCCATTGGATAATTGTGATCTGGTATGGACTATTAAACGGTACCACCGAGCCAGGCGTGGATCGATGGTGACTGTGACGGCGATGGTGTGACCAACGGTGATGAAGTGACCGATGGGACCGATCCTCAAGATCCTTGTGATTTCGTAACGGCGAGTCAAACGGTAACACCTTCCTCAACTTGGGATTCCCTTGATTGTGACGGTGACGGTGTGACCAACGGCGATGAAAACAATGATGGTACAGACCCGAATGATCCTTGTGATTTTGTTACAGCAAACCAAACGGTGCCGCCAAGTGTGGCCTGGGAGGCACTGGATTGTGATGGTGACGGAGTGACCAACGGCGATGAAGTCAATGATGGTACCGATCCAAATGATACATGCGACTTGGTTGTTGCTAGCCAGACCCTTCCTCCATCTGGAGCTTGGGACGCTGCCGATTGCGATGGCGACGGTGTGACCAACGGACAGGAAGTGATCGACGGCACAAATCCAGTAGATCCTTGTGATTTTGTGACCACTAGTCAAACTGTAACACCAAGCGCTGCTTGGGAAGCCGCCGACTGTGACGGTGATGGTGTGACCAACGGCGATGAAATTGCAAGTGGTACCGATCCAAATGATTTTTGTGATTATAACGATATTTTAGTGACCCTGCCTCCTTCTACAGCTTGGCAATTAGCAGATTGTGATGGTGATGGGGTAATCAATGGTCAAGAAGTGGCCGATGGTACAGACCCCCTAGATCCTTGTGATTATAGGGATGGAAACCAAACCGTTGCTACAACCCCAGCTTGGGATGCCCTTGACTGTGATGGTGATGGAGTGGTGAATGGACAAGAAGTTTTAGATGGGACCAATCCACAAGACCCATGTAGTTATGTTGATGGTAATCAAACTGTACCTGTAACAACTATGTGGAATGATGCAGACTGTGACGGTGACGGTGTGACCAACGGCGACGAGGTTGCCGATGGTACCGACCCATTGGATAATTGTGATCTGGTATGGACCAGCCAAACGGTACCACCGAGCCAGGCGTGGATCGATGGTGACTGTGACGGCGATGGTGTGACCAATGGCGATGAAGTAATAGATGGTACGGACCCGGTAGACCCCTGCGACTTCCAGCAGACGAGCCAAACGGTACCGACGACCCCTGCATGGGAAGCGTTGGATTGTGACGGCGACGGTGTGACCAACGGACAAGAGATTATAGACGGCACCGATCCATTGGATGAATGTAGCCTGAACGTAGCGAGCCAGACGCTTCCGCCAAGTACTGCTTGGAACGACGGGGACTGTGATGGCGACGGGGTGACCAACGGGCAGGAGGTGATCGATGGCACGGACCCTGTGGATCCCTGTGATTTTGTACTGGCAAGCCAGACCTTACCACCAAGCCAAGCTTGGTTGGATGCAGACTGTGACGGTGACGGGGTGACCAATGGCGACGAGGTAGCCGATGGCACGGACCCATTGGATGGCTGTGACCTTGTATGGACGAGCCAGAGCGTACCGCCGAGCCAGGCTTGGCTGGACGGTGACTGCGATGGCGATGGTGTGACCAATGGACAAGAAGTGGTTGATGGTACAGACCCTGTGAATCCTTGTGATTATGACCCATTAAGCCAGGATACAGCAACCATTAGTGAAGAATGGGAAGCGCTGGACTGCGATGGCGATGGGGTAAGTAATCTTGATGAAATCTTGGATGGTACAGATCCATTAGACTTCTGTGATTTTGTATTGGAGAGTCAGACATTACCGCCAAGTCAAGAATGGTTGGATGCCGATTGTGATAATGATGGATTGCCAAATGGTGATGAAGTTATTATAGGAACTGATCCTCATAATCCTGATACTGATGGAGATGGTGTTAATGATGGTGATGAAGTAAATGATGGAACAGATCCATTGAATATTTGTGATTTTGTCTTCGATAGTCAAACGCTGCCTCCTTCAGAAGAATGGAATATGCTGGATTGTGATGGTGATGGAGTGCCTAATGGTGTTGAAGTTGACCCAATTGAAGGTGACGAGTCAACAGACCCAACAGATCCTTGCGATTATAATTGGGAAGATCAAGATTTAACAATTGTTACTGAAGATTGGTTGGCACTGGATTGTGATGGTGATGGAATACCAAACGGGGACGAAATAGGCGATGATGATGGAGATGGTCTTCCAGATTATGAAGAGGATAACAACGGTGATCCTAATGTGGACGATAACTTGGAAATTTTCGATATCGTTACCCCTAATGATGATGGACTGAATGATGTGTTTGTCATCCGTGGAATCCATCAATATCCTAATAATACCCTAGAGATATTCAACAGGTGGGGTGTGAAAGTGTATGGTGTAGATGGATATGGCCAAGGGGATAATTTCTTTAGAGGCTATTCAAACGGAAGAGCTACTATTGAAAGGGACAAACAGTTACCTGTAGGTACCTATTACTACGTTCTAAATTATGTGAACGATAAAGGAGAAACCAAACAATTGGCTGGACCATTATACATTAACAGAAGATAAATAATATCAATACCTACTGGGCAAAAGCCCAGTAGGTCTAATATTGAAAACCTATGAAAAAAATTTTCGCAACCGTTTTAGTTCTTATCGCTTTAGGGTTCTGTACCAATAGGGTATATGCGCAACAGGATGCACAGTACACACAGTACATGTACAACCCCTTAAGTGTAAACCCTGCCTATGCAGGTTCAAGGGATGTACTTAGTATAATAGGGCTCTACAGAACGCAATGGGTTGGCTTGGATGGGGCACCCAAAACAATGAATTTTGGCTTGCATTCCCCAGTAGGAAGAAAGGTAGGGCTTGGCCTTAATGTAACTCGTGATGAGATTTTTATCTCAAACGAAACCTATGTTGATGCAATGTTTACTTACACTTTGGATCTTTCTGATAAAGGAAAACTGGCCCTTGGGCTCAAAGGAGGAGGTCATATTTTGGATATCAATTCGGATAGGGCAAAAGGACCATTTCAGGATGATGTAATTGCCGAAATTGACATTAATAAATTTTCCCCTCAGGTAGGTGCAGGCGCTTTTTATTATACCGATAAGTTTTACCTTGGGGCAAGTATCCCCAACATTCTTCAAACGGAACATTTTGACACTTCCTTGATAAGCAACAACTCAAATTCTAGTGCCACGGCCAAAGAACGGGTTAATTTTTATGTCATGACAGGATATGCCTTTGATATCACAGACAACTTAAAGTTTAAACCGGCGGTCCTTTCGAAAATTGTGGCTGGCGCTCCACTGCAATTGGATCTATCCGGAAACTTTTTGATTCATGATAAATTTACGTTGGGTCTTGCATATCGATGGAGAGCTGCATTAAGTGGTTTGGCTGGATTCCAGATTTCAGATCAAGTAATGATTGGGTTTGCATATGATTGGGAAACAACCGATCTACAGCAATACAATGATGGCTCTTATGAAGTCTTCCTTCGGTTTGAATTGTTTAACAGAAATGAAGGCCTTAAAAATCCTAGATTTTTTTAATACGCTACTATTATGAACACAAAGACAAAAAAATATATCCTATTCGCCTTATTGTGTATGCTCTTTTCTGCAGTATCCGTAGCTCAGGAAAACAATGTTCTTTCTGAAAAGGAAAAACCGCAAACCGATAGTAAAAATCAAGAGAAAGGCGACAATGAATATAGCGATTATGCTTTTATGGATGCTCGGGAACACTACATTAAGGCCATTGAAAAAGGGTACCGCTCCAAGGAAATTTTAGGAAAATTGGGGGACTCTTATTATTTCAATGGGGAATATGAAGAGGCCGCAAAATGGTACGGGGCTATGTTTGCTTATGATAATAATGTAAGTAATGAATACCTGCATCGATATGCACTGTCGTTAAAGTCACTGGGGAAATATGCAACGTCAGACCGTATTATGGATATCCTAAACGAGAGGAATAAAGCAGATAACAGGGCAGAGTTATTTTCCGAAGAACGAAATTATTTAAAGCTCATCGAACTCCAATCGGGGCGTTTTAACATTGGCCCAGTTCCTTTCAATTCAGAACTATCCGATTATGCTCCCGTTTTGAACGGAGGGGAAATTATCTTTACTTCCAATAGGGAAACCCGTACGGCAGCACAACGTTACCATGACTGGAACGACCAACCTTTTGCCGAACTGTATGCTATTGTTGCAAGCGAGGAAGGAAACGCAAGGAGGTACAGGGGCAACATTAATACGCGTTACCATGAATCTACCGCCGTTTTTACAGCCGATGGCCAAACGATGTACTTTACAAGGAACAATTTTACGGATGGGAAGCGTGGTAAAGATGGTAGTGGCATTACCCATATGAAAATTTACCGCTCCAAACGTACCGAAAAAGGATGGGGCGAGCCACAAGTATTGCCCTTTTGTAGTGATAACTACTCTGTAGCACATCCTGCATTAAGCGTCGATGGTAAAACCCTTATTTTTGCCAGTGATATGCCTGGTAGTGAAGGTGCTTCCGATTTGTACAAAGTAAGCATCGAAGGGGATTCTTTTGGAGAACCCATAAGCCTGGGAGATGCTGTCAATACCGAAGGGCGTGAGACCTTCCCTTTTCTGGATACCAATGGAGACTTGTATTTTGCTTCTGATGGGCACGTAGGTCTTGGGGGACTTGACATTTTTGTTGCCGAACAAAATGAGGAAGGCAACTATGACAAAGGCTATAATATTGGAGCGCCTATTAACTCAGAATATGATGATTTTACTTTCGTCATTAACAGTAGTACTGGATTGGGTTACTTTGCATCCAATCGTCCTGGCGGGATGGGGGAAGATGATATTTACTCATTCGAACAAACAGCCAAATTGATTAAAAACTGCCGCCAATCCGTTGAAGGGGAAGTGCGTGATGTACAAACAACCAATCCTATTGTAGGGGCAAAAGTACAGTTGCTGGATGGCGATAATAACGTTTTGGAAGAAACCGTTACCAACAACGAAGGAAAATTTGCCTTTGGCGTGGTAGATTGTTCTACGCCCTATGAGCTAAAAGCCACGAAAGAAGATTTTACGGTAGACAAAAAATCTTTTGTTACCGATAGCGAATATGAAAAAGTGGTCAAGAAAACATTGTACATCGAAACTCAACTTGATAAAGACATAAGGGATGCAGAAGTAGGGCAAGATTTAGGATTAATCTTAAGCTTAAATCCCATTTATTTCGACCTTGATCAATCCTACATTAGACCCGATGCTCAAATTGAACTACAAAAAGTAGTACAGGCCATGAACCGGTTCCCTAATTTGAAAATTGACGTTCGATCACATACCGATAGTCGTGGTAATGATGCCTACAACATGAGCCTTTCCGATCGTAGGGCAAAATCCACCGTAGATTATATTATCTCGGCAGGTATTGATGCCAGCCGTATTACTGGCCGTGGTTATGGGGAATCCCAGTTGACCAACCGTTGTGCCAATGGGGTGCCTTGTAGTGAAGTGGACCACCAGCTAAACAGAAGGTCTGAGTTTATCATTGTTGAAAAATAAATTTCATAGGCAGAAAAGTAATTAGATAAAAAAAGCCCGTGATTTTCACGGGCTTTATTTTTTTAAGAAGGAGGGAATTAGTTTCCTTGCTCTTCCATTGTTTTGTCGATGGCATTTCCTAAGCTATCAGCAGCATTTTCCATAGCTTCTTTAGCATCTTCCATGGCGTCTTTAGCATCTTCCATAGCATCTTTAGCTTCGTCCATTGCATCTTGTGCAGTTTCTTCTACAGCTTCTTGAGCTTCTTCCACTTTACTGGTAGTTTCTCTGCAAGAGTATACAGAAGCAACAAGGCATAGCGCAGCAAAAGAGATAAATAATTTTTTCATAGGTGATTAAGTTTAGTAATTAATTTTTCGATGTCAAAATTATATAATTTTTATGATTTGAATACTAATAAGTTACATATTTTTTTATAGGAAATATTCCTAAAAAATTTAGGATATATTCCTATTTTACTTATATTTGATTTATGGAAAAAAACCTCCCCATTGAAATAGTGCGTTTTAAAAAAATACGGGATGAGTTGAAACACACACAACAGTCTTTTGCTGAAATTCTTGGAATCAAAGCAAGCACGGCCGATATTGAAAGAGGGAAGACCAAGCTTTCCGGAAAAGTGGTCATGCAATTGATGCAGCAATTTGGTATTAATCCCCTCTGGCTCTACGGGAAAAGCTTTGTGCAATACATTAATGTGCATCAAAGTGATGTAAGCCCTAAGGTTATTTCGACCAATGAAAATGGTGAAGAAACCATTCTTTTGGTTAACCAAAAAGCCGCTGCTGGATATCCGCACAATATACAAGATACCGAATGGGTAGGTTCTTTGCCTGCCTTTCATCTTCCTTTGCCCCAATTTCGAAATGCTACCTATCGTGGTTTTCAAGTGGAAGGCGATAGCATGTTGCCCAATATTAGGCCCAACGAATGGGTACTGGGAAGGGCGGTTTCGGGACTTTCGGAAGCTTCAGACAGTAAAATTTATATCGTAGTGCTGCACGATTCGGTCTTGGTGAAGAAATTACAAAAGCTACCCCAAAGCCCTCAAAAAGTAAAACTTATTTCGCTTAATCCCGAGTACTTACCCATTGAGGTTGAAATCAATGAAATCCAAGAACTTTGGCAGGTAAACAGCAAGTTGACCTTTGGCATTGAAGAACCTACCGAAAGTAACCTTTTACGCCAGTTACAACAATCCATGGAGGAACTTAAAGGACAAATCAATAAACTGAATACCTAGGGATGGGTTTTAGGGAACTTTTTGGGTTTTTAGAAAAACTTCAGCAAAATAACCACAAAGAGTGGATGGATCAAAACCGGAAGGAATACGAAGCTGTTCGGGATTTTTTTATTCACTGGTTAGATGAGATGAACCTAGCATTGGGACAAATAGATCCTATCTATTTCAACACCCCAGGGAAAAAGGCTATCAATAGAATTAATAACAATTTATTGTATCATCCCAACAGGCCAGTATACAAAGACCATTTTGGAGCTGGTTTGGACCAAGTGAGTAAACAAGGAGATTTTTATATAGAAATGGGGGTGAAGGAATGTTTCTTAGGGGGAGGGTATTGGCACCCTTCTTCGGCTATATTGAAAAGCATTCGAGAGGCCATCGATTATAATGGGGAGGAATTCAAAGCTATTTTAAATCAACAAAGCTTTGTGACTACCTTTGGAGGATTAATAGCTGCAGAAACCTTGGTAAATGCACCAAAAGGGTTTTCGGAAGATCATCCCCACATCGATTTGTTGAAAATGAAATCCTTTGCAGTGATGACCCGTTTTTCACAGGAAGAAGTAATGGCGCAGGATTTCAACGAAAAAGTAATGGTAGTTTACAAGGAAATGCTCCCTTTTCGCAGGTATTTAAACCAAGCCGTTACGGTGTAAATGTTCCATAATAATACGGGTAGCCCCGGTATTACTGTTCACAAAATGCCCGGCGATCATTCCGGTTTGTTCCCTGAATTTTTGATCATTCACCAATTTGCCCAGTATCTTAGCCGTCTCTTTTTCATCTTCTACCGAATAAAGCCCGGCGATGTCCTGAAGTTTAATGGCTTCAGGGAATTTTTCAAAATGTTTACCAATAACAATAGGAATCCCGAAGGTGGCAGGTTCCAAAATATTGTGCAGTCCCGTGTGGCCCATGGCACCTCCTACATAGGCAATATCGGCATAGCTATAAATTTTGGTAAGTAGGCCTATGGTATCTATCATCAAAATGGATGCCTCCGCAAGATTCGTTTGATTCCTTTCCGTGTAGCGCACCATGTTCCCTTGAAATTTCTTTTTGAAAGCGTTTATTTTTTCATCATCTATGGTATGTGGGGCGATGACAAATTTTACGTTTTGCGCTGGTTCCGAATGTATGAATGGAAGTAACACCGCTTCATCCTCGGGCCAAGTGCTCCCGCAAACAATGCATAGGGAGTTACCCTTGAACTGTTCCATAAAATCAAGGGTATTGTCCATTTCAATTTGATGGGAAACCCTGTCGAAACGGGTGTCCCCACTTATGGAAACATTGTGAAAGCCTATGTCGTGTAATAGTTTTTTGGATTTTTCATTCTGAACAAACAGATGATCGAAGCTGCCCAATGCCTTCCGCATAAAGCCTCCATAGGGTTTAAAAAAGGACTGATTTTTCCGGAAAAGTCCCGAAATAAGAAAGGTAGGGACGTTGTTTTTTTGTAATTCAAACAGATAGTTGGGCCAAAATTCATATTTAACGAAAAAGGCCATGGCAGGACGGACAATCGATAAAAATTTTTGGGCATTTTCTACCGTGTCGTAAGGAAGATAGGTAACTACATCTGCCATAGGGGCATTCTTTTTTACCTCATATCCCGAAGGCGAAAAAAAGGTGACAACAATTTTATAGGTACTATAGTTCTTTTTAATGGCTTCCATAATGGGAAGTCCTTGTTCAAACTCTCCCAAAGAGGCGCAATGAAACCAGATACTGGTGTCCGTTTCTGAAAGCTGTTCTTTTAAGATGCTGAAAACCGCACGGCGTCCCACGACAAAATGCTTCATCTTTTTATTGAAAAATTGAGTGGGCCAAAGCACGGCTTGGCTTCCGTAGGTAAAAAAATTGTATAGTGAACGCATCATGGATTAAGTACTGCTAAAATACGTTTCTTTGAGGAATTGCGTTGTTCGCCGTTCCAATTTTTGTAATTTTACCACCTCTAGAAAAGATTCATGAAAAAAATCCAAATGGTTGACCTTAAAGGTCAATATGAACACATAAAAGAGCAAGTTAACCAGTCTGTTCTTGATGTTATCGAATCCACAGCCTTTATTAATGGTCCCGAAGTACACCAATTTCAAAAGGAATTGGAAGTGTATTTAGGAGTAAAACATGTTATTCCCTGTGCCAATGGAACCGATGCCTTGCAAATTGCTATGATGGGGCTTGGGTTACAACCCGGTGATGAAGTGATTACGGCCGATTTTACCTTCGCTGCTACGGTAGAAGTCATTGCGCTTTTGGGATTAACCCCAGTATTGGTAGATGTAGACCCAGTGACGTTCAACATTGATGTAGAAGCCATAAAAAGGGCGATAACACCCAAAACAAAGGCCATTGTTCCTGTACATTTGTTTGGTTTGGCGGCTCCTATGGACGAAATCATGGACTTGGCCAAGCAGTACAATTTATTTGTTATTGAAGATAACGCTCAAGGAATAGGGGCCAATTACACCACGAAAGAAGGGATTAAAATGAAAACAGGCACCATAGGTCATGTAGCATCCACTTCCTTTTTTCCATCCAAAAACCTTGGGTGTTATGGAGACGGCGGTGCTATTTTTACCAATGATGATGAGCTGGCCCATACGCTTCGTGGCATTGTAAATCATAGAATGTATGTTCGTTACCACCATGATGTGGTAGGTGTAAATTCTAGATTAGACTCTATTCAGGCTGCTGTATTACGGGCAAAACTTCCCTATAGACCAGTACAATGCTGCAAGACAGAAAGCAGCAAGAAAATACACCCATGCTTTTTTGGGAATAGAAAATATAATCACTCCTACGGGTACCTGTAACGCTGGAAGCAGTATTTGTGACACCTGTGATTGCCATGTGTTCCATCAATATACCTTAAGGGTATTGAATATTGATAGAGATGCTTTGGTTGCACATCTCAATACCCATGGCATTCCTTGCGGAGTGTATTATCCTATTCCGCTTCATGCACAAAAAGCCTATGCCGATATGCGATATAATGAAGCCGATTTTAGCATTACCAATCAACTGGTAAAAGAGGTAATTTCTTTGCCTATGCATACCGAATTGGACGATGAGCAAATTGATTTTATCACTCAAACGATCATTAACTTTGTTAAGGCCCAATAGTTTTCATGAAAAAAATACTGGTTACAGGAGGTTTAGGATATATTGGCTCGCATACCGTGGTAGAGCTACAGCAAAAGGGATTTAACGTAGTTATCATCGATGACCTATCCAATGCCGATGAAAGTGTACTGAATCGAATTAAAAGCATTACTGGGGTAAAACCCCAATTTCATAAAATGGATTTACGGGAGAAAGATGCTGTTATCTCTTTTTTTGAACAAGATGCCATTGATGGAATCATCCATTTTGCGGCTAGTAAGGCGGTAGGGGAAAGTGTTGAAAATCCATTGTTATACTACGAAAATAACTTGCACTCGTTGGTCTATTTGCTTCAACAATGTAACTATCACGGCATTCGTAATTTTATTTTTAGTTCTTCCTGCACGGTCTATGGAGAACCCGATACCTTGCCTATTTCTGAAAATGCTCCCGTTAAACAGGCAGTTTCACCTTATGGAAATACCAAACAGATTAGTGAAGAGATTATTTTTGATACGTGCAAGGCAACCGCTCTTCAATCCATATCCCTTCGGTATTTCAATCCCATTGGAGCCCACGAATCTGGAGAGATTGGAGAACTACCCAAAGGTACTCCGCAAAATCTAGTGCCGTTTATTACGCAAACAGCAGCAGGGCTGCGAAATGAATTATTGATATTTGGGGACGATTATCCTACTCTAGACGGAAGCTGTATTCGGGATTATATCCATGTGGTGGATTTAGCCAAAGCACATGTGGTTGCCCTTGAACGGCTCATGACAAATAAAAACGATACTAGTTTTGAGATTTTTAATTTGGGCACAGGCAGGGGTAGCTCGGTGTTGGAAGTTGTCCATGCCTTTGAAAAGGTTTCGGGCCAAAAATTACCCTATCGAATTGTTGATCGACGCCCCGGTGATGTGATCTCCGTTTATGCCGATACTTCAAAAGCCAATACCGTCCTGGGATGGGAAACCCAAAAAACCATGGAAGAGGCATTGGCTTCTGCTTGGAATTGGGAACAGAAATTACGGGCTATTTAAGCCGCTTCATTTAGCTTTTTCAAAAACACAGAAGGATACAACCCATAGCGTTGCTTAAATTTTTTTGAAAAACTCTCGGCGCTCTTAAACCCCATTTCCTGTGAAATGGCCTCAATGGTATATCTGCGTTTTGTGGGATTGGTTTGCAAATCCACATACGCATACTCAATGCGCAAATTGTTTATGTAATTTTTAAAGGAAGTTCCTTTTACATGATTCACTATTCGGGAAAGATAGCTATGGTTGGTCCCCAAGGATTTTGCTAGCCCAGATAGATCCAAATTACAATCTAGGTAACCACAGTCTTTTTCAAATTGTTTTAATTTTGAAAGAATTTCTTCAATGAGTTCCTCGGAAACCTGGATGGAAGCCGCTTTTTTCTCTATGATGGGAGTTGGGCTTTCCGTTTTGATGCGCTCAACAATCTTTCGGTATTTTTTTTGTTGCTTTTGATGGAAATTAAGCAGCCATAGCGAAACTTCCGAAAGGGCATTGATCCACAATTTCTTTGGAACAGAGATCGATTCATGAGGGATGGAAATGGTATTTTTTTGAGCAACCAATTCCATTTCATTTTGGGCGGAGGGTACAAATAACTTTTCCATAATGCTTAAATTTTCAACTAACTTAAGCGTAATGGCTTGTTTTTAGGGCAATGCCGATAAAAGTTTACTTTTTTAAAAAAGGTTTTTCGTACTAAATGGAGGCCTTTTCTGTGGCAACTTCGCCATTCACTTTTTTTACCAATCCTTGTAACACATTGCCGGGCCCCACTTCAATAAAGGTAGTGGCACCATCTGCAATCATATTTTGAATACTTTGGGTCCATTTTACGGGAGCCGTTAACTGTGCTATTAAGTTTTTCTTTATTTCTGTGGGATTCGTAACTGCTGTAGTTGTTACATTCTGATAAATGGGACATGCTGGAGCAGTAAATTGGGTTTCTTCAATGGCTGCTGCAAGCTCCTCGCGCGCAGGTTCCATCAAAGGACTATGGAAAGCCCCTCCTACAGGAAGTAGTAGGGCTCTTTTGGCCCCTGCATTTTTTAACGATTCACATGCGGTATTCACTGC
>JAWKMP010000019.1:0-44898 GCA_041392175.1 Flavobacteriaceae bacterium | reverse complement strand
TCCACCTTTTTGCCTGGCTTTAATTTTCCATAGCCATCAATTACGTCAATTTTGTTCTTTTTCATGAGAAATTGAACTCCTTTGCTCATGCCTTCGGCCACCCCACGGCTTCGTTGGATTACTTTTCCAAAATCTTTATCAAATTGTTTTACCGATAGGCCATACTCTTCAGCATGTTTTAGATAATCGAAAACCTGAGCGCTTTTTAATAAAGCTTTGGTAGGGATACATCCCCAGTTGAGGCAAACACCTCCAAGGTTTTCTTTTTCAACAATCGCTGTTTTGAAGCCTAATTGAGAAGCTCTAATAGCCGTTACATAGCCCCCTGGACCACTTCCTAGCACAATGATATCGTATTTAGTCATTTCGAAATTTTATCGTGATTTTGAGCTAGCGAATTTACGAAATGTAACCTTAACAAAGAAGTTTTGTTTGGTTTTTGCGTTTGGAACGGGATAAAAAAACAAAACCTCGGAGAGATTACTTCCGAGGTTTTATTTAGTAATAAAGGAGAATTATTTTTTGGCGGGCACAAACACCAAAGCCGCTCCATTGATACAATGCCGCTTGCCGGTAGTTTGCTTAGGACCATCATCAAACACATGGCCCAAATGACCGCCGCATACCGCACAGTGCTCTTCGGTGCGCCCGTAGCCTAATTTATAATCGGTAGAAAAAGCCACATTCCCTTCAATTTCTTTGTCGAAACTAGGCCATCCCGTGCCACTGTCGAATTTGTGTTCGCTTAAGAAGAGGGGGGTAGCGCAGCCAGCGCAAACATAGGTTCCCTTTTTGTAGTTTTTGTTCAATTTACTGGTGAAGGCCATTTCGGTCCCAGCCTCCCGAAGAATGTGGTATTGTAAATCGGTGAGCTGTTCTTTCCATTCTGCCTCGGTTTTGGTTACAGCAAATTGTTCTTCTTTTTGGGAATTCTGTGCTTTGGAGTTGCAACTCAGTAGGGTAAGCCCTATTAGGGTAAATATGATTTTTCTCATCCGTTAATCTATTTAGTTTCCAATAAATTCTACTTGATTTGATTGCTCCAATTGCTCCATGCTTAAGTTGGCATTGGCAAATTCTGCGGGAACAATGGCAATTCGGAAAGTTTGGTCGTTGGTCCATCCAGAACCTAACGTAGAAACATCAAAATTTCCATCCAAGAAAAATTTTACGTCAAAAAAAGTATGGTTAAATGTATACAGCAGCGTTCCTTCGGTAGGGAAGTAGGTGGCTGGAAGTGGCGTCCAAATATCAGCCCCGTCAAAAGTTCCTTCCCATCGATAAGCTAAAACAACATCACTTTCATATACTTCGATACTTAAGGGAATATCAATGACGGGCTCAAAATTATTATCAGCATTAAAATCAAGAGTCACTTCAAAGACCTGCCCAAGAATATTGATACCGTCTTGGCCTGGAGGGCCCGCTGGACCTTCACAGGAAATAAAAAATAGGGCCAGAACAGCCATTGGGAAAACAAGGATTTTTTTCATAGGATTTATTTTTGGATTCAACCTTTCTATACAAAAGCCATTCCACATTTGAAAAAATTTAATTATTTGGAGTAAGGTATGGTATTTGTAAATATCGTTATATTTATGTTTTATTTGACAACTGATTTAAATTTTTGAAAAATGAAAAAATTCACCTTCCTCTTTGCAACCGTGTTATTTCTTTCTTGTGCCACCAATCCTTTTACCGGAAAAAGCACCTTGGCACTGGTACCCAATTCTCAGATATTTCCTATGGCCTTTCAGCAGTATGATCAGTTTTTGTCTGAAAACAACGTTGTAAAAGGAACGGCAGATGCACAAATGGTGAAAAATGTTGGGCAAAAAATAGCTGCTGCAGCTGAACGGTATTTAAATGCCAACGGATATGCGGGCTATTTGAATGACTACCAATGGGAATACAACCTAGTTGATAGTCCGGAGGTTAATGCATGGTGCATGCCCGGAGGTAAAATTGTGGTATATACAGGTATTTTACCAATTACGCAGGACGAGGCAGGTTTGGCTGCAGTAATGGGCCACGAAGTGGCACACGCCCTAGCCAATCATGGCCAACAACGCATGAGTGCCGGACAATTGCAAGCAATAGGGGCTGTTGCAGGAAACATTGCATTGAGTAAAGATCCTAAAAATCAACAAATTTTCAATCAGGCATATGGAATAGGAACTACCGTTGGGGTCATGCTCCCTTTTAGTAGAAACCATGAAAGTGAAGCAGACAAGATAGGATTGTATTTAATGGCCATTGCGGGATATGATCCTATGGTGGCGGCACAATTGTGGGAACGTATGAAAGCCAATAGTGGGGGGCAAGCCCCGCCCGAATTTTTAAGCACTCACCCTTCCAGCGATACCCGGATAAAAAACATTACCGATTGGGCTCCTGACGCAAGAGCAGAAGCCAAAAAATTTGGAGTGACAAATTTCAAAAAATAAGAACTAACCAACCCTAAGCCGCTTGCAAAAGTGGCTTTTTTTATTTTCAGTATGGCAAACCTACCTAAAGGAAGCAAAAAGCTCTTGAATGCTTGGGCATTTTACGATTGGGCAAACTCGGTGTATAGCTTGGTGATCGCTTCGGCAGTATTCCCCATTTTTTATGCGGCACTTTTCAAATCGCAAGACATTGAGACCGTGTCGGTTTTTGGTGGTCAAATACGCAGTACTCCTTTAATAAGTTACACCACGGCAGCTGCTTTTTTAACGGTTTCCATTATTTCCCCTTTTTTATCAGGGATAGCAGATTATGTGGGCAATAAGAAAAATTTTATGCGGTTCTTTTGCTATTTGGGAGCTTTGTCCTGCATAGGGTTGTACTTTTTCAATTTAGATCACATTTACTTGAGCTTGCTTTTTTATTATTTGGGATTGATCGGGTTTTGGGGGAGTTTGGTTTTTTATAATTCGTACCTGCCAGACATTGCTTTCCCCGAGCAACAAGACAGGGTGAGCGCCAAAGGATATTCATTAGGCTATATTGGGAGTGTTATCCTGCTTATTGTAAATCTTGCCATGGTCATGTTTCCAAATACTTTTGGGCTCGAAGAGCCTATGCAGGCCATGAGAATTTTTTAATGCCGGTAGAATTTGCGGATATTATTTAGTCAATATTCTTTCCACTTTTTGCCGAAAGGAGCCAAGAACGATGTGAAAATTCATCGTCATGTATTGTTCAACGGGCTTAAGGAACTCAAAAGTATACTTATCTCTTTCTGAAAAACAAAAAGCTAAAAAGGTACTTATCTGCTTTTTTTGTCTATAGTATGGCGGTACAAACCATTATGCTGGTGGCAACCTATTTTGGGGAGCAAGAAAATAAGTTGGGGAGGATGACGGTAAAAACCATGGGCTTTATTATTAGTATTTTGATTATTCAATTGGTGGCTGTTTTGGGAGCTATTCTTACTTCCTGTGCTTCCGAAAGGTATGGAAACGTTTCAAACCCTTATCGTGATCAACCTTATTTGGATTGCTATTTGCCTCGCTTTCTTTATGGAATCCTCAATCAATTTTGGCATATCGTGCTGCTTTGAATTGTTGGTCTTCTTTGTCATGGGGAATAAGGTCACTTTCACGTTCTACGTATTCAAAGTTTTTGCCCGAAACACAGGATACAACCTCTTATTTTAGTTTTTATGATGTGTCCGAAAAGATAGGAATCGTCATAGGAATGCTTATTTACGGCTTTATTGATCAACTCACGGGCAGTATGCGCAATTCGGTTTTATTTCTTATTGTGTTTTTTGCCATTGGTGTGATTTTACTGCTGCGAGTTCCAAGAAAAAGAACAGATTAAACAATTTTTACTTATGTTTGCGTTACATACCTAAGCAAACTAATTTTCTTGCCCTATGAAAAGAATATTTTTACTTAACCGAATCCTCTTATTTGTTTTTGCCCTAGTGGTGACAAGCTGTACCAATGAAACTTTGGAAGGCGAATTTGTGACTGATGATGGCTCAAATAACGATGCTGTTTTTACCGCAAAGGTGAATGGAGACCCTTTTACGGCTACTTCGGTTACAGCGCAACTTAACGACGGAGTTTTTATCATTGCTGGAATTAATCAAAGTGGTGATGTACTTTCTCTAGTAGCTAATAGTGTAGGGGAGTGTACCTTTGATCTTTCTTTAGGAACGAATCCAGCACAATATATTCCTGTGACTCAAACCAACCCCTATGTCACCCTTGCAGATGTTGGTGGTTCGGGATCCCTTATTATATCATCTTATGATCCCGATACTCTATCGGCAAGCGGTACATTTCAATTTACGGCAAAACGTGAAGTAGATAATGGAAGCGGCGGCACAACCACAGAAACCGTTGTAGTAACGGAAGGGGTCTTTGAAAATGTGAGTATTGAATTAGTGGCCGGTACTGCAGATGCAAATGCTTGTGATGATGGTGGCGATGGCGGTAATGTAGACCCTGCCCCCAATTTCTTTGCTTTGGTAGACGGAAATGAATTTATTGACGAAACCCTTGAGGTCACCACTAGCGTGGTGTTTGATACCCCCATGATCAATATTGTGGCAACTGCTGCAAATGGAGCCCAAATTCGCATTGATATCCCTCAAAATATAGGAGGAATAGGAACCTACACCTTCCCGCCGGCAGGGATGCCCATTTCAAACGGCGCCATTCTTTTTGCTTCTTATAACGATGCCATGGGAGGCGAGTCATTTAATTCGGTACCCGAAACGGGAACGCTCACCATTACCGAATTTGGTAATGAAACCGGAAAACTAAGGGCCTTATTTTCTTTTACGGGTCAAGATCCCATCGCAGGAGGACCTTCGGTCCAAATTACGGAAGGAAGCTTTAGGGTTGATTTTATTGAAAATAGTGGCAATGTAGAAAATTCCTTCACGGCAGATATTGATGGTATTTCTTATGTGCCAGATTCTATTGAAGTTACCCAAAGTCCCTTTAACGGTGCAACCATTATTACCATTACTTCCATCGATTCGGTTACCAATACCAGTTTAACGGTTTCGTTTCCTATCGATATTGAAATTGGAGATTTTGAAATGTCTCCTTTCTTCGAAGTTGGAGATGAAAAAGTGGGTATTCATAACCCCAATATTGGTAATTCCATTTTGTTCAAATCAAGCCCTGGTACACTCTCTATATTTAGTTATGAATACAGTAGCGGTATCCTTGAAGGTGGATTTACCTTTAGCGCAGTGGATCCTTTAGGCAACGATCCAACGGTTTATGAAGTCACCAATGGATATTTTGTTATTACCCTACAATAGTATTCCAATTTGGTGAATTAAAGTATATGTGATTAGGCATAACGGATGTGAGTATACTTTTTGAAAAGGCTTTTTTCAAAATAGATTATATAACCACTAATACCAACCGTTATGTCAACTCGCAGAAAATTTATCAAGCAGACTACTGTAGCAGCCGCAGGTAGTTTGTTAATGCCCACCCCTAGTTTTGGGAATGTCTTGATCCCCAAGGCAAAATCAGTAATCATTATTGGAGCAGGTTTTGCTGGTCTTGCAGCAGCCTACAAACTCAAGCAACGCAATATTGACTGTATTGTTTTGGAAAGCCGTGGCCGAATAGGCGGTCGCGTGTTTTCCCACAAAATAAACCAAGATCTTACCATTGAACTGGGCGGCGAATGGGTAGGAAATTCCCATACCCGCATGCGGGAACTTTGTGACGAGTTTAAATTGGAGTTGCAAAACAACCAATTGGATACCCACTTAATTTACAAAGGCCAGTATTCCCCAGCAGGGAAATGGGACTATAGTGAACAATGGAACAAAACCATGACCCAACTTTTGGAAAATTACGGCCAATTGTCCCAAAAAGACCAGTGGGTATTGGATAAAATGGATTGGTGGCGCTATTTGGTCCAAAATGGCTGCGATGGGCGAGATTTGGATATTCGGGAATTATTGGACAGTACCGATTTTGGTGAGAGTATCCGTCAAGTTTCCGGTTTTGCTGCATTGGCCGAATATGCCGAAAGCAGTGAAAAAAATGAAATGGACCTTAAAATTAAGGGCGGAAATGGAATGCTGGCTGAACTTCTTGCTGAACAAATTGGTAAGGAAAAGATTTTACTGAAACATACCGTTACCAAAATTGTTCAGGACACTACCGTGAAGGTGTATTGTGATAATGGAGCTTTTTTTGAAGCCGATAAATTAATCTGCACCATCCCTACTTTTGCCATTAATAAAATAGCTTGGCAACCATTGCTTCCAGAAGAAAAGGTAAGCGCAATCAATGAATTGCAATATGCCCGTATCAACAAACACGCACTGTTGTTTAATGAACGTTTTTGGAAAGACGAAAGCTTTGATATGGTGACCGATCAAAGCCCCCATTATTTCTACCACGCAACAAAAAACCAACAATCGAAGAGTGGAGTGCTTATTTCCTATAGCATTGGGGAAAAAGCAGCCGTCATAGCCAATCAAACCGATGCCTGGAATGCAAAGATGATTAATGAAACTCTACAGCCCCATTTTGGCGATGTAGCCCAAAAGTTAACCTCACAGGTAAATTATTACTGGGGCGGAGATACTTATTCTAAAGGAGCTTATGCGCTCTATGGTAAAGACCAATGGTTTCGTGTAATGCCCATACTTCGTGCACCTTTTTTACATACGCTTTTTGCAGGGGAACATTTGGCCGACTGGCAAGGATTTATGGAAGGGGCCATTAATACAGGAGAGGAAGCCGCAGAGATGGTTTGAGTTTTTTGTACGTTCTTTCAATAAAAAAACCCAGCTAAGCAGCTGGGTTTTGCAATGGTTATAAATGATAAGGATTACTGTTTTGTGGATCGAGTCGCAGAAAACTTATTTCGTTCTATCCATTCCTTCGTTCCTTCAAATAGGACTTCTTTCTTATTGGTGAACGTTTCTTTACCAATGGTATAGGTTATCTTCATTAAAGCAGGTTTGTTGTCATTTCCGTCGATACCTTCTTCATTTGTAATAATTTCACAACCTCCATCTCCCAATTTTTTCACAGAAACTACCTTTTCACCATTCAATTTCGTTCCATTTTCCGAAATAATCCATGTACTGGTGTTATTAGCCTTCGGTTCATTAGGAAAACTGGTCACCACTTTAAGGGTATGTTTATCTTCGGTATTGCTAATTTGGATCATCGCTGGAAGGGTATACGGTTCATCGGTTTGATAATCCCGATAGGTCAAACTGCCTTCCCAGACCCCTACAAGAAGCGTAAGATCTTCTGCGGTTAAGGTTTGTCTTTCCTGAGAAAAGGACAAGTTTATATTAACCAAGAGTAGGATGAGAACGGTATAAAAGTTTTTTTTCATGATGGTCTTTAATTAAAAGGAACTAATATCTCCGGACCCGGAAGTTTTGGTATCACTTTTTTCGGGATTTCCTTTGTAGGTAATGTCCCCCGAACCATTAACACGCGCATTGAGGCTTTGCTTTGCCACTACTTTAGCATCACCCGAACCACTTACCCGTACTTCGGTATGGTTGGCCTGTAAATCGAACCCCCTAAAATCACCACTTCCAGTAACGTTTACCTTTAAATTATTGGTAGTGCCCAAAAGGGTGATATCTCCAGAACCTGTAATATCGGTGTCAACCATTTGTGCGTCCAGGGTCAAGGTAATATCGCCAGAGCCCGTAAGGGAAACCTCAAAATCATTTGCCTTGATGGTATCTTTTGAGTCCATATCACCAGAGCCGGTCAAGCTCACTTCGCTCAAATCCTGAAAAGGAACGGTTACATGGACGCCATGTTTGGTTTTGAGGTAGTAATTTCTTTTGGTTTTGATAACCAATTCGCCTCCATTTACCTCAATGGAAATATATTCCTGTAGGTTTTCATCGGTCGTCACCGATATGTTTCCTTCGGTTCCTTTTTCAAGGTGAACGTCTATGGAACCTACCAATTTAATTTCATCATAATTTCCGGTAGTTACGCTCTTTGTGGTGATATTACCGTTACCTACTACTTTTTCTTGCCCCCACTGCGCATCCATTTGTGTAAAACCAAAGAGTGTCAATGCAAGGGTTAGGGTTAGTTTTGAAAGTGTTTTCATGGGTTTAATTTTTTTAGTTGAATGATCTATTATGTTTTTTTTCTGAGATGTGCTATCTAAAAGGATTTATATTACATTTTTTGAAGGGTAACTCCTCCATAATCGGAATTGATTGTAATGGTGTTTCCAGAGTCTTTATTACCATAATAACCGCTATAGGTTTTACTGTAGTTGTCTTTTGCGGTTTTCATCACTTCCAAATTATTTTCTCCGTCAAGGCTTGCGTAGGAAAGATCAATGTAAAAATTGAAACTGCAGTTGCTATCGTAGCCCAATTTAATACCTGCATAGTCTGAATTGATGGTCACCTCTTTCACGGAAGAAGTCATCCGGTCTACCGTAACAGATCCATAATCGGTATTAATGTTTAAACTGGCGGTAAGTTTTTTTAATTTCACGGGGATGTAGTCGCCACGCCCCACAAGCTTACCAATACTGCCCAATTCTAGCTTTCCATAGTCACAATTATAATTAACATAACCAGCTTCATTAATTTCAGAATGGGTATAATCTGCATTCAGCTCAATATTTTCGGTTTTGTCGATGCTGAAGCTGGAATAATCGGCGTTGATCTTTCCACTTTTCATATACCCTATAGTGGAGTTTTTGGTGTAATCAAAATTAAGATAGTTATTATCGGCCTCAAGCTTTCCAATATTGATTTGGCCATAATCACAATTGATTTTTGCAACTCCTTTTAATTCATTAAGGGTAATACTGCCATAATCGTTATTGAGGTCAACGCTGTTGGTAATGGGCATTTTTATGGTATAATTAATTTCCATATGGACATTCTTATTACTGCCTCCCCACCAGCTCCAGTTGGAGTTCTTTTTGTCCTTGAAAATGGTTTTGGCCGTTACCATCGAGGCACTTCCAGAAAAATCTACGTCAATATCGTTCAGTTTTTCCTGAACCTTTTCTTCATCATTCCCATTTGTACGGATAAGGACCTCAATAACAATCCTGTTTTCATTCCAGCTAACGATATCAATATTACCGTAGCTATTGTCAACCTTGAGTAGCGCATCCGAATTTACGGAAAACTCCTTTTTGAGGTTTTTTTCTTTGGTGTATTTCCCGTCAAACTTGGGATTGGTAGCCCATACGGCAATGGGCAATAAAAATGCCAAAAGGCAAAGGTTACATAATTGTTTCATGAGTGTTTGCTTTAAGTGTTTTAATTTCTTCCATGGTGGTGTAGACTTGCTGTAGAAGGTCAATTCTGCTTTGGAAATTGGCAATCATGGCGGCAATTACCCGCCTGTCGTTACCACTTTCTACCAAATCCAGTTTTAGTTTTTCGTAACTTTCCTCTAGCAACTCCAAACGTTGAAGGGCATCAGCCACCAATTGCTTGGTGTCTTCATCCTGGAAGCTTTTTAGGGTTTCAATTTCTTGGTTGATCGTTGTGATAAAAAAAGATTGTGTTTTTTCCATTTCTGGAGAAATGCTGGCTAAATCGGTGGTAGTGTCTTTTTGTGAAAGTGCAAAAAATCCAATGCCCAATAGCAATACAATAGAAGCTGCTATCGAAAGGTGTTTCCACCAGGAAACGCTCCTTTTTTGTGGCTGCTGTGCCTTTAGTTTTTCCAAAAACCGTTGTTGGTGACCCGTCGGGGTTTCCGAAAGGTCAAAATTGCCTTCCAATCGTTCAAATAAAGTTTCGATATGGTCTTTTTGTTTCATGATTTTTAACTATTTAGCATTGAAATACCAAAATGCCTAATCCATGTATCTTATGATGGTTAATTTTAAATAGACATTTCATACACCTACCATTAATTTACTTCTCAAACTTTCCTTGGCACGGGAAATCATGGTTCTACAGTTGGCATAACTTATTTGGAGAATGTCACAAATCTCCTCATAATCATAGCCTTCAATAAAGTGGAGCGAAAGAATGTTTTGGTAATTTTCAATTCAGTGTAGCCATAATACCTTAGTAATTGAGAGGTTTGTACTTGCGTATAATCCTCACTCTCTTCCATCCCAAAGTTTTCTTCGGCTTTTTCTCTAATGCCCCGTTCTAGCAGCTCTGTATATCGTTGGTTTTTTCGAACTGAACAATGCTATTGTTTACTACAATACGCTTTTAGCCAAGGAACCAAAGGTAGCCGTGCTCTTAAATGAATCCAGCTTGCTGAACGCCGCAATGAACGATTCTTGCATAACATCTTTCGGCTTCGGCAGTATTTTTCACTATCCGTAGTGCCGTGTTGTACATAGCCTTGTGATAGCGGTTGTACAATTTCCAATTGTGCCAACTGATTTCCCTTCAGGACAAAGAGCGAGTAACGTTTCTATTTTTTGATCGGTTAGCCAAAAACAACCGTTTGGTATAGAGATAATGGCTATTCACAAATGTTACACTGGAGGTACATTTTTTTTTCGTGGCATAACTATTGACTTATAGGAATGAAAAAAAAGAGGTAAACCATTGATTTTTTGCTTGTTTGCCTAAAATATTCACCACTAATGTAGTAAAGAAGACCGTTGCAACTTATATTTTTGCGACAGAATGTCTCAAATAGAATTATGACGAAAGCAAAATTGATACCCATAGACAGTTTGTCATTTCAGGATTTTAATGAAGATGCAGAATTAATCCCTTTAATGACCCCCGAAGATGAAGATGCCATGGCAAAAGAGCAATTGCCCGAAACCTTGCCCATCCTTCCGCTAAAAAATACAGTCTTATTCCCCGGAGTAGTCATTCCCATAACTGCTGGGAGGGACAAATCCATTAAGCTCATCAATGAAACCAATCGAGGGGGGAAGGTGATAGGCGTGGTTTCCCAAAAGGAAGAATCCAAGGAAAACCCTGGTTTTGAAGATATCAATACCATTGGCACCGTTGCCCGTATTTTACGCGTGTTGAAAATGCCCGACGGTAACACCACCGTCATCATTCAGGGGAAGAAACGCTTTAAAGTGGCCCAGATGGTTACTACCGAACCTTATTTAACGGCGACCATCAAAGAAGTGGCTGAAGCCCGCCCAGCAACAAATGACAAGCAATTTAACGCCATTATAGATTCTATCAAGGAACTGGCTTTGGAAATCATTAAGGACAGCCCCAATATTCCTTCCGATGCGGCTTTTGCTATCAAAAACATTGAAAGTGCCCCGTTTCTTATCAATTTTGTGTGTTCCAACCTCAATATTTCGGTAAACGAAAAGCAGCAGCTTTTGGAAATCAACGATTTGCAGGAGCGCGCTATGGAAACCCTCAAGTTCTTGAACCTTGAGCTGCAAAAACTTTCCTTGCGTATGGATATTCAGTCTAAGGTAGAGAGTGATATCTCAAAGCAGCAACGCGAGTATTTTCTTCAGCAACAAATGAAGACCATCCAAGAAGAACTGGGCGGCAACTCATATGAAGCCGAAATTGAGGAAATGCGCGCCAAGGGAAAAGCCAAGCAATGGAACAAGAATGTGAAGGAACATTTTGAAAAGGAACTGGCCAAATTGCAGCGAATGAACCCACAAGTGGCCGAATTCAGTATTCAACGGAATTATTTAGACCTTATGCTAGAATTGCCGTGGAATGAATTCAGCAAAGACAAATTTGACCTAAAGCGAGCTAGAAAAATTTTGGACCGTGACCACTACGGATTGGACGATGTAAAGCGCCGAATTATTGAATATTTAGCCGTTTTGAAACTTCGAAATGATATGAAATCGCCTATCCTTTGCTTGTACGGCCCTCCGGGAGTGGGAAAAACCTCTTTGGGAAAATCCATTGCAGAAGCATTGGGAAGGGAATATGTGAGAATGTCCTTGGGCGGGCTTCGGGATGAAGCCGAAATAAGGGGGCACCGCAAAACCTATATTGGCGCCATGCCCGGAAGAATCCTACAGAGCATAAAAAAGGCAGGCACGAGCAATCCGGTTTTCGTGCTGGATGAGATTGATAAATTATCCATGGGTAACCAAGGAGATCCTTCCTCTGCCATGCTTGAGGTTTTGGATCCAGAGCAAAATTCAGCCTTTTACGATAATTTTTTAGAATTGGGATATGATCTTTCCAAAGTAATGTTCATTGCAACGGCCAATAGTTTGAGTCCAATTCAACCTGCGCTTCGTGATCGAATGGAAATTATTGATGTATCGGGCTATACCATTGAGGAAAAAGTAGAAATTGCCAAACGGCACTTGCTGCCCAAACAGTTGAAGGAACATGGCTTGTCCGCAAAAGATATGTTAATTGGAAAGCCCCAATTAGAAAAAATCGTGGAAGGCTATACCCGTGAAAGTGGTGTTAGGCTACTGGAAAAGCAAATCGCCAAAATGGTGCGGCATGCGGCCATGAAAATTGCCATGGAAGAACCGTATAATCCAAAAGTAACCAACGACATGATTGTAGAGGTATTGGGAAGCCCCAAAATGGAGCGCGATAAATATGAGAACAATGAAGTAGCCGGAGTGGTTACCGGATTGGCTTGGACAAGGGTTGGAGGAGATATTTTGTTTATCGAATCGGCTATATCAAAGGGTAAAGGAACATTGAACATGACTGGAAACCTGGGAACGGTGATGAAAGAATCGGCTACCATTGCTTTGGAATATATAAAATCCAATGCCGAAAAATTGGGAATTGACCCTTCGGTTTTTGAACATTATAACATCCACATCCACGTGCCCGAAGGAGCTACTCCCA
This sequence comes from Flavobacteriaceae bacterium, assembly GCA_041392175.1. Lineage (GTDB taxonomy): Bacteria > Bacteroidota > Bacteroidia > Flavobacteriales > Flavobacteriaceae > Halomarinibacterium. The sequence continues at coordinate 32,165 of JAWKMP010000019.1, read as the reverse complement.
AAGATGGCCCCAGCGCAGGAATTACCATGCTTACCTCGCTAGTGTCGTTATTCACACAACGAAAAGTGAAGAAAAGCCTTGCCATGACTGGTGAGATTACGCTACGCGGAAAAGTGCTTCCCGTAGGAGGGATAAAAGAAAAAATACTGGCTGCCAAAAGAGCGCGCATCAAGGAAATTGTGCTTTGTGAAGAAAATCGTAGTGATGTGGAAGAGATTAAACCCGAATACCTCAAAGGGCTTACGTTTCATTATGTAAAAGAAATGAGTGAGGTGTTGGATGTGGCGATTACCAAACAGAAGGTAAAAGGTGCTAAGAAACTCTCATAGAAACGATACTACCGAATCCTTTTTTTACCGACAAAAATAAATTATCATTGTAGTCGTTTAAAGTCCAAGGAACGGAATTTGCTTCATGCTTCAGAAACTTACTTTTTTAGGTTTTTTTATTCTTGCTTCAACTGCCATTGCGCAAGTGGGGGGTAGAAGTACCTATCAGTTTCTTAATTTGGGCATATCCCCTAGGCAGGTTGCCCTGGGAGGAAAGGTAGTCACCAACTACGATTACGATCCAACCCAAGGGATGTATAATCCTGCGAGCATTAATCCAGAAATGGATAACCAGTTATCCCTCAATTTCAATAATTACTTGGGCGATGTAAGCTATGGAACGGCTTCGTATGCCTATTTATGGGACCGAAGGACGCAGGTTCTCCATACTGGGGTAACTTACATCAATTATGGAAAGTTTGATGGTTACGATGAACAGGGAAATGCCACCAGTAGTTTTGGTGGGGGTGAAGTAGCGTTGTCGTTTGGGCATGCCCGAAATATTGCCTTTACCAATTTTCATATTGGTGGAAACGTAAAATTTATTTCCTCCAAATTGGAACAATATACTTCCTATGGAGTGGCCTTGGATTTGGCAGTAATGTATGTTTATGAAGATTGGGACTTACACATCACCGGGGTTGCCCGAAATTTGGGGACCCAAATAAAACCGTACGACACAACCGTTGAGCAACTTCCCTTTGAAGTGGTTTTGGGTATTTCGCAAACCCTTCAGAATATTCCTATTCGTTGGCATTTCACCCTAGAGAATATGCAGCGTTGGAACGTGGCTTTTGCCAATCCCAACCGCGATGAAATTGATTTGGAAGGAAATAGCACTTCCGAAAAAATCACCTTTATAGACAATGCCTTTCGGCATATGATCGTGGGTGTTGAACTGTTCCCAGAAAGCGGATTCAACCTTCGCTTGGGGTACAACTTGCGAAGAGGGGAAGAACTTAGGATTATTGAACAACGTTCCTTTGCCGGATTAAGCGCGGGATTCTCCATCAAACTCAATAAACTTCGCCTTAGCTATGCCTATTCCAAATACAATTCGGCAGCGGCAACCAGCTTTTTTGGGCTCAACATCAACCTACAATAATGCGGAAGATTACCATTGCGATTGACGGACACTCATCTACGGGAAAAAGTACCGTCGCCAAGCAATTGGCCGATTATTTGGGATATGTTTTTGTGGACTCTGGCGCCATGTACCGTGCTGTTACCCTGTTTGCCATTCGGAAGGGTTTTATTTCAGAAAAACAATTCAACAAGGAAAAACTTATTGAGGCTTTACCGGGAATTGAGCTGGTATTCAAAAAAAACGATGCTGGCAAGGCCGATATTTATTTAAATGGCGAAAACGTAGAGCAGCAAATTAGGACCCTCGAGGTATCTGAATTTGTAAGCCCCGTGGCCACGGTTTCGGAAGTGCGAAGAAAATTGGTTGAGCAGCAACAATTAATGGGCAAGGAGGGAGGCATTGTCATGGATGGCCGCGATATTGGGACGGTGGTGTTTCCCCATGCCGAGTTGAAAATCTTTATGACCGCTTCTGCCAAAGTGCGTGCCAAAAGACGTTTCAAGGAATTGCAGGATAGGGGAGAGCAGATTAGTTTTGAAGAAGTGATGGAAAACGTCACCGAACGCGATGAGATTGATTCCACCCGAAAGGATTCTCCCTTGCAAATTGCCAAAGATGCAATTGTAATTGATAATAGCGAAACCAACCAGGAAGATCAGTTTCATATTTTGCTGCAATTGGCCAAAGACCGCATTGCGGGAAGGGTATAAAAAAAGCCACTATTTTAGTGGCTTTGGGTTGGTTTTGCTTTCCTCAGACGGTGCAGATTTCGTAGCATTCCGATTGGCTTGAGGTTACATTGGGGAAACACATTCTTTTTAAAAAGTGTAAGTCCCGGCGCGTTTGCTCTCTCTTAATGACAAGTGTGGTTTTAAAAAGACGGTTCATCGTTATGGGTGTTTAAGGATGGATTATCTAAATCTTCTTTTGCTGTTCCACACAAATCCTACAGAGTTTTTAGGTTTTTCTACTAGGGTGTTTCTGTCTAACGTTCTCATGATAATTGGTTTTAAATGATTGTTCGTTTTTTGATTAATGATTGATTTACTAGATAGACGACACCCAAATAAAAATGTTACAGTACTATGCATAACAAAGTAGTTATTTAACACATTTTAACTAAAAAGAGGTAAAAAAGACTAGGGGAGGTGCTTTTCGATGCGCTTATCCGGAACTACCCAAATAACGGCAACCAGTATATAAAAACCAATAGCCAGCCAGCTATTGACGTAGGATAAGGACAGTCCAACGATATACAAAACCACCGAGGCTTTCCCTTTAAAGTCCTTCCCAATGTGCCTTTTTAAGATAAAATCTTCCCCGTGAAAGGCCAAAATGGCATTTTGAAGAATAAAATAGGCAATGGCGCAAAGGAGCAGGTTCATTCCATAGAGCGCTACCGTTAAGGATTCGGTGTAGTGTTCTCCCAGCCAGGAGGTGGTAAAGGGAATCAACGATAGCCAAAAAAGCAAATGCAAATTGGCCCAGAGGATTTTTCCGTTCACCTTTTCGGTGACCTGAAAAAGATGGTGGTGGTTGTTCCAATAGATTCCCAGGTAGATAAAACTAAATAGGTAGCTAGCAAAAATGGGCCATTCATGGCTCAAGGCCTCAAGCGAGACTTCCTGTGGCGCTTTCAATTCCAGTACCATAATGGTAATGATAATAGCTAGTACGCCATCACTGAAGGCTTCCAATCTTCCGGTCTTCATAAAAACGAATTTACATCCTAAAGATAAACAGTTTATTGTATTTAAAAATAATAGTTTTTGAGCTGAAACCTTTTGAATATAAAAACAAAAACACTACTTTTGCCACCCTTTTTGGCAACATTTACTGAAAGCAAGAAGGATTTGAGAAACAACAAGATAACCCTCCTGTGGGACCGTTGCATCACTTTCAGAAAGAACACAGGATACAAAGCGTGAAATTAATACCTATTTATTAATCAAACGCACAATTTATTCCAATGGCTGAAAAAGCACAAAATGAGGAAACTGCAGTAGAAGAAAAAGCAGTAGCTCAACCCAAGCAGGAAGTTTCTGCAAAAGAAGCAAACCCTGAAAAATTCCTAAAAGATTTTAACTGGCACAACTACGAAGAAGGCATTGACCAAGTAGACGAAGGACAATTAAAGGAGTTCGAAAAATTGGTAGCCGAGAATTTTGTAGACACCCTTGACGACGAAGTGGTAGAAGGCGTGGTGGTTCACCTAACCGACCGTGATGCCATTATCGACATCAATGCCAAGAGTGAAGGCGTTATTTCATTGAACGAATTTCGTTACAACCCCAACTTGAAAGTGGGTGACAAGGTAGAAGTATTGATTGACGTACGCGAAGATGCTACCGGGCAATTAATCCTTTCTCACCGTAAGGCCCGTACCATCAAGGCATGGGATCGCGTAAACAAGGCACATGATGAGGGAACCGTGGTAAATGGTTTCGTTAAATGCCGTACCAAAGGAGGTATGATCGTTGACGTATTTGGTATTGAAGCTTTCTTGCCAGGATCGCAAATCGACGTGAAGCCTATCCGCGATTACGATGTATATGTTGGAAAAACCATGGAATTCAAGATTGTAAAAATCAACCACGAATTCAAAAACGTAGTGGTTTCTCACAAAGCGTTGATCGAGGCCGATATCGAAGAACAGAAAAAAGAAATCATTGGCCAGCTTGAAAAAGGACAAGTACTGGAAGGTGTTGTGAAAAACGTAACTTCTTACGGTGTGTTCGTAGACTTAGGTGGCGTAGATGGATTGATCCACATTACCGACCTTTCTTGGTCACGTATCAATCACCCCAATGAGATTGTGGAGCTTGATCAAAAATTGAACGTGGTTATCCTTGATTTTGATGAAGATAAAACCCGTATCCAATTGGGACTTAAGCAATTGAACCCTCATCCATGGGAAGCACTTGGAAAAGAGCTGAAAGTAGGAGATAAGGTAAAAGGTAAAGTAGTGGTTATTGCCGACTACGGAGCGTTTATTGAAGTTGCCGAGGGGGTAGAAGGTCTTATTCACGTTAGCGAAATGTCTTGGTCTACCCACTTGCGTAGCGCCCAAGATTTCGTAAATGTAGGTGATGAGGTTGAGGCTGTGATTTTGACCTTAGATCGTGAAGAGCGTAAAATGTCATTGGGTATTAAGCAATTGACCCCAGACCCATGGACCGATATTACGGCAAAATATCCTGTAGGCTCTAAGCACACCGGTATTGTTCGTAACTTCACCAATTTTGGAGTATTCGTAGAATTGGAAGAGGGAATTGATGGTCTTATCTATATTAGCGATCTTTCTTGGACCAAGAAAATCAAGCATCCAAGTGAATTTACCAACATTGGTGATAAATTGGAAGTAGTGGTTCTTGAATTGGACGTGGAAGGCCGTAAGTTAAGCCTAGGTCACAAACAAACTACCGAAAACCCTTGGGATAAGTACGAGGATGAGTTTGCGGTAGGGACTAAGCACACTGCCAAAATTGACGAAATGGTAGACAAAGGAGCGGTCATCAATTTTAACGAAGACATTAGCGCTTTTGTTCCCAAACGTCACCTTGAAAAAGAAGACGGTAGTGAATTGAAAAAAGGTGAGGAAGCAGAATTCATCATTATTGAATTCAACAAAGAATTCAAGAAAGTAGTGGCTTCCCACATGTCTATCCATAAAGAAGAAGAGGCTAAGATTGTAAAGCAAGCTGCTAAAGCCGCTGCTCAGCAAGCCGAAGAGGCAAAACCCACCCTTGGGGATGCCAATGCCAAACTTCAGGAAATCAAAGACAAAATGGAAGGAAAGAAAAAATAATCCTTTTGTTTGCATATACCGAAAGCCCTTCAGTAATGAAGGGCTTTTTTTATTAATTGGATTTTGAAAACGAATAATTCAACAAAAACCCTTAAATTTGCCTCCTGAACAAGATTCAGAACTTCCTATGAGCCAAAAAGTGCTTCTCAACGCCACTGAAATCAATATCGCGCTCCACCGTCTAGCTTGTCAATTAATTGAAAATCACGATACTTTTGAAAATACCGTCCTTATTGGGATACAGCCCAGAGGTATTTTTTTGGCAGAGCGTTTAAAATACATGCTCGAAAAGGAATATAAAATCAAAAAGGTACGCTTAGGCTATCTTGACATAACGTTTTACAGGGATGATTTTCGCAGAAGCGAAAAACCCCTTGAGGCAAACAAGACCAAGATCGATTTTATCGTGGAAGACCAAAAAGTAGTCTTTATTGATGATGTACTCTATACCGGAAGAAGTATTCGCAGTGCGTTGACAGCCATTCAATCGTTTGGGAGGCCTCTGGAAATTGAGTTGCTAACCCTTATCGACAGGAGGTTTAGCCGTCATTTACCTATTCAACCCGATTACCGTGGAAGACAAGTAGATGCCATTAATAACGAAAAAGTAAAAGTATGCTGGAAAGAGAACGATGGCGAGGATGCAGTTTATTTGGTAGAAAAATAATCTTATGAGCGAACTAAGTGTTAATCACTTATTGGGAATTAAATACATCACCGAAGAAGACATACAACTTATCTTCGAAACGGCCGATCATTTTAAGGAGGTTATCAACCGTCCTATCAAAAAAGTTCCATCACTGCGGGATATTACCATTGCCAATCTCTTTTTCGAAAACAGTACACGAACGCGGCTTTCCTTCGAGTTAGCCGAAAAACGTCTCTCCGCTGATGTGATTAACTTTTCTGCCGCTTCTTCTTCCGTTAAAAAAGGGGAGACCCTTATAGACACGGTAAACAATATCCTTTCCATGAAAGTGGATATGGTGGTGATGCGCCACCCCAACCCTGGCGCGGGTGTTTTTCTTTCAAAACATATTAAAGCAAGTATTGTCAATGCGGGTGACGGAGCGCATGAACACCCTACACAAGCCCTTTTGGATTGTTTTTCCATTCGTGAAAAATTAGGAGACGTGGCTGGTAAAAAAGTGGTCATTGTGGGAGATGTTTTGCATTCGCGAGTGGCCTTGTCCAATATATTTGCGCTTCAAAAGCTAGGAGCAAAGGTAAAGGTATGTGGCCCTAAAACACTTATACCTAAATATATAGATAAACTAGGTGTAGAAGTGGAAGGAAACCTCATAAAAGCCCTGGAATGGTGTGATGTAGCCAACATGCTTCGGGTGCAAAATGAGCGTATGGATATTAGTTATTTCCCCTCTACAAGGGAATATGCGCAACAATTTGGACTCAACAAAAAGATATTGGATTCCCTCAACAAGGAAATTATTGTCATGCACCCAGGCCCTATCAATCGAGGGGTTGAAATAACCAGTGACGTTGCCGATAGCAAACAGGCCATCATCTTGGACCAAGTGCAGAACGGGGTTGCCATTCGTATGGCCGTCATTTATCTTTTAGCCTCAAAAATAAAGCATCATGAAGATTACGCAACATAAGAACTATACCTTATTGGAAGACGACCATGGCGCCTATACCGATTTTGTGCCCTATGTGAGTGAACAAGTACTTACCCATTTTAAAGGGAAAAATGTAGTGATTGATTTATTGAAATACACGCACATATCCTTGGATGAATTACTTCTTTTGTTGCCGCTTTCCAATGCCCATCGTGCCCGAAAGCATTCTTTGGTATTGATTAACAATGCCATTGACCCAGACGATATCCCCGATGAAATGATTGTGGTTCCCACCCTTCAGGAAGCTGAGGATATGATTGAAATGGAAGAAATTGAAAGGGATTTGGGTTTTTAGCACCAAAAACCTAAATTTCGAATTCCAATAACCTTAAACCACAAACCCTGTCCTTTGAAAATTACCATTCTAGGCTGTCATTCTGCAACTCCTCGGGCGAATTATCATCCTACCGCTCAGGTTCTGGAAATGAGAGGGCATTTGTTCTTAATTGATTGTGGTGAAGGGACTCAAATTGAGTTGCGAAAGAATAAAGTTAAGTTTTCCCGAATCAAGCATATTTTCATATCGCACTTGCATGGCGATCACTTCTTTGGACTTGTGGGGCTTATTTCCACCTTCCGGTTGCTAGGCAGGGAAGCCGAATTGCACGTCTATGGGCCAAAAGGGATAAAGGAAGCCATTACTTTGCAATTAAAGTTGGGCAATAGCTGGACCAACTATCCCTTGCTGTTCCACGAGCTGGAAAGTGAACAACCACAACGAATCTTTGAAGACGAAACTCTTACTGTAACGACCATCCCTTTACAGCATAGAGTGTATACCAACGGGTTTTTGTTTCAGGAAAAAGAAGGAGAGCGGAAATTGAATTTGGAAGCTGCCGTGAAAGCAAAGATTGACCAAGGGTACTTCCCAAAACTTAAGCAAGGTTTTGATGTAGTAAATCGTGAAGGAAAAACCATTCCCAATGCGGCTGTCACTGCTCCTCCCGATGTCCCAAAAAGTTATGCTTTTTGCAGTGATACGGCTTATTTTCCCGAAATAGTTCCACAAATTACAGGTACAACTGTTTTGTATCATGAATCCACTTTTTTATCCTTACACGAGGACTTATGTGAAAAAACAAAGCATAGTACGGCTGCACAGGCGGCCCAAATTGCCCAAGCGGCGCAGGTAGGGATGCTTCTTTTGGGGCATTATTCCGGGCGATATACTGATTTTGAACTCTTCCGAAAGGAAGCAAACAACTTCTTTCCAAGGGTAGAACTTGCCGAGGATGGAAAAGTCTTTAGTTTTTAATAAAAACATATCCCCATGAGCACAATTACCCTAATCATTATCATCTTAATTGTCCTGCACCTCATATTGGGTTTTGGTTGGCTCATCTACAAACTTTCGCCGCGAAAGGAAGACAAAACGTTTGAAGAAGATCACAAGGATAAAATAGAAGAATAGTTATTTGGATTCCCAAAAATCAAAGAATTGTAAAATGGAAGGTAAATAGTATCTTTGGAAAAAGTATTTCATTCATTTAATCCCAGCTACCTTGGCCATTAAAGATTATATCACCCGCAGCACCCTAAAAGAATGGACGCCCTTAATTGAAAACGAAGTTCATTATGAAGGGGTTTTCGTAAAATCCTTGCGTTTTGACGTAGAAACCAATCGATCAAAAACGATTTTACTCAAATTTGAACCAAACGCTTCCTACCCCTACCATTCGCATCCGGCAGGAGAAGAGATATTTGTGTTGGAAGGAGAATGTGCGATTGTGGATGAAAAACTTCAACAGGGAGATTATTTATATACCCCTCCCAAAGGAACCCATAGTGTAAGGTCAGATAAGGGATGTGTGTTGTTGTTATCGGTGCCAGAGGAGGTTGAGTTGTTGTAAACACAAAGCAAAATGAATCTTTCCCAGCAACTAGCTACTCGTTTTACAGAAGTAATCCTTTACGGGAAATGGGTTGCCAATACCAACTATCGAGAGCAGCTTGATTCTTTGGACTGGCGCATGGCCGTACGTTCGGTGGGTTCTTCAAACTCCGTGGGCGTATTAGCACAACACATCCATTATTACATTGCTGGGGTAATACAAGTACTGGAGGGCGGTCCACTTACTATCCGGGATGCCTATAGTTTTGATTTCCCCCCAATCACTTCACAAAAGCAATGGGAGGATTTTTTGATGACTTTTTGGAAAGATGCTGAACTATTCGCCTCTCTTGTAGCTCAATTGCCTGAAAGCCAATGGGAAGAATCCTTCGTGGATGAAAAATATGGTACGTATCTACGAAACATCGAAGGCATGATCGAGCATTGCTATTACCATTTGGGGCAAATCGTCCTGCTAAAGAAATTGGTATTGGCCAATACCTAATTCAACAATTTAACCGAAATTTAAATACAGGATATTTTTTGCACGTTTTGAAAAACTCGTAAATTGCAATCATAACTAAAATAAGCAATACTGCTCTGTATTTTATATGAGAGACAACCTTCACGATTATCGGAAAAGCTTACCAAAAAAGAATGTACTGGATGTAGATTCGGTTGATGAAAACTGTCACAATTCCGAACGTGGTTTTATCAGGCAAATGCCGTGGGGGCATAGATGAAGTAAATGCAATGACCTTCTCTACGGTTGCTGCCGATGGTTTTCCTAGGGGTAGGGGTAGTGCTCTAAAAATACGACGAAAACGGATTTATTTTTACACCAATTACCAAAGTGCCAAAGGCAAAGCCATTGAAGCAAATCCCCAAGGTGTCAGCCTTCCTTTTTTGGCCCAATGCAGAACGAACATTAGTCATCATTAAAGGCACGGCCTCCAAGACTAGTAAAGAAGATTCTGAAATTATTTTGCCTCACGTCCTAAAGGGAGTCAATTAGGGGCCTTGGTGAGCCATCAAAGTGAAATAGTAGAGAATCGGATGACACTTGAAAATGAATTGGAAGCATTGGAACGTCTCTACGAAAAAAAGGATGTTCCAAAACCAATGAATTGGGGTGGTTATGTGGTAGCCCCTTTGGAGTTTGAATTTTGGCAAGGACGGCCTAACCGTTTGCATGACCGCATTCGGTACCGTTTGGAAGGGCTTGATTGGATTATTGAACGCCTCGCTCCTTAAATAATTATACGCTAACTAACCTATCATGAAAACACTTTACTTGGTGCGTCACGCAAAATCTTCTTGGGAAACAGATGTTATAGACCACAAAAGACCCTTGAAAACAAGAGGGAAGAATGATGCTAAAATGGTTTCCAACTATGTTTCGGAACACTTCAAGGCACCCGATGTAATCGTGACGAGCGATGCTACAAGGGCCTTATCCACTGCTCAGTACTTTAAAGATGCTTTTCAACTTTCGGGAGATCATTTTGAAATCAATCATAATTTGTATGATTTCAGCGGCCATAAGGTAATGGATGTCATCAAAAACTTGAAAGACAAGTATGCCACGGTCATGATTGTTGGGCACAACCATGCCTTTACCTCTATTGCAAATATGTTGGGAAACGAGTATCTTGACAATGTTCCCACCTGTGGATTTGTGATTCTTCAATTTAATGAGGATCAATGGAGTAGTGTATCCACAGGGGTAACGGTGAAAACAGTTTTTCCACGAGACTTACGCGATGAATAGAACGACCCCTCACAAAAAAATACCCCATAGGTACATTAACCGTGATTTAAGCTGGTTGCAGTTTAATGCCCGCGTACTTCAGGAAGCCGAAGACCCCTCGGTTCCTTTATTGGAACGGCTTCGTTTTTTGGGGATTTTTTCAAATAATTTGGATGAGTTTTTTAAGGTACGCTATGCTACCATAAAGCACATTGTTGAAGCCGGAAAAGGAGGTAGAAGTGAGTTGGGAGGCTTTTTGGCAACCGATTTGTTGGAAGAAATTACCCAAATCGTTATCAAACAACAAAATACGAGTTTGGGAATCTTACGGGATATTGAAAAGGAACTGGAAAAGGAGAATATTTACATCATCAATGAAACCCAAATTTCCCCTTCGCAAAGTAAGTTCATTTCCGATTATTATGTGCGAGTAGTAAGTCCGGCGCTGGTAACCATCATGCTTTCGGAACTGGAAGAGTTCCCTCTGCTCAAGGATAGCGCAGCCTACCTTGCGGTGAAATTGGTGATGCAGGAAGAAGACGAAACATTTCCTACCAAGGTTAACTATGCCTTGATTGAGATTCCGCGTGTAATCAATAGGTTTGTGGTGCTTCCGGAAGAAGATGGAAAGAAATACATCATCATTCTGGATGATTTGATTCGTCATTGCTTGGGCAATATTTTCAGTATTTTTTACTACGAAAGCATTTCGGCCCACATGATTAAAATAACCCGCGATGCCGAGTTGGATATTGACAGTGATTTGAGCCGAAGTTTTTTGGAGAAAATCTCAAAGAGTGTTGCCAAACGAAGTTCTGGAGATCCCGTGCGTTTTGTCTACGATAGTACCATCGATCCAGATACTCTAGCCTATTTAATGGAAAAAATGGGAATTGATAGCATGGACAGCATTATTCCCGGAGGGCGCTACCATAACAGAAGGGATTATATGAAATTTCCAAGTTTGGGCCGAAAGGATTTGCTGTATCAAGTGAATGATCCCTTACCCATTCCAGGATTAAATTTGCAGGGGAGCTTACTAGATAAGATTGCCAAAAAGGACTATCTCTTATATGCACCTTACCATACTTTCAGTTATGTAGTAAAGTTTTTACGGGAAGCTGCCTTGGATCCCAAAGTGCAATCCATTAAAATTACCATTTACCGTTTGGCCGAAGTATCGCATATTGCTAGTGCCCTCATTAATGCGGCCAAAAATGGAAAGGATGTTACCGTGCAAATTGAACTTAGGGCCCGTTTTGATGAAGCCGCCAATATCAATTATGCAGAGCAAATGCAGGAAGAAGGAGTCAAGCTTATCTTTGGGGTGAAGGGATTAAAAGTGCATTGTAAAGCTTGTGTGGTAGAACGCCTGGAACATGGAAAAATTCGTCGTTTTTCATTTATCAGTACCGGTAACTTCAATGAGTCCACGGCACGGATTTATACCGATTACACTTTGTTCACCGCCAATGAGAAAATAGGCAAGGAAATCAATAAGGTGTTTTCCTTTTTAGAGGTAAATTACCAAATCAAAAAATACCGTCATTTAATTATCTCTCCCCATTATACCCGCAATGCATTTTGCCATCTCATTGAACAGGAGATCGAGAACCATCAAAAAGGACTTCCCAGTGGTATCAAGATAAAGATGAACAGTCTTTCGGACTATGCCATGATTGACCGGTTGTATAAAGCGAGTCAGGCTGGGGTGAAAATTCAATTGATTGTGAGGGGAATCTGCTGTTTGATTCCGGGAGAGAAAGAAATGAGCGAAAATATTGAAGCTATTAGTATTGTAGATAAATTTCTGGAACATCCCCGTTTGTATATTTTTGAAAATGGGGGAAATCCAAAGTACTATATTTCTTCGGCCGATTTTATGGGCCGAAATCTCGATACACGGGTAGAAATTACTTGCCCTATTTATGATACCGGTATCCAGCAGGAACTTCTCGATACTTTTGAAATATCCTGGAATGACAATGTCAAGGCACGGATCCTGTCAAAAAAACAAGAAAATACCTATCGTAGAGATGATGCCCCAAAATTGCGCTCCCAATTTGAACTATATAATTATTACCTACAAAAACTGAAATAACTTGCTGAATATAGAGAAATATGCTGCTATTGATATTGGCTCCAACGCCATTCGGTTATTGATTGCCACCGTTACCGAGTATGGCAGTAATCCTCCGCATTTTAAGAAAACCTCTTTAGTTAGGGTACCCATTCGGCTGGGGGCAGATGTTTTTTTGGAAGGAAAAATTTCAGAGAAAAACTATGCGAGAATGGTCGATGCCATGACGGCCTTTCATTTATTGATGAAAAACCACAATGTAGTTACCTACAGAGCCTGTGCTACTTCGGCCATGCGGGAAGCCTCCAACGGATTGGAAATAGCGCAAAAGCTGAAAAATGAAACAGGGATTGATATAGAAATAATCGATGGATCAATTGAAGCGGCATTAATTGCTTCAACCGATCTTTGGGATTTGATTGATTCGGACAAGACCTTTCTTTATGTGGATGTAGGAGGGGGAAGTACCGAGTTTACGGTTTTTTCGGAAGGAAAGAACATTATATCGCAATCCTTTCAATTGGGGACAGTGCGTATCTTGAATGATATGGTACGGGAGTCTATGTGGGACGAAGTAGAGGCCTGGATTAAGCTTCACACCAAAGCCTATGAAAAAGTAAGTTTGATAGGTTCTGGGGGAAACATTAATAGCATCTATAGTTCCAGCGGAAAAAAACTGGGGGATCCCCTAAGTTATTTTTTCTTAACAGATTACTACGAAAAACTAAAGTCGTACACTTACCACGAACGTATTTATCAATTACAAATGAACGCAGACCGTGCCGATGTTATTATTCCTGCAACCCGTATCTACCTTTCGGCTATGAAATGGAGCCGTGCAAAGAATATTTATGTGCCTAAAATAGGGCTTGCGGATGGTATTGTAAAGACCCTTTACAACCAAAAGAAACAGCAAAAAGTGGGTTAGTTTACCCGTGAACGGTTTCTTCCTTGCCCAAGTCTTTCATGATTTCGGCTTCAAAATCAAGCAAATCCTGCCATTTTTTATCAACTTCTTCACGGTTTCCATACTTGCGGGCAAATCCTAGAAACATGGTATAATGGTTGGCTTCGCTTATCATCAATTTACGATAAAAATTGGCGAGTTCTTTGTCTTCCAATTCCTCACTCAGTAAGCGGAAACGTTCACAACTACGGGCTTCAATAAGGGCCGCATAAAGAAGGCGGTGAATGAGCTTTGTGTTTCTGTCGGTACCTTTTGGGAAAAAGGTCATAAGTTTGTTAACATAATGGTCCTTGCGTTCCCTTCCTAAATGCCAGCCGCGTTCCAAGATTTTGTCGTGTACCATTTTAAAATGACTCATTTCTTCCTGCGCTAGTAGGCTCATTTCATCTACCAGTTCGCTATATTCTTGATACCCAATGATGAGCGAAATGGCCGTTGAGGCTGCTTTTTGTTCACAGTAGGCATGATCGGTCAATATTTCCTGTACGTTTTTTTCTACGATATTTACCCAACGGGGATCGGTGGGTAACTTTAGGCCGAGCATTTTAATGGGATCTTTTTCCATATCATTAAATATCTAAATCAAATTCCTTTCGAAGCTTATCAATCAAGGGGTTTTTTTCTTTCAGCTTTTCAAACTTCTCCATGGGCGTGTAGGCATACCTTTTAATCTCGGTTTCATTTACTTCAATAGAGAGGTCTATTTCATAATTGTTCAAGGTTTCCCTTAAATAGGACAATAAGCTATTCTTTGCGCGTTCCACTTCCACTTTAATGGTACTATTGGGGAAAACCAAATGAATAAGGTTTCCTTCTACTTTAGGCTCACCCATAGTGAGGTGGGAGTGGAGGTTAAATTTCCCTTGGGATTCTATTTTTTGGGTATATTCTATCCAGGCTTTGCGTAATTCTTTTTCGGTGAATGCTTCTGTGGGAAGGTTATCCTCATCGGGTTGAGAAGCCACCCATTCCTTTTTGAGTTCCTGTTTTTTTTGAATGCTTTTTAAGGAAAAAGCCGAAATTTTCTGGGCATTCCGCTCTGCCAAAAGCTGTGGTCGTTCAAAAACGGTTTCTTTTTGGATTTCGGTTTCCTCGCCTTCAGCGGGGGCTCCTTGAACTCCTTCCGGTCTATTCGGAATATTTTCAACAATTTTATTCTGGGTTTGTGCCGAAAATGGCTCCTTTGTGGTGTTTTTAAAATGGGAAGGCGGAATTACGAAAGGGTTTTCACTAGGCTTTTTTTTTTCGGCCTCGTGGGTGAGGGAACCCAACTGAAGCAAGCACAATTCCACCAGTAAGCGCTGGTTTCTACTGTTTTTGTATTTTAGGTCACAGTCGTTTGCCAGTTGTATGCCTTCCATCAAAAAGGCTTTCGGTGAAGCTTTAGACTGTGTTAAATACATTTCCTTTACCTGTTCGCCTACTTCCAGGAGCGATATGGTTTCGGGGTTCTGGCAGACCAAAAGATCCCTAAAATGAGAAGCGAGTCCCGAAATAAAGTGATGTCCATCAAAGCCTTTGGCCAAAATAGCATCATACTCCGTCAATACTTTGGGAAGGTTATTTTCCAATAGCAATTGGGTCATTTCAAAATAATAGCTGTAATCGAGCACATTAAGGTTTTCTGTTACCGCCTGTCTGGTAAGGGTTTTTCCTGAAAAGCTAACCACCCTGTCAAAGATGGAAAGCGCGTCCCGCATGGCGCCATCGGCCTTTTGGGCAATGATGTGTAAGGCATCGTCTTCGGCTTCAATTCCTTCTGAAAGGGCAACTTCAGCCAATTGCAATTTAATATCATTTACCGTAATGCGTTTAAAATCAAAAATTTGACAACGCGAAAGGATGGTAGGGATAATCTTATGTTTTTCGGTGGTTGCCAAAATAAAAATGGCATGTTTTGGGGGTTCCTCAAGAGTCTTCAAAAAGGCATTGAATGCCGCAGAAGAGAGCATATGTACCTCGTCAATGATGTATACCTTATATTTTCCAATTTGTGGAGGAATACGAACTTGGTCAATTAAATTTCGAATATCATCCACCGAATTATTGGAGGCAGCATCCAGTTCAAAGATATTGAAGGCAAAATCCTCATCGGTATGTAACCCTTCTTGGTCATTGATTTTTTTGGCCAAAATTCGGGCACAGGTTGTTTTTCCAACTCCTCTGGGCCCAGTGAATAGGAGCGCTTGGGCAAGATGGTTATTTTCTATGGCATTTTCCAGTGTTTTGGTAATGGCACGTTGGCCCACGACACTATCAAAAGTGTTGGGGCGGTACTTTCTGGCAGAAACGATAAAATGTTCCATAGGTTCAAAACAAAGATAAAAAGGTAGGTTAAGTTTTCTAAAAATCTAAACGTCAATTTTCGGTTAGTTATTAACATTTACAGTACTTTTGCCCTGCAGGCCGCCTTATCGCTCCAATGACTTAGTTGGGGAGGAAAGTCCGGACACCATAGGGAAGCATAGCGGCTAACGGCCGTCGCTCCGAGTATTCGGGGTAGGACCAGTGCAACAGAAAGAATGTACAGGTAATGCTGTAGTGAAATCAGGTAAACTCTATGCGGTGAAATGCCACGTAAACCTGTGCTTGAGGGTTCCCGCCCGATGCAGGAGGGTAGGCAGATGGAGCACTTGAGTAATCATTTGCCTAGATAAATGATAAGGGCCGTGGTTATAAACTTCGGTACAGAATCCGGCTTATAGGCCTGCTTTTTTTAGATACTGCTGAAGTAAGTCTTCGCTCCAATTTTTAGCCCCTTCAAGGGTATCGAAAATTTCAAAAGGTCCTTCGTAAAATTTTTTTTCAAATTCGGCAACTTCACGGCTACGATGGTTGTAACACACTACAGCGATGCCCAGTAAATCGGGATGTTTTCGTGATTTTAACAGAGTTGGATCTATATTGTAATCATGTACCCGGTTTGCGATGGAAACGAAGGGTTTTCCTTGGTAATAATCATTAAAAATTTTGAAAAACTCATCCAGTTGTCTTTGTTTTAATGAAACGCCTTCGTCAATGGAAGAAACAATGAAGTGCTCAAACACTTCAATGGAGGCGAAGTTAAGTGTTATTTTTACAGAGTTCTTCATAAAGCGGGACTTAAATGTACTGAAAATCAAACTCCTGTAAAATAGTTTGGAGAAAAATTTTAGAAAAAAAAGCTAAAGACACACCCCCCGTATTTTCGCTCCTCTTGAAAGTGTGATAGGGTAGTTAGCGAAGTTGTTTTGGCATGTTCCATAATGAGCATTCCCTCTTCTTCCAGCCATCCTTTTTCAAAAATAGCGACAACCAATGCTTCCATTTTTTCTATGGTGAAATCATAGGGTGGATCGGCAAAAATGAGAGAGTAACATGACGTAGGAAAGTCAAGGTATTTAAAAACATCTGCCTTTGTGGCTTGAATGGGAAAATCAAATTCTGCAGCTGTTTTTTGGATGAACTTTACACAGCCAACATCGGCATCAATACTGGTAATTTTTGGGACTCCTCTAGAAGCAAGTTCAAGGCTAATATTGCCGGTTCCCGAAAATAGGTCCAAGGCGGTGGTTTCCGAAAAGTTGATTCTGTTTCGCAGAATGTTGAAAAGCCCTTCCTTGGCAAAATCGGTCGTAGGCCGCACCGGGAGCCCTTTGGGAGGATTGATTTTTCTTCCTTTATGAGTTCCTGAGATAATGCGCATCAAGAAGTAATTTTTAAAATAAATTGCTGGTGATTCTCTGCATTTTCAATAGGAACTAGCGAAGCATCTTCCAGAAAATAAATATGCCTCACATAATGATAAAGGATTTCGTAGTTGGCATCATTTTTTTGAACCCTACCGCACAATCCTATTTTGACCGAATTGGGATTGAGGTTCAACTGTTCCATTGCGAAAAGGACAAAATAGGCAAAGTCCTCTGGAGTTTTGTATGGATAGGAATTGCACAATAATGGCTTCCCGTTTTTAACGATAATACAGTCAAAATGTTCCCTTTCAACATGTAAAAAAACTTTGGGATCGAGGTTGTATTTTTCTTTGTCCAAAAAATATTTTAGCAATATTGTTGCGCAATGGAAATAGTGAAAATGGCCAAATTTTTCAAAGAAGAAATTGGTCATATTTACAAAAGGGACATACACTACATTCAACGCATGATTTTCCACTTCATCAAAACTCACAAAATCATTGGGAAGGATTTTGGTATTGAATTTTAAATACTCACTGATTTTGTTTTCGTCAAAAAGGGTAGTGGGCACAAGGGTATAGTAACTGGTTCCAAAAATAAGGGTTACCTTTTCAATAGGTTGTTTTAACAGCGGTTCTTCGGCAAAGAGTTTTTCAATTTCCAATAGGATTTCCTCGGGTGTCCGGGCTACTTCAAATTCTTTGGTAATAAGATGTGCCGGAGCCTCGTTTTCAAATCGAAATAAAAAAGAAAGTCCGTACAAAGTTACTTGAACGGACAATCGAGTTGTTTGGTTGGTATTTAGATTATTGGTCTTTTGCAGAGTCATATAATTTTGGCCAGTTTCCACTGGTATTTACCTCATCCATGGAACCTACCTTAAGGAATGCCCCGTTAACCCCATCCACAGAGTTTACTTGCTTTTCCTGTGCAACAAGATCTTTGTTGAGGTCATGCAGGATAACATCTTTGGATACTTTTGCCTCAAATACAGAGTATTTGCCATCGTTCTTTACAATTTTCCCTGCTTTTAATTCAAACTTTTGATCGCTATCGGGAATATTCATCATCGTTTTATAACGGCTGCTGTTTTTATAGAGAGAGTCTTTGATGGAGGCAAAACGCAGGGTGTCAATAATAACATCTTCAATGTAATACCCTCCTTTTAAAGGATCAAGTCCAAAAGCTTTATTTTTTTCTACATCGGCATAGCTGGTGTCCCTTCTTGCGGTAATGGCAAATTGAGCAGTGTCAATAAACTGAACCAAGCTATCAAAATTACCGGTAAATTTTCCATTAACTTCCTGGTATGCCAATTCGGCCGCCTTAATGTCTTTCAATTTGGCAATTACATTCCTGTAGCGTTCTTCCTTAATTTCATTAAAGCGTACAGGGCCAATGATGGATTCGTATAATTGATAACCAAGGTAAACGCACAATACGAGTAGGACAGCAGAAATGATTGGATTAAATTTTGGATTTACGAATTTTGCAAGGAGAATGGCAAAACCAATCATTACAATAATGCTAAGAACAATGATTAAAATCATATCGAATAGTTGAAGGGTTATTTAATAGTTACAAGCTAAGCAAATCTACAATTTTTTTTTAATCGTAAAAGTATAATCCGAAAAAAACCTAACTATCTTTACCTCTTAATTCTTCAATTTTCCCATGGACGTTGCACATTTTTATGGTTTACTGAAAAGTGATTTTCCGCATACCACAACCTCCAAACAAGATATTGCCTTACAGTTGCTTTCAAAATTTTTAATCGACCCTAAAGACAATACCCTGTTTTTATTAAGAGGATATGCTGGAACCGGAAAAACCACCTTGGTAGGAACTTTGGTAAAACATCTTTGGAAAATAAAGAAATCGCCCATATTGTTGGCTCCCACAGGACGTGCGGCAAAAGTGATAAGCAATTATAGTCAACGGGAGGCACATACCATTCATAAAAAAATTTACTACCCTAAGGCCGAAAAGGGAGGAGGGGTTTCTTTTACATTGCAGCCTAACAAACACCGTAACGTTCTTTTCATTGTGGATGAGGCTTCCATGATCCCCGATGTGAATCAAGAGGCAAAATTATTCGAAAATGGGTCGTTATTGGATGATTTAATGCATTATGTGTACAGTGGTCACCAATGCAAGTTACTGCTCATTGGTGATACAGCACAGCTCCCCCCGGTAAAATTGGAAGTAAGTCCGGCGTTGGACAAACATATCCTGCAAAACCATTACAATAAAGAAGTTATTTTGGTTGAGCTGGATGAAGTGGTTCGGCAACAGAAAGAGAGCGGCATTTTGGTGAATGCGACCAAAATAAGAGAGGCCATAGATTCCGGTTTTTTTGAGTCGTTTAAATTCAATGAAATTCCCTTTCCTGAAGTAGTTAGGCCCCTGGATGGGCAAGAGGTGATGGATGCCATTAGCGATAGCTATTCGCGGCAAGGCAATGAAGATACCGTGATCATTGTTCGGTCCAATAAAAGGGCCAATTTGTACAACCAGAACATACGCAGCCGCATTCTCTTTCAAGAAGAAGAGCTTTCCCCGGGGGATTATTTAATGGTGGTTAAAAACAATTATTTTTGGGTAAAGCCCCAGAGCGAAGCAGGTTTTATTGCCAATGGTGACATTATTGAAGTTTTTCGCATTAAAGCATTCAAAGAAATATATGGCTTCCGTTTTGCCGAAGTTCATGTGAAAATGGTCGATTATCCCAAAATGCTCCCTTTTGACACCGTCTTGTTACTGGATACCCTCACTTCTGAGTCACCTTCCCTTTCCTATGAAGATTCCAATAAACTTTACGAAGAGGTCAAGAAGGATTTTGCCCATGAAAAATCCAATTACAAAAAATTCCTTTCAATCAAAAATAACCATTACTTCAATGCCCTTCAAGTAAAGTTTTCGTATGCCATTACCTGTCACAAATCGCAGGGAGGGCAGTGGAACACTGTTTTTGTGGAACAGCCCTATTTGCCCAACGGAATAGACAAGGAATACCTGCGGTGGTTGTATACTGCCGTAACGCGTGCCAAGGAAAAACTGTATTTGTTGGGCTTCAAAAATGATTTTTTTGAGGATCCTCTGTAAACGCTTTGGTCTTTATTGCATCTCACTATTGAGATTATGGGTAAAAACCAATCAATTCCCATAAAACTTATTATTTTTGACGGTTTTTAAAAAAGTAAGTAGATTGAAAATAATAGCCATGATCCCCGCGCGCTATGGCGCTTCTAGATTTCCGGGAAAATTAATGCAGGATTTGGGTGGAAAACCCGTGATTGTCCGTACTTATGAAGCCGCCAAAGCCACCGAGCTTTTTGATGAAGTGTATGTAGTGACCGATAGCGAAGTGATTTTTAACGAAATAGAAACCTCTGGGGGAAAGGCGATCATGAGTATAAAAGAACACGATTGTGGTTCAGACCGTATTGCCGAAGCTGTTGAACACATGGATGTTGATATTGTGGTAAATGTACAGGGCGATGAACCATTTACCAGTAAATCGGGTTTGGAGCAAGTACTTGCGGTATTTAATGGTCCTGATGCCGAAAAAATCGATTTGGCCTCCCTCATGACCGAAATTCATGACTGGAAAGAAATAAGTGACCCTAACGCAGTGAAGGTCATTGTTGATAAAGACAATTTTGCCCTTTATTTTTCTAGGTCACCTATTCCTTATCCTCGAGATAAAAATGCAGCGGTGCAGTATTATAAGCACAAAGGGATTTATGCCTTCAGGAAGCAAGCGCTTATGGATTTTTACCGTTTGCCCATGCGTTCTTTGGAAGCTGCCGAAAAAATAGAATGTATTCGTTATCTGGAATACGGAAAAAACATCAAGATGGCCATATCAAACACCCAAGGTATCGAAATTGATACTCCCGAAGATTCCTCATTCGGGCCAACAAGGTTTGCAAAGGAAAAGCAAAAGCATTTCGGTCAACAATAGTACCAGAAACTTCCCCATAGTTCCCAAAGTAGTTTATGGTAAAGGGTCGATTGACCAACTGTGTGCTTCTCTTTTTGGCATGATCACCCAAAGAACAAGGCACCATTCATTTTTGATGGATGATGTCTTCGAAAATAATAGTGCATTGGTAGGAAGAGTCAACCTTCGATTTAACAAATAGCTCATCTTTGTCTCTGCTAATGAAGACACAGGAATGAGCAGGTAGACACCGTTAAAAACATTAGCGTGATTTCTCAACCTTCAGGAATCATTGGGATAGGAGGGGGAAGCATTCTAGATTTGGCAAAAGCAGTTTCGTTGATGTTGAATAATGAAGGAAGCGCAGCAGATTACCAAGGGTGGGATTTGATCAAGAACAAAGGGATTTATCACGTTGGAATCCCTACCATTTCGGGTACGGGAGCAGAAGTCTCTCGTACAGCGATTCTTACGGGACCCGAAAAAAAATTAGGCCTTAATAGCGATTTTACACCTTACGACCAGGTGGTTTTGGATCCCGATCTAACACAAGGTGTGCCTAAAAATCAGTGGTTTTATACCGGCATGGATTGCTTTATTCATTGTGTAGAATCCCTTAATGGTACCTTTTTGAATGAATTCAGTAAAAGCTATGGCGAGAAAGCCTACGATCTTTGCATGCAAATTTTTATGGATGGAAACCTTTCTGATGAGGAATCACGTGAAAAATTAATGATGGCCTCTTGGCATGGAGGAATGAGTATTGCCTATTCACAAGTAGGGGTGGCTCATGCCATGAGCTACGGACTTTCTTATGTGTTAGGAACAAAACACGGGGTGGGAAACTGTATTGTGTTTGACCACCTAGAGGATTATTATCCAAAAGATGTTGCAATTTTTAAGAAGATGAAGGAATTGCATAACATCGAAATACCGCAAGGAATCTGCTCGAACCTCACCGAA
Organism: Flavobacteriaceae bacterium; assembly: GCA_041392175.1. Lineage (GTDB taxonomy): Bacteria > Bacteroidota > Bacteroidia > Flavobacteriales > Flavobacteriaceae > Halomarinibacterium. Next base: position 10,093 of record JAWKMP010000019.1, on the reverse strand, counting down.
AACCAAATGGAGACCATGATAAGCACAGCGCTTAGTTTAGTTCCACTATGGGAAAATGCCCTAGGAGATCACTGGGAAGAAGTAATTACCCGGGAAACGCTTCGTAACTTATATTTAAAAATGTAGTATTTTCGTCCCATATGGGGATGGTGCATTACATTTTTAAAAAACATTTTCATTGGACAGTTGAAGGAAGCTTTGATCCCGAAATCAAGAAAGCTATCGTTATTGTTGCTCCGCATACTAGTTGGTATGATTTTCTTGTAGGGCTTTATGCCCGAAAAGAGGTAAAAACCAAGATCCATTGGCTGGGCAAGAAAGAACTCTTTATTTGGCCGTTTTCCATTTATTTTAAGGCAACTGGCGGAACTCCACTGGATCGAACTTCAGGTCAAAACAAGGTGGAAGCTATAGCGAGGTTATTTGAAAGCAAAAGTGAATTCCGCCTCGCCATGGCACCCGAAGGAACCCGTAAAAAAGTTATCGCCTGGAAAACAGGATTTTACTATATAGCTCTTGCGGCAAAGGTACCTATCATTCCCGTCGCGTTTGATTATGGGACTAAAACAGTCAAGGTAGGGAAAGCCTTTATCCCTTCAAAAGATATTGAAAAAGATCTTTCAGTAATTCAAGGGTTTTATCATGGTGTGGTAGCAAAAAAGCCTCAAGCGTTTTAGCTATTCCCCTTCATCCATAGTATGATAAACGTTCTGTACGTCATCATCCTCTTCAATTTTTTCTAGGAGTTTTTCCACATCGGCCACTTGGTCTGCAGTAAGGGTTTTAGTCACTTGGGGGATGCGTTCAAAGCCCGATGACAAAATCTCGAGGTTATTTTCCTCTAAATAACTTTGAATGGCTCCATAACTCTCAAAAGGAGCATAAATAAGTAGCCCATCCTCATCTTCAAAGATTTCCTCTACGCCAAAATCAATCAATTCCAATTCCAGTTCTTCCATGTCAATCCCCTCGGCATTAATCCTGAAATTACAAACGTGGTCAAACATAAAAGATACCGACCCTGAAGTTCCCAAACTACCATCGCATTTATTGAAGTAGGAGCGTATGTTTGCAACTGTCCGGGTATTATTATCGGTAGCGGTTTCTACCAAAATGGCAATGCCATGGGGGGCGTAACCTTCAAAAAGGACTTCCTTGAAATCCCCTTGGCTTTTATCTGAAGCGCGCTTGATGGCACGTTCAATATTGTCTTTAGGCATATTCACGGCCTTGGCGTTTTGTATCACGGCCCTTAGCCTTGAATTGCCATCTGGGTCTGGACCTCCTTCTTTCACCGCCATCACAATGTCTTTGCCAATACGTGTAAAGGCTTTGGACATGGCAGACCAGCGTTTCATTTCTTGCTTTATAATTTCAGCTCTTCCATACATTAAAATTTTGTTTGCAAATGTATAAAAATCCCATAGTCCTTAGGGATGTGTTTTCTAAAAATTTATCGTTGGCAGCATTCAATACTTGGATGATTGTATCTTTTTATTCAATTCTTCATTGGTTTTATTATAACTTTTGGCTTTGTTGATTTCTTCTTTTTTATTTATTTCAGTGTCTATCAATTCTTTGGTCCTTTTGCGTTCAGAAGTGTTTTCGATAACTGACCGTTTTTTGTAGGGTTTCGAAATCGGCATTTTTGCCAAAAAGTCAATAAGGATAGGCATTTTTATTTTCGGCTTCATCTATAAAAATCAAAAGCAGCCACAGTGGCTTTCAAACAGATGGATCTTCCTTGTATAGTTCAATGCGGGCAATGCTGTCTTTTCCTTCCTTGCAGCTTCGCTTAAGGCATTGGCATTTTGTTGCATGGCACTTGCATTAATTTTGTTCGATGGCATCAAAGGTAAATTTCATTGATTTGTATTACTTTGAAAAAAGCAAAATTTTTATCTTATTTGTAATAATCAAACACTTGGCTGGAAATCTCCATTTTCTTTCAGTTCGGTTTCTCCTTCGGTAGTCGATGTTGTGCCGTGCTGCATAGGCAATGTAATTAGCCTCATAGATTTGCTGGGCTTCGGTCATTTCTTATCTGCTCTGGCCAAAACGCCAGCTCATGGCATCGTATGATTTTTCGGCCACCTCTTTCATGTCAATGATCTTATCGTATTCACTCTTCATCAAACTTTCATTGAGCCTCAGGTTTTCCAGAACCTTTTCCTTAAAATAATCATTATTGTAGCTTTCTGCCTTTTCAATTTTAAGGATGGCTTTAACTGCAGCGATTTTACCACATTCCTCTTGTGTTTTCAATGGTTCAGTCCTGCTTTTGCTATGGGCAACGGCTTTGGTGTATTGCCACATGGTTTTGGTGATATTTTGCTGTTCATTGCCACAATTCAAGATAGGAAACGGGGATCTTTAAAGGATTGGATTACAATGGACTTGCTTGCACTTAGGAGCAATAGGAATGGTATTGATGTTTCATAGTGTATTCTTAGTGGTTTAAAGTCGAAATAGTCAATAGTATACGATAAGCCTCCTCAATGTAGATATCTTCAGAGAGATACTCTTTAGGGGTCTCTTTGTTGAGTTCAAGTTCCTCTTGTTATATTTTAATGAGGGCGGCTACTTCGGGAGTATTTTCAGCGGTAGTGCTGTTTTTTGGTGTTAAAAATCATTGAATTGGGGTAAAATAGTGTTATAGCCGTTCACATCTTTGCTTGCATTTTCAAGAGGTAATCGGGTAAAATCTATCGGCATCTAAAATACGGGAGCGTACATCTGCGAGCTTTTTTATTTTTTCCAAAACTTTCGCTTTGGACAATCCTGTTGGTACTGTTGGTGATAATTTGGTCCAGGTTTTCCAATTTTGAAGGGCTTGAATGGAATTTCAACGGCCGTGGAATCGTTAGAGCACAAAATCCAAGGTATTGTTGGTAAGGCCCAATCCATCATACAAACTAGGAAAAACAATGTCTGGTATAACACTCTGGACACAGCTCACGATTTTCCGGTATTGGTAAAGCGATGAGTTTATATTTAATACCCCATATTCACAATTTCACTAAGCGGAATGACGTGACGTTACATAGGTGAAGGGCCACAATAATATGGCTCTTCCATAATCTTGCACGCGGCTTTTCTGCATAAACTCTGACACCGATGCTGAAAAAGGAATTCGCGATGATTACTGGCTATGGTTTTGGTAATAGCGCTCCTTATTACTGTCTCATTGGGTAGAGGTTTAGATTTATTGCGGCCTTTGAAAATGGAAATAGGCCCTCTGGTAATAAACATGCCCCGTAAGGTCTGCCACTTCTTTTATGGAGCCACCATAAAGCGAAGGTCTATAATAAGCCCTTTAATATTTTGCTTTTCAAGCTTGTATATTTCTTTGCTACATCCATTAGCAGCACCCAATCCATTGGGGGGATTCCATATCGGTATAAAAAGAAGGAATAGATGTACCCAACATCTTCGGTGTTTTTATTAGAGTAAGCCCGAGTAAGATTTTCGGGCGATTTAATAAGTTCTTTGGTCAATTGAATTTCCTTGATGGTTCCGTCTTTCTTTTTTATTCTGAAACGAACAGTGTTGTTTTTGGAATCATTCAAGAAATAGGCAATTTCATTATTGGAAACACAAAAAGTGTCCATGTTTGTTTGGGAAGACACCGAGAATAGGCTTTTAATGATATCGGATTCTTCAATGGTCCCATCCTTACTGGCAATACTTCCCGGGGCAATGTAACTTACTTCAATTTCGCCTTGTTTGTTTTTAGTGGTATAAATGCCAAAACTAAATTGGCTACTTGACAAGGAATTGTCAAAATAGTCCTTGTCGCTGGCCGAAAAGAAATTGGTATTGGGGTCCTGGTAATTGGCAATGGAATTGAGAAAAGACTTTTTTACAAATTCTTCAATGCCGCCTTCTTGGTTCAATAGCTCCTCTAGTTGACAGATAAGGTCTTGGATCACTTTTTCCTTTAATTGGGCTTCCAATTGGGTGAAGTTTTGCTCAATTTCACCATAGACTGAATCTTCTTCAATAATTTTAGAAAGGATTGCAAAGCGAGCTTTCTTTTTCCATGACTTTTTTAAAGTAGCTAGATTACTGAAATAACGCTCATTGGGACGATCCACAAAACTTAGGGTATCGATGCCCGAATAATCCAGCTCTTGGGTTTTAAGCGTATCTAGGAAAGCGGCGATTTGATTGATTCTTTGTGAATACCTATCAACATACTTGTCAATGAAAAGACAATTTTTTTCTTTTAAATAATCGTCCAATTGAAGCCGGTCCTTTTCAAAAAGGTCCATGTCTTCTTTCAGAAAAAACCAGTGTTCGTCGTTCAGCTTTTCTAGGAACAGTTGGTACACGCCCACCGAAAGGCTATCGTCCAATGGTTTTGGGCTGTAATGTTCATTTGCAATGATTCGATTGAGCTTCTCCAGTTGCTGGCAAAATAGGGTAGAGTTGCCATTTTGGGCAAAAGTAAGCGGGGATACCCACAAAAGGAGCATGAAAAAAAATAATCTCATTTGAAAAGCTTGGCAGAAAAATACTAAAATTATTTTGCCAACTCATCAATAATTTTCGCCAACTCAAAATCTTTTTCGGTAACGCCTCCTGCAGAATGGGTAGAGAGACTAATTTCCAGATAGTTATACGTATTCGCCCAGTTGGGATGGTGGTCCATTTTTTCAGCTTCAAAAGCAATACGGGTCATAAAGCTAAAGGCTTCCTTGAAGTTTTCAAATTCAAAAGAGGTCTGCAAAGCATCATTGGCATATTCCCATTCATTCAATTCTTTCATGCGGGCTCTAATCTGTAACTCGGTATAAGGTTTCATAGATATTCTATTAGGATATTTTTTATGAAAAGTTGAAGTCTCTACAAAAATACTAGCTTTTAAGGGTAACGATTTCATCTTTTAGCGTGCTTTCGGCAATGACCTCATCCATGGTGATTCGATAGTTTTTTGGAAGTTTGTTTTCCTTGGGAAGAATCGCTAAAAATTGATCCTCATTACTACTATACACATTTTTAAAGATAGGCAATTTTCCACTTAATTTTTCAGAAATCTCCCTGAAAAGCTCATCATGATGAATGACATCCTCGGTAGATAAGTGAAAAATCCCGCTAAGCTGTTTGTTAATGATGTAATGCACCTGTTGAGCCAGTTTATCATAGGTATTGGCGCTCACAATTAAATTGGGGAACACTTCAAAAGCAGCATGATGCTTAATGGCCTCCCGAAGCTGCCTTATGGTAGGTGCTTGAACTCCCAAGATGAGGGGTAATCTCAATATGGCATATTTTTTTTTCGGTAGTTGCTTAAGTTGCTTTTCCAATGCTGCTTTAAGCTTTCCCTCTCACTGTAGGCCAAGAGCACATCGTTTTCGAAAAGGAAAATCCCCTTTTGCGTCAAAAACCGATGCACGGAAATAAAAAATAACGTACAGTTGTGTTTTTTAACATAGGCGCACAATTGCTCCATGGCATGTAGCTGGGCTTTGGTAGCCCCTTTCAAGCTATAAATAAGGATAGAAGGTGACACTTCCTCTGCCATTTCAAGTAGGGCTGAACTTTCCAAATCGTAGTGCAGAAAAGCTTGATTATCAAAATAAGCGGCATTTTGACTGCAATACGTTCCAAACACCTGATAGTAGGGCTGAAGCTCTTTATAAAGTGTATTTCCAATAAAGCCACTGGCGCCTAAAATGAGGATTCTATTCTTCTTCATGTGTCCTTCGGCAGGCCTAGTAATTATTGGGCTTTGTAAAAGGGAAGTTTTACCACCGTGGCGGGAATGGCGTTTTTCCTAATCTGTATGTGGATTTGTGTTCCGGGTTCGGCAAAAACAGAAGGGACATAACCCATTCCTATTCCTTTGTTTAATGAAGGGGACATTGTGCCGCTGGTCACATTACCTAGGGTTTTTCCTTGGGCATCTACAATATCATAACCTTGTCTTGGGATTCCCCGTTCATCCAATTCAAAGGCGACGAGCTTACGCTCTGGACCGTGTTCTTTTTGTTTTTTTAATTCCTCGCTATTGGTAAAATCCTTCGTGAATTTGGTAATCCAACCCAATCCTGCTTCAATGGGCGAAGTGGTATCGTCAATGTCATTTCCGTAAAGACAATATCCCATTTCAAGACGAAGGGTATCGCGCGCTGCTAGACCAATGGGTTTTATACCAAAGGGAGCTCCCGCTTCAAACACCTTGTTCCAAACCTGTTCTACTTCACTGTTTTTGCAATAAATTTCAAAGCCACCACTGCCGGTATATCCTGTGGCGCTGATCATGACATGTTCAATGCCTGCAAAATCGGCCACTTTAAAATGATAAAACTTAATCGCGCTCAAGTCTTCACTGGTAAGCGATTGCATGGCTTCAACGGCTTTGGGGCCTTGTATGGCAAGCAGCGAATAATCATCCGAAAGGTTACGCAATTCAGCTCCCATGGTATTTTGGGAATTGATCCAGGCCCAATCCTTTTCTATATTCGATGCATTTACCACTAGCACCCATTTTTCAGCATTGATGCGATAAATGATTAAATCGTCTACAATACCGCCCGTTTCATTGGGCAAGCAACTGTATTGCGCTTGGTAGTCAATCAATTTTGCAGCATCGTTACTTGTCACTTTTTGAATAAGCGCAAGGGCATGGGGGCCCGTTACCAAAAATTCACCCATGTGTGAAACATCAAACACCCCTACACCGTTGCGAACGGTTTCGTGTTCAGCGTTAACTCCTTCATAAGAAACAGGCATATTATAACCCGCAAAAGGGACCATTTTTGCACCAAGGCTTTCGTGAATGTGGGTAAGGGCTGTATTTTTCATACTATTTAGTTAAAATTTTTGGCAAATGTAGCCATTCTGTAAAAAGGGAACGATGAATTTGCTTGATTGTTTTCAACAAGGGTGGTAACTTGCGCAAAAACGTACCCAATGAAATTATTTTCATCAGCACAATTATACGAAGCCGACACCATTACATTGGAAAAGCAAGGGATTACTTCCCTGGATTTAATGGAAAGGGCAGCTTCACAGATTTTCCAATGGTTACACCAACGCATGCAGGGTGCACAGGTGCCCATTCATATTTTTTGTGGCATTGGGAACAATGGGGGCGATGGGCTTGCTTTGGGGAGGTTGTTAATTGAAAGTGGGTACAATGTAACGGTGTATATTGCCAATTTTACCGACAAACGCTCGAAGTGTTTTTTAACGAATTATGACCGTATTAAAGCAACAACCAAAAAGTGGCCTGTGTTGATGACTTCGGAACATGATTTCCCCGAAATTCACCCCGATGATATTATTGTTGATTGCTTGTTTGGTATTGGCCTTAACCGAGCGCCCGAAGGCTGGGTAAAAAAGTTGATTCAGTATTTGAACCAGCAAAAAGCCTTTCGATTGGCCGTGGATATTCCCAGTGGGTTATCGGCCAACGAGCCTATCATGGATGCCGAGGCAATTCTGTATGCCAATCATACCTTGACCTTTCAGTCTCCCAAGCTAAATTTTTTTCTTCCCGAAACAGGACGATTCGTGCCCTATTTTGAAGTGCTTGATATAGGATTGGATCCCGAATACCTTTACAATACTGCACCGCTAGCGCAACTTATCTACAAGCTGGAAGCACAGCAATTTTATAAGCAACGAGAAAAATATTCCCATAAAGGAACCTATGGACATTCCTTAATTATTGGGGGTAGCGCAGGAAAAATGGGAGCAGTTGCGCTGTCCTCTAGAGCAGCATTGCGGGTTGGGGCTGGTTTGGTTACGGCTTTTATCCCAGCAGGGGGAAATGACATTTTGCAGGTTTCGGTACCGGAGGTCATGACGCTTAGCGATACTTCTACCCATTTTATTTCCGAAATTTCCTTCGATTTTAAACCCTCTAGTATTGCTGTGGGCATGGGGATTGGGCAGCAAAAAGAAACGGCAGGGGCATTAAAAAAGCTATTTTCGGAAAGCACCGTTCCTTTAGTGATCGATGCAGATGCCATTAATCTACTTGCCAAGGATAAGGAATTACAAAAACTCCTGCCAAAGCAAAGCATTTTAACTCCCCATGAAGGAGAGTTGAAACGATTGGTGGGAGACTGGAAGGATGATTATGAAAAATTAAACAAAACCCAGCGCTTTTCTCAAAAACACGAAGTAATTGTCTTAATAAAAGGAGCACACAGCGTTACGGTAAATGGAAAAAATCTTTATATCAACACTACGGGGAATCCAGGAATGGCTACGGCGGGAAGCGGTGATGTCCTAAGTGGTATGATTGCCGGGTTGCTTTCGCAAGGATATGATGCTCTTATGGCCACCGTTTTTGGGGCATACCTGCATGGAAGCGCTGGAAATATAGTAGTCAATGAAGTAGGATTTGAAGCCTTGATCGCTTCCGATATTATTGATCGTATTGGGGATGCCTTTTTGGGGCTATTCCAGCAGGAACCACCCGTTACGGAAGAGGTAGGAGCTGAAGAAGAACAATAAAAAAGCCCCACAATGGGGGCTTTTTTTATAATAGGCCGTTAAGCATTTCTTTCAATTTTTCCTGTGAGGGTCTGGGTGCATCGGGAGTTACAATGTTCCCATTGGGATCTATGAGAATAAACCTTGGAATCCCGTTGATGTAATAATCTTTCACGAATTGCGATTTCCAGTCATTTGGGGCAAATAATTGAATGCCGCCCAATTCTTTTTCGGAAACCATGGCCACCCATTTGTCATGGTCTTTTTCGCGGTCTACCGATATACTCACAAAGGCAATATTTTTATCATGGTAAGTGCGCTCTACTTCTTTCAAAAAAGGGATTTCTGCTTTGCAAGGCCCACACCATGTGGCCCAAACATCTATATAAACGTACTTGCCCTTTAAATCGGTAAGGCTTGTGGTTCCGCCGGCATGATTTTCATAAGCCTCAAAAACGGGTGAAGGGGTACCCGCAGGAAGATTTTCACGAAGGGCAACAAGCTCACCCAAGTATTCACCATATCCTTTAATGTTGCTCTTAATGCTCTCTTTGGAATTTGCTACAACAACGGAATCCAATCCTTGTTTGCTTTCTATAAAATTATTCAATTCCTTTTCAATCTCATTCATCTTTGCCTGTAGGCTTTCTTGATTAAAATCTTCTACATCCAAGTCGAATAATTTCTCTTCCAAAAGGGATTTTTCTGCAAGGAAGTTGTTGTTTTCTGCACCCACTCCTTGATACTTTATGGTTTCATCAAACATTTCGGTATCAAGCGATAACGATATCTCATACCCGTTTTTTAGAAACATTCGGGTGGCTTCCATGCCGTCATTTAAAGTGTACATTCCGGGTTGAACATGTAAAGTATCACTAAACGTCCCATCCTCTTTCAAACGGATGGTTTTGGAATATGATTGATTGTACACCGTAAGGGAGTCACTGTTCTTATGTAGGATAGTTCCCGAAAAAGTGACATAGTCCTTCTCCTTGGGCTGTTGACAGGAAAAAAACAGAAGTGCGCTAAGCGCAAAAACAAAATATTTCATAGGAGTTTGAATTTGTAGCGAATTTAGCTTTTTTATGTGATGATAGGCTTATTTTTATTAAAACCTTCACATTTAATTGTATTTTTGCTCCAAACCTTTTCCATGGAAGAAGTCCATTATATAAGCTCTGAAATCCTTACCCTTGCCGCGCTCAAGAATATTTTAGACACCCAAAAAAGGCTTGACCTTTCGGAAGAAGCCATCCTCAATATCAAAAAATCCCACGAATATCTTCAGCATAAAATTAAAGAAAACGATCGTCCCATTTATGGCATTAATACCGGGTTTGGTTCGTTGTGTGATGTAAAGATTTCTTCTGAAAATTTATCCAAACTGCAGGAAAACCTTGTGATGTCACATGCCTGTGGAACGGGGGATAGGGTCCCAAAACCCATCGTGAAGCTGATGCTTTTATTAAAAATTCAATCGTTGAGTTACGGATATAGTGGTGTGCAGCTGGAAACCGTTCAACGGTTAATTGATTTTTACAATCATGAGGTTCTACCCGTGGTATATGAACAGGGAAGCTTAGGTGCCTCTGGCGACTTATCTCCCTTGGCGCATCTTTCATTGCCTTTGTTGGGAATGGGG
>JAWKMP010000018.1:0-46521 GCA_041392175.1 Flavobacteriaceae bacterium | reverse complement strand
AGGAGTTAGTGATCCTATTTTAGATATAGCCAAAGGCTTAGAGAAAGAGGCATTGGAAGACAGCTACTTTGTGGATCGTAAGCTGTATCCCAATGTAGATTTTTACTCAGGAATTATTTACCGGGCCATGGGAATTCCCGTGGAAATGTTTACCCCTATGTTCGCCTTGGGAAGACTTCCTGGGTGGATTGCCCAATGGAGGGAAATGCGACTTCGAAAAGAGCCCATTGGCCGCCCAAGGCAGATTTATATTGGTGAGCCGTTACGCCCTTTTAGGGATATTGACTTTAGATAAGGTAGAGAAAAATACATTGAGCATCCGCCCTACAGCGGATGCTTTTTTATAAAAGCTATATGATACAATTGCATATTAACGATGAGATTTCAAGGCTCCGGGCTGTGGTTTTAGGGACCGCTAAAAGCAACGGACCAACCCCAAAATTGCAAGATGCCTACGATCCCAAATCTGCAGAACACATTAAAGCAGGAACGTATCCCCTAGAAGTAGATATGGTAAATGAAATGGAGGCAGTTGCTGCGGTATTTGAAAAATATGGAGTTACTGTCTATCGGCCGGAAATCATTGAAAATTATAATCAAATTTTTGCCAGGGATATTGCTTTTGTAGTGGAGGATAAGTTTATTTATGGGAATATTTTGGAAGACCGCTCCAAGGAAATAGATGCATTGGATTATGTAACCGATCAAATAGACCCTTCCAAAATTATCGAATTCCCTGAAGAAGCTCATATTGAAGGAGGGGACGTTATGCCCTGGAACGATTATATTTTTGTGGGCACTTTTAAGGACAAGGATTACCGAAAATACATAACGGCAAGAACCAATATGGAGGCTGTGTATCACCTTCAGGAGTTGTTTCCTCAAAAAAAAGTGGTTTCTTTTTCGTTAAAAAAATCCAATTTCGATCCTCGCGAAAATGCCTTGCACCTTGATTGTTGCTTTCAGCCTTTGGGTAAGGGAAAAGCCATCATCCACAAAGAAGGGTTCCTTATTGAAGAAGAGTACCAATGGTTGGTCAATTTCTTCGGAAAGGAAAACTGTTTCCATATTAGCAAAGAGGAGATGTACCATATGAATAGTAACATTTTTTCCATTTCCCCCGAAGTGGTTATTTCAGAAAAAAACTTTACTCGGTTAAATACATGGCTTCGCAAGGAAGGTTTTACCGTAGAAGAAGTACCGTATGCCGAAATCGCCAAACAGGAAGGGCTTCTTCGTTGCTCCACCCTTCCGCTTATTCGGGATTAATCCAGTACAAATTTAAGTCCGCCAGAAATGATCGTTGCCTTGAGTCCCGTGGTGCGTTCATAATGGTTAAAGCGTACATCGATGCTTTTCAGCCCCAAGGAAGCAATGTGGAATTTGGTGAAAATATCGGTATAATTGATCCCAAAACCATATTGGTTTGCGTGAAAGGCAGACAGGTCAAAATCTGAAGTGTAATAGGTTTCGGTCGATACATGTTCTTCATAAGGCGCAAAGTAGTCAATGGCCGTTTGGGTATAATATCGATAGGTAGGGTAGACCGTGAACCGATCATTCAACTTAATGGGGATTTCAATATTTGCGGTATGGGAAGTCATTCCCCAATTGTCAAAATAGTACCGGTAATAGGTGCGTACCGTGAGCATTTCATTAATGAAATAATTAAAGCGCATCCCAAAAGGGGTTTTGGTTCGCGTATTGGGCAATCGTTCTATATCATCGGCCAACTGGAATACATCGGTGTTATCGGGGGAAGTGTAAAACGGAATACTCGAAGAATTCCCTATGTAATAGTTTTCACGGTCCTTGAAGTAGACCCGTTGCATGGGGTTCGATAACCAACCTTCCTGCTGCACCACATCCATAAATAAGGAAATCTGCGCATTTTTGCTAAGAATTTGGGAAAAGCCCAATGATATTGAATAGGAATTTCTGGATTTATCTTGAATCAAGCTAAAACCTTCCACGGGACTCCAAATTTGATTGGCGGGCCAGTTTTTGTTAATGACCGTTCCGTTTCGATTCAGGATAGGCACGTCTTGGAAGAACCCTTGATTCAAATCCCCATTTACCTCAATATAGGAATCCAGTTCGGTAGGATACCTTGGGCTCCACGTATCTAGGTATACTTGCCCTTTCAAACTTATTTCAGTATTCTTTTCATTAAAAAGCCTTGCATATCCACCTCCAAAACCAAAAGACGTATAGTCAAATTCGGCCGAAAACCCTGCATGGGCATTCCAAATACCATTTCTATCGTCCGAACTATGGCTATAATCCAAACTAACATTTCCCCAAACATCAGATCGTGAAGCACCCGAGGAGGCCACCCATGGACTACCCGTAACACTGCTGGCTTGGATTTGCCTTCCGGTAACCACCCCGTCATGATCATGATCATCATCTCCCCCTCCTCCCGAAGAAGCTCCAGAGCTACTGCCATCAAAAGGGTTCAAATTACTGGATGAGGCCGATGTGTATGCCGAAATACCTGCATCCACTGTTAATACATCATCGGTATTCAATGGCATGGCGATGACAATGGTAGGGGTAAAGTCGGTTAATTTTTCGGTGCCAATTCCCCCGGTGACCGCTGCATTATCCCCATCTTGGGTATAATAGCTGGTAAGGAAATCGACTTCGGTGCTTTCCAAGACCCTTTTTTTGTAGGTGCTGGTAGAATCTTGGGCTATTCCGCGCCCACAGTAGCTAAGCAATACCAATATGATTGTTCTTTTCATCATCTTTTTTAATTGCAACCACAACCCCCTCCGGTTTTGCCTCCATTGGCTCCCGAAGCACCTTCGCGGTATACTTGAAAATTGGTTTCAAAACGTTCTATGGCCCTAGCCGAAAGTTTCATGTCTGGGTCGTTGAGGTTTACTTTCTCGTATTCCTTTACCACCGTGCATGAGGGCAGCAAAAGGAAAATAAAGCCCATAAAAATTAATTTTTTCATCCTATTGTTTTTCAAATTGAATATGATTTGAGGTATGAATGGCATTGTTATGATCTACAATCACACATTCCACTCCATTTAATTGATTTACAAAATCCAATCCCGTTTCCGCACCCATCACAAATACCGAAGTAGAGAGCGCATCGGCCAGTTCGGCCGTTTTGGTAAAAATGGTAACGCTTCGAATACCGGTACTGGGATATCCTGTTCGGGGATCAATAATGTGGGTATATTCCACCCCGTTGAAGGTGACATATTTCTCATAGTTTCCAGAAGTCACCACGGCCGAATCCACTACAGGCATCCAGGAAAATACATGGTTTTTGTTCAAGGGATTGGTAATGGCCACCATCCAGTCTTCGCCATTGTATTGCTTTCCCCAGGTATTCAAATCGCCAGAAGCGTTAATGATCCCTCCGGTCACTCCTTTTGCTATTAAAAGAGCCTTCGCTTTATCGGCTGCATATCCTTTTCCAATGGCTCCAAAGCCTATTTTCATTCCGGGGAGTTTTAGAAATACCGTATGGTTGTCTTTGTCCAGTACAATATTTTCGTAGCCTACCAAAGCAACCGATTTTTTGATCTCCTCTTCGGAAGGCATTTCAGTCATGCTGCCGTCAAAACGCCATACCCTGTCCATGGAGGCATAGCTAATATCGAAAGCACCATGGGTTAATTTGGATATTTTTTTGGCCCGTTCAATCAATTGGAAAAGTTCGTCACTTACCCGTACGGGTTGTAGACCTGCATTAGAGTTAATAAGGGAAGTTTCTGAATGGGGATCCCAGGAGGAAATGAGTTTTTCTATTCGGGTGATTTCCTCAACGGCCCAATCAATATAGGTGTTGCCTTCCAAAGAATCATTTGCCACTACCGTGATATCGAAACGGCTTCCCATTAATTTGAGGGTACGCTTGTAATTGTGATTATTGACAGCTGCCTTTGCATTAAGCATGGCAAATAAGGCAAAAAAGAAAGTTAGGGCGGTTTTCAATGGTTATTTTATAAATGCATTGAGGTGTTGTATGTAATCGCTGGGGGTGGTTTTGAGGTAGCCGGTTTCCCCTAGCACTTTTCCGTTTTTATCCAAAACCACCACAAAAGGAAAAATTCCCTGTTTGTTGTATTTTTCGGCCAATGCCTTGTTTTGGGTTTCCAAATCACTGTCCAATGCATTTTTCTTTTTTCGGGGGAAATCGGCCTGGAGCATCACAAAATGGTCTTTAGCATAGGTTTTGAAGGTTTCGGTACTCCAAATTTCCTTATTCAGTTTGATGCAGGGGGCACACCAATCACTGCCTTGAAAAACCAGTACAATAGGGAGGTTGTTTTGGGTTGCTTTTTGTTTTGCTGTATCAAAATTGGTTTGCCAATCCTGTGCGAAAGTGGCATATCCTATTAAAAAAAAGGAGATGCCTAGGAGGACGTGTTTCATTTTTTCTGTTTATAACCCCATAACAACAAATGTACAGTTTACCCTACCTTCAACTGGGATAATTTTATGTTAAATTATAAAATTTAACTATTCAAGATTATTGTGAATCCACAAATAACTTTTTAGTCACAAAATATCGATCGTCAATAGAGACTGTCAAAAAGTAGGTTTGGGCTGATAATTCCTTAGGAAGAACAATCCTTGAAGTAAGACCTTGAAAGCTCATGGCTCCTTGACGAGCTATTTTTCCTTCCACGGTGGTTAGGAAGTAATAGGAATTGGCAAGAGGCGCCTTATTGAAAGTCACTTGTACTTCTTGGGTCGCTGGATTTGGGGAGAGCGAAATTTGATAGGGGTTACTACCATCAATTTTCTGGATTCCCAAAGGCTCCTTTGTCAATGTAACTTCATAAATGGCTGCACTGGCAGAAGTAAGATTGGTTTGGTTGGAAGAAAAGGGATTGAGGGAGCTACTATTGATTCCTCCGTAAATATAGCCTAGCACAAAGCTTTCTTCGGTAATTTCAGAAAGTTTAACAATGCCCGAACCATAATGGGGAAGGTTTTCATTTAAAATAAATTCTGCACTGGAGCCGGTATAGATAGGCATTTCAATAGGGAGTTGAAACTCTTCCAAGGTATTTGTGTTGTCCCTCACCAATAAGCTAATCGTTTTCACGAAAGGAACCAGATCATCTTGAATCAAGTTTCCGTTTTGGTAATAATATTGACTCATCCCTCCAAAAAATAAGCTGAACATGGTATTACTGGATGCATCACGCAGATAAGCAGATGCCGAGTGATAGTTGCTTAAAAATTGATTGAAAGAGGTCATTGGGGTAATGCCAGCGGCATCAATATCTACAGGGTATAAGTAAGGCAAATCCACATTTTGCTGAAAAACACCCGATGAGATCGTAAGACCTTCGGTTCCATTAGGGAAAACCTGTGGCAATAAATTATAGTCCCTTCGATGCAAGTGTACTGGGTCCTCTATTGTGGTGTAATTGTCATAGCTTAATTGGGAACCACTATTATCGATGGTGAATTTTCGGATGGCATTGGTATATTCTTGGGTGTAGGTTGGATTTCCCATAGGGTTGTAACGTCCATTAAATTTATGTCCCCCTACCAAATAAAACGTTGCTCCCAATTTGGCCAATTGTCCTCCCGATACGGCAAAAATAGCATCGCTAATTTGTTTGAAAAAAGGAGTAATATCTTGATTGTTGATGATGGCGTTAATGGTCGCCGGCACATTGATACTGGTTAAATTTGGGAATGTAATATGGTTGTTTTGTGTGGCCGAAAAGGCATACCCTCCAATGATGTACAAAGTGTCCCCATCTTGGTGAAAATTCATATTGGTAGATTGTAATTGTTCTCTTATGCCCGTGGGAAGCGGGGTAAGCGGCGTGGACCAAAACGTTTGATTGGCCAGATCAATCACAAAAAGTTCATCATTGTTTTGTGATGCCGGAAAAGCATTGAACGGTTGCCTTGCATGAAGGCCATCCCTTCTTCCGCCAATGATCAACCACTTTCCATCACTTTGCCCAAAGGCATAGGAATGTAATCCAGGCAAGTTTTGTATGGTGATAGGGTTGAGTTCCAAGGTATATTCAAAAGTGTTTTGAGAGGCTCCTTTGGTTAACATAAAGAAAGGGAGCCATAGGAAGAAAAGACGTTTCATCGAAGTATATTTTTTTCAAAACTACAAAGGGATTCCCTGTTTTTCTGTAACAAATATTACATCAAAAAAAGGCGGAGCTTATATGTTGGCTATACTTTTTATGATTTTGGCGGGGTTTCCACCCACCAAAACATCTTCTGGGACATCTTTGGTTACTACAGCCCCTGCAGCAATCACCGCCCGGTTGCCAATAGTAACTCCAGGACAAATAATGGCGCCTCCGCCAATCCAAACGTCATCTCCTATGGTAATGGGCTTGGCAAATTCTTTTCCAGAGTTTCGTTCTTTGGCATTCAAAGGGTGCGTAACGGTGTAGATTTGTACATTGGGTGCCAGCATAACCCTATTGCCCAAGGTAACTGGCATTACATCCAAAATACAACAGTTATAATTCATAAAAACATTGTAGCCCACTGTAATGTTATAGCCATAATCACAATAAAAAGGAGGTTCTATCCAGAGGTTTTTCCCTGCATGGCCCAAAAGTTCGTATAACAATTTGTTGCGTTTTTCTTTATGGGTTTCATCCAAAGCGTTGATTTGCTGAAAAAGCAACTTGGCCCGTTCCCGCTCTGCCATAAGTACTTTGTCCAAGGGGTTGTACATCTCGCCGGCGAGCATTTTTTGTTTTTCGGTCATGGTTGTAGCAATAAAATACGAAGTTAGCCATATCATTCAACTATTTCAATTACAAAAACACGTATTTTTGATGATTCAAACCAACCTGTATGCAGCAAATTACCAATACCCTTCTTATGATTCGGCCTGTGGCGTTCCGCATGAACGAACAAACGGCGGTTAATAATTATTTTCAGGAAGATATCGATATTAAAAATGTCGAAATTAACGCAAAGGCGCAACAAGAGTTTGATGCCTTTGTAGAGAAGTTACGGGCTGTGGGAGTACATGTGATTGTAGAAAATGACGATTTGTTGATGGATACGCCCGATTCTATTTTTCCTAACAACTGGGTGAGTTTTCACGAAAATGGGGTGGTGGCTTTGTACCCTATGTTTGCCGAAAACAGACGCCGTGAACGCCGTGAGGAAATTATGGACCGGCTAGAGCAAGAGGGGTATGTAATAGAAGGTTTTATGGACTATACTACGGCAGAGGATGAAGGGATTTTCTTGGAAGGAACGGGAAGTATTCTCATGGATCGCGTAAACCGAAAAGCCTATTGCGCCCTTTCCCCCCGTGCCGATGAAGATTTGTTCATTGAATTTTGTGAAGATTTTGAATACGATCCGTCGTCTTTACTGCCCATCAAACTGTTAATGGAGAAACGATTGCCCATTTACCATACCAATGTACAGATGTGTTTGGCAGAAGATTTCGTGTTATTTGTCTGGATACCATTGACGATGCCAGTGAACGAAAAGAAGTTGTAAAGCAACTGCGCGAGAGCAAAAAGGAAATCATTAAATTACCGAGGAACAGATGTACCATTTTGCAGGCAATATGTTGCAGGTCATGGGGAACCAACGAAGACGATACTAGTGATGAGTGCTGCAGCGCATAGCAGTCTAACCCATGAACAAATAGCGGCCATTGAAAATATGGCCCTATCATAAGCAGCAACCTAGAAACCATTGAAACCTGTGGCGGGGTAGTGCCCGTTGTATGATGGCTGAGGTTTTCTTGCCAAAGCAGAAGAATAGCCGTTCAATTCTCGAAATTCTCGTATCTTTGCATCTTCAAAATTTGGGACTATGAATTTTGCAGGAAATCCTTTCCGAAAAGATAAAACAGCCGTACAAAACCTCTATGGGCTAGCCTCGAAAGTGTGGAATTCAAGCCTCATCGTAAGGATTTCCGCGACGTTACCGTGGTGGTTTTCCTCGATGCCAAAAAGTCAGCTAAAGGAACCGGGCAAATAGGGTGCCTATGGCGAGCATCTGGTGGCAAACGCCGCAAGTTTCCAAATTCAATGTGGTACAAGGGTTTTTGAACATTGTCTTGAGCGATGCCTATTACCTCGATTTCTTCTGTTCGGTTTCTCATTTTTCCAGTTTTGGGATCACGCCTCAAGGCAAGGAGGCCGTCATGGAATGGTCTTCGTCGCTCAATACCAACAAGCCCCTTCATTTGGGACACATTCGAAATAATTTATTGGGCTATTCCGTAATGAATATTGAAAGCCTCAGGTAAAAAAGTGTACAAAACCCAAATCATTAACGACCGCGGCATCCATATTTGTAAAAGCATGTTGGCTTAAAATATGAATGGAGAAACGCCCCAGCCTTACAGGCTTAAGGGGATAAATTGTGGGAATTATTTAAGGTAAATTTGATAAGGAATATAAAAAGGAAAACAGAGGTATCAAAGGTATGGAAAACGGAAGAAGAAGCCAAAACGCAAGCCCCTTCACTACTAGAAGGCCCAAGAAATGCTTCGAAAGGGAAGTAAGACCCAGAAACGGTAGCCCTCGGCAGAAAATGAATTGTTAGTTTATGAGGGTTTTGAGCAGACTTATCAAAACCTGGGGTGGATTTTATTGAAGCATTATTATGAAAAGCGATACCTATCTTTGGGAAAAGACAGATTGAATATAAAGGACTGAAAAAAGGGGTTTTTTACCAAAAAGAAGATGGTTCGGTTTGGTGCGATTTAACGCCCGATGGACTGGATGAAAAATTGGTGCTGCGTAGCGATGGTACAGCGGTGTACATGACGCAGGACATTGGTACGGCAATTCAGCGGGTGAAGGATTACCCCGATGTAAACGGGATGATTTACACCGTTGGGAATGAACAGGATTATCATTTTAAGGTCCTGTTCCTCATTCTGAAAAAGTTGGGTTACCGCTGGGCCGAGAACCTCTACCACTTAAGCTACGGGATGGTGGATTTGCCTTCCGGAAAAATGAAGAGTAGGGAAGGAACGGTTGTGGATGCAGACGATTTAATGCAGGAAATGATCAATACCGCAAGAACCATTTCGGAAGAGCTGGGCAAGATCGATGATCTTTCCGAGACAGAGAAAAACCAGTTGTACAAAACCATAGGGCTGGGTGCCTTGAAATATTATATTTTGAAGGTAGATCCCAAAAAACGAATACTATTCGACCCAAAAGAAAGTGTCGATTTCCAAGGAAATACAGGGCCTTTCATTCAATATACCTATGCAAGGATTCAATCTATTTTGAGAAAGGCAGGGAAGACTGTTGAGGTCCCGACTGCGCTCGACCAGATATTTCAATTAGAGGATAAAGAGAAGGAGCTTTTAAAACAACTTCAACTTTTTCCAGAAAAGGTACAGGAAGCCGCTGCCAATTATAGTCCAGCCTTGATTGCCAATTACACCTATGATTTGGTGAAATTATACAATTCCTTCTTTCAGAACATCCCTATTTTTGGGGCTGCTTCAGCAACAGAAAAGAATTTTCGTGTAGCGCTTTCCAAAGCAGTGGGAGAGGTTATAAAAACGGCTTTCAGTCTGCTGGGAATTCAGGTTCCGCAGCGCATGTAGGGTGCTTTAGAAAATTTTGAAACCCACCAAGCGCTCATCATCGGGTTTGGAATCTACCACCACGAAATAAGGTTTTCGTTTGTTTGATTGAAATACAAAATAACCCTGGTATTGGTACAATTCCCCTATGGAATCCTGCACTTTTCCTATCCCATAGGGCTCAAAGGCAATGAGCTTTCCATAAGATTCTTCAGTGGTTGCCAAGCTGTTTTGGATTATTTCCCCAATCTCCTGTGGGATAGCGTCATTGTTTTTTAATCCATCTATTTTTTGGAATTCGCCATTGAGGGTCCAATTGGAAAATTCATTAAAGGTTTTTCGTTTTACCAATAAGTTGTGAAGCAAAGGGGTTGGAAAGGTAAATCCAGCACTATCTTTTTTACTGTTGAAAAGGGAAACATTAACCTGAGTGTAGCTTTCCCTTTCTTCCTCCGAAAAATTATCGTATGCCAAGGTGGCAATTAGGGCAGAGGTCATGCCTGGGGAAAGTGTGTCGATTCGTTCACTATCCATTACGGTAATATTGAAGCTTTTGATAGTTTCTTCCCCAAGACTGCTGTGAAAGCTTTTGGAATAAGTTGCTTTGCCTTGATACAAAGCTGCAATGGCATCCAGACCTTTCTGTTCGGTATCTGATGCACAACCTATTAGTAGGAAGGATAATAAAAGTGGGATCAATTTTTTCATGGGTTTATTATTTATGAAGTTCATATTCCAATGCAATGCGAACCAAGCCGGCGGTGTTTCTGGCTCCTGTTTTAATGAGCATATTGCGGCGGTGGGTCTCTACGGTTCCAAAACTAATAAAGAGTTTTTCGGCAATTTCCTGCGTGGTAAACTCCTCTAGGATAAGTGTTAAAATTTCCTTTTCACGTCTGGATAGACTGGGAAACGGACTTTGCGAATGGGTTTCTCCCATTTTACTCACACTGTTAACAATTATCTCGTTTACCGTTTCGTCTAGGTACATTTTTCCTTTATGCACTTCTTGGATCGCCTCAATCACTTCGTCCTGCCCGGCATTTTTAAGGACGTAACCCTTTGCTCCACTGGAGAGCATCAATTTTATTAAACTACTTTCCTTATGCATTGAGATGGCAATAACCTTAATGCTGGGATTTATTTTAAGCATTTGCTTACAGGTATCAATGCCATTCATGCCAGGCATATTAATATCCAGCAGCACCACATTGGGATTTTTGGAGTGGAGAATCTCTATCCCATCTTCCCCGCTCAATGCCGTTCCAATTACTTCAATCCCGGGTTGGTTTTGAAGGAGCAGTTCCATACCATCGATGACCATTTTGTGATCATCTACAATGAGCACTTTAATCATAAGAGCGGAATGTTAATGGCGATTGAAGTTCCTTTTTCCAGTTCACTGTCCCAGTGAATGGTTCCGTCTAAAAACTGAACGCGGCTATTAATGCTTTTAAGGCCCAAACCTCCTTTTGCCAGGGCTACTTCATAATCAAACCCTTTTCCATCATCTTCAATGATTAAATTAAGTTCGTCCTTGTAACCCAAAAGTTGGATAAGAATGGTTTTGGCTTCGGCATGTTTTCGGATGTTTGAGATAATTTCCTGTACCAATCGATAGATCATCACTTCTTTGGTGGGATCTATATTTTTAGGAAGGTTTTTTAGTTCCAAGGTGGTTTGAAATCCTTCTTCCCTCAAACTTTCGCCAATGTCCTCTAGAGCTCCCTGAAGCCCCGAAATACTCAAGGCATGGGGCATCATGTTGTGGGAAATTCGGCGAACTTCAATACAGGCTTCGTCTATGAGGTTGTTTGTTTTTTCGGTAATGTTAAGTTTTTCGAGCTGTTCTATCTCTTTTTGAATGGTGGTAAAATGGGCTTTTACCGTACTTAGCAAACCGCCTAGGCTGTCATGCAAGTCCTTGGCAATCCTTAGCCGTTCGGCTTCTTGGCCTTCAATCATACTGTTAAGGGCCAACAATTTGTTTTTTTGTTGAAGTTCTACAATTTCTTTTTCCTGAATGGCTTGTTTTTGGGACGAAATGGTTTTTTGGTATTTCAACCTTTTCTGAAAAAATACAAATGACAACAACAATAATACACCCAAGGCCACAAGGCCATAGAGAATCTGGTTTTTCTGGCGGGATTCTTTCTCGATGGTTAGGTCCTGTTCCAGAATTTTACGTTCCTTTTTTTCAGTATCAAATTTCACCTCCAACTCGGCAATGTTACGCTGCATGTTTTCAGAATTAATACTGTCCTTAAGTTGGGTTTCCATCATTTTATAACGATAGGCGTTGAGGTAATTTTTGGCTTCAACGTTAATAGCGGCCATTTTGGTAAGTACTTCCAATTTTACTTGTGGCTTGTTTACGGTTTCCAGTTTTTCTATGGCTTTTTCCAAATAGGGGATGGCCAGTTCTGGCATTTTCATTTTGGAATAGGTATCTGCCAGTGCAATGGTGGTGTAGCATTGAGAGTTGATGCTATTTAGGCTGTCGCTTATGCGTATGGCCTCCTTGAGCCTAGGAAGGTTGGAAGGGTCACTGCGTTTCTCGAAAATACTTTTTATGGGCATATGCCCTGCAGGGGTGTTGGGATGGGCATCTTCATATAATTCCGATAGAATCTCTGTATATTTAGCCAGTTCGGCGGGTTCATCTACTTGGGAGAAATAATCCACCAAAATGTAAAGGGCAAAGCGTTTGTGGGTATTGTTTTCGTAGTCTTTGATCGCATCAAACATTTTTCGGTAATAGTTCTTTGCTCCTTCTTCATCATCCAACATACCTTGAAGCAGTGCTTTGTGATAATAAATATTCCACAGGAAGTCTCGCTGCTCTGGTTTTTCGGCAATGGGTTCGGCAATGTTGAGGTGATACAGGGCTTTATCCAGCTTGTTTTGGAAGAGATAAGTATTGGCTACCATCACATGGTATTCCATGATAGCCGTTTCATCTTGTAGTTTGTTGGCAAGCTCAAGACCCAATAATTTAATTTGAAGGGCATTGTCTGTATCGCCCAATTGCGAAAGCCGCTGGCTGTATTTGGTATAAAAAACCATCCGGCCCAAATCGGTGCTATCCTTGGATAGGGCATATTCAAAGAGGGATTGGGCGTTGGTAGGATCTTTTAAGATAAGGGTATTGATAAATGAATAGGCATCTTTTTTTTCTTCATAAGGCTTTTCCTTCAGTGTCCCCAACACACTATCGATACGTTCTTTGATGGCTTCTTGTGAAAACAGCAATTGCGGTATGAGTAACCATACCGCAATGAAGAGTTGCCATTGCTTTTTTCTGTTTGATTTCATTCAGAAAAGATATAATTTTTAAATGATTTTTATCCTATTGTTAGCGCGTTTTGGTTTCTATGAGTAATGTAAAGGCTCCTTCTTCAAGCCCATCTGCCCCGGTCACCCCTATCACCATTCGATAAGGAGTATTTAGGGAGACCAAATTGGATACTTTACGGGTATGGTCTTGAGGTTCCCTTCCCCGAAAATTACGTTCCTGCTTGTGATCTGCCTCACAACGGATGCAATTGGGCAAATTGGGAACAAGATCGTTGTTGTTAGCCCCAATTTCGTAAGCATAGACACTAAAATTGGCCGTAGGGTCTTCGGGAATGATCGTTACCGTAATTTCACTGTATTTTGGGATGATGCCCGTAAAAAAGAGATGCTTACCGGTAAACTTACTTTTCTGGGTCTCTGGGAAACAGGCATTGCTGCTGTTCCATGCCCAGGAGAGATCGTCCATAAAAATCCCTTCCGACAAATTTCCTGTATAGGCCACTTGTTGGTTGGGTACAGGCTCTACACTATATATGGTGGGTTGTGCACTCATGGTAAAGGGTAGTATAAGGAAAAAAAACAGGATGGCTTTCATGGGGTTATTTCTTTTTTCCGTTCACGCGGTATTTAAATTTATTCCCTACCGAAAGGTTTTTCATGGCAATGATGATGCTCTTTCCCCTTACATTATTGAGGGTAAACTTTTTTACTTTCCCATTGTTTTCATTCGGAAACTCGTAAGAAGCTTTTTGTGTTGTAACTCCATCTTGGCCTTGCACACAAATGACTACTCCTGTTTTGGCTTTTCCGTCATATTTGTTAATGGTAATTTCCACAGTATCGTCAAAGGAAGGAGGCGTTACAAAAGTTCTCATGGTTTGACCAAGGATGGTGCCTTCTTCATTACCACCGTCCAGTTCCAAAAGGCGTGGCCCAATGGTCGCACTGGAATTTGATGCAATGGCATTCCAGCCATTTTTAATTTGCCTTACTTCGTTTTTGAAAGGGATAAGGCTAATGTTGGGTTGCCAAGGTCCCCAAGCATCCCACATGCTTTGGGCTAGGTTGCTTCCTTGGTTACAGTTTTGTGCTTCTAGATGAGTACTAAAGGCTAAAACAACAAATGCAAATAAAAACACTGCTTTTTTCATAATAAATGATTTTGATTTAGCGCTAAACTACTGATAGTAAAAAAATTACCTATCGCTGAAAACCCTTACGAATGAAAAATATATGAATTCTAGTAGGAAAGATTAAAAGAGAAATTGCACCGAAAAATTAGGAGTAAATCCTAGTGAGAGTTCTTCAATCTGGTTGATTTTAGAAGAAATGCTGGTTTCATCCTCCAAGGTGAATCGCCTGTTGAGGATATTATCAGCATTGGTTACATTGAGCAAGGAAAGATTGAATTGCAGTTCGGCTTTTTTTGAAATCTCCCATAGGTATTCAGCAGAAAAGTCCAACCGTACATAATCGGGAAGACGTTCTGCGTTGGGAGTGTCATAGGGTATGGTAACTATGGAGTTTTGTAAAAATAAAGGGTCTTCCAAGGGAAGGGTGTAGGGTTTTCCGGTTCTCCAGTTGAGGCCTAAAGCAAATTTTAGGTTTTTGAAACGATAAGAGCCCGCCAAAGTTGCAATATGGGTAATATCCACATTGTTTGGAAAAACACTTGGGGTAAAGTTTTCAAAATCATACTCGTTCAGGGTGTAGCTGTAACTTATCCAGCCACTAAAATCGCCCAGTTTTTTATTAACGATAACCTCCAATCCTTTTACAGTATAGTTCCCTGTCTCCGTAACAAATTGGTATTGGTTTTGAAAGCCTTGACTTTTACTGGTAACGCCTTCCACAAGTTTGTAAAATCCCTCCAAATTGATAAACCAATCCTTTTTGGAGTAAAGGATCCCAAGCGAAGCTTGTTTGCTTTTTTTTATGGGAATGGTGCTGTCATTGGCAAGCACCCATCGCCGTTTTTCAACGCCTAAAAAATCACTTTGTAAATCAATGGTCTGTGTGGTGGTTTGGCTTTTCATTTCCCCGGCCAATTCCAGTGCCAAACCATCAACCAGTTCTTGGTACAAATGAACCCTGGGCTCAATCAAAAAGGTGCTAAATTTTTCAAAATAGTTGCCCCTGGCCCCAACATTGATTTTGGTTCCTTTGTTGGGGGAAGTATATAGAATATCTGAATAAAGAATCTGCGAGCGCAGTACATTTTTTTTGTAATTCCTGAACCTTGGTACATTTACGTCTTGCGTATTGGCAATTCCTATTTCCGAAAAATGATAGCCGGATTGTAACTGTATCGTTGCAGAGATTTTGTAACGGGTATCCAATTTTGCTGTAAGTTCGAGTACCTCACTTTCCTGAAGCAAGGTTTGGTTTGTCAAGATGTCTTCATTGCTAGCATCTAGAAGATAATGAGAGGCACTCCCCGAAAGAGAAGTTTCAAAATCTTCATTCCATGTACGTTGCCAAGATGCCCCTGCAGCCTCACTTTTTTGTTTCAATGTACTAGTCTCTTCCACAGAGAAAAGTCTTTGTGTCAAGTCAAAGTGATTTTCCATGGCCAAGAAATTCACCCGAAATTTATCTTGTGCCGAAGCATCCCAGAGGATTTTTCCGCCATAATCATAAAAATAAAACTCTTGATTTGTAATGACATTGGAGACAGGGTTAGGGTTGCCAAAATTGGTAATCTTTGTTTCCTGAAACACTTTGTCTGAAAAACTGGTGTAAGCGGGAGTTTCCACAAAGGTGTTAATGGAGCTTCTGCCAGAGAGTTGAATTCCCAATTTATCGGAGAGTGGCATTTCCACAAAGGCATTGGCATTGATGAGATTGGAGCCCAACCCTCCTTTGAATTTTCTTGCAATGGCATCACTGGAGGCCATTTCAATAACCCCAGAAACATTTTCGCCAAATTGACTGGGGGTTCCGTTTTTATAGATGGAAACGTTTTGGGTAAGATTGGGGTTAAAGGCCGAAATAAGCCCAAAAAAATGCCCCGTTTGAAACATGTGGATGCCTTCCCAAAGGATTAGGTTTTCATCATTGGCCCCTCCACGGATATTGATGGTAGAGATGGTTTCATTGGCACTTTCTATGCCTGGAAGGGCCTGCACCATTTGTAACACATCGTTTTCGGTTTGCCCAGGCAAAAGGCCAAAATTCTGGGTGTTGATACTGGTAGATCCGTTCACGTTTCGGTTAATTCCCTTTACCAATACATTGCTTATCAAGACTTCGTTCAACCGAGAAATGGATGGAAAAAGGAATAGTTCTGTACAGTTTGTATTTAATTCGGAAGTGTTCAACGTCATGGTTTCAAACCCCAAATAGCTAATGGTAACCCCTTCGGAAGGAAGATTCCGGGGAAGATAAAAGACCCCATCTTTATTGCTTACCGTTGCATACAAGCCACTTCCTAAAACCACCGATGCCTCTTCCAAAGGGAGCCCTGTACTGGAATCGATAAGGGTTCCACAATAAAAATTGCTGGAAGTTTCTTTTCGGGAAATAGAATAATACCGATCGTTGATCTTGGAAAACTGAAATGGAGAATTGTTGTTCAAATAGTCAATGCTCTGGGAAAGGTCCAATGCTTCATTAGGTGCTTCCAACTGGAAACCTGCAATTTCTTCTTCCACATACGAAAACCGTATGTTGTGCTTTTGTTCCAAATTTTGAACAACTTGCAACAGGGAAATGCGTTCTTGGGCTGCCATTACAGCAGTAAAGCACAAAAAGAACAAGAAGATTGCGATACGCTTTTGGTTAGTTCCCTTTCGCATAAATGGTTACTTCATTATCGGCAATGGTATAATTAAGTTGTAGGGGTTGACAAATGGAGCGAAGGGCAATGTTGATATCGGTATGGGTAAAGGTGCCCGTGAATTTTTTACTGGTTTCAACTTCAGTTTTAAGGGTAATAGGGTATTGTCTTTTCAGTTCGTCAAGTACCTCGGCCAAGGAGGCATTTTCAAAGGTACTCTCGTTTGTGATCCAAGAAGGGGAAAGTGCTGTAGTGCTTTCTTGTAAGACCAATTTTCCGTCTACGATTTTCACCGAATTCCCGGCAGGGACTTTTAGGGTGGTATCCTCAAAGGCCACACTCACCAAACCTTCATAACAGGTAATGTTAAACTGGTTGTCCCTAGAAAATACATCAAATTGGGTTCCTAAAACAGAAACAGTTCCTTGCGACGTGTTTACGCTAAAGGTAGACCCTTTTTTCACCTTAAAATAAGCTTGCCCATCCAGTGCCAAGCTTCGTTCTTTTTTCCAGTCGCTTTTGTTATAGGTAACTTGCGAAAGCGCATTTAGGGTTACTTCAGATTCGTCTGGCAACAAGAAATTCTCTTTTTGGGCAATTTCGGTAGTAAACGAAGTGTCCCTGTTTTGAAGGAATACATAACTGGTCAATACAATAGCCACTACAGCGGCAATTCGCAACCATTGCCTAGCTCCAAATAAGGGTTTTACTTTGGCATCCATGCTTTTGGACCGAATAGCTTCCAAGTTTTCCTTTTCCTTGAAGCCAGAGGTCTCAAATTGTTGTGTTACTTCAGAAATAGATAGGTAAGAAGTAAACTCGGGATCACTTTTTAGTTGAGTAATCTCTTCCGAAGAAGCCTCTCCGTTGAGGTATTTATGTAAAATGTAATTTTTGTCCATATGGTTTTTTTCCTTAGTCAGTAGTGAAACAGTTGGGATTTGTTTTACCCTACCTCCCTATTCAAATTCCTTCAATTTCTTTTCGGAGGGACGCCAAAGCTTGGCTCATCCTTTTTTCTACTGCTTTCACCGAGATCTCCAAAATTTCGGCAATTTCGGTGTATTTTTTTCCTTCTATTCGGTTTAACAAAAAAGCGGTACGTTGTGCCTCACTAAGATTGGCAATGGCATCTTGTAATTTTTTGCTGTATTGTTTTTCCTCCAGAAGGTACTCTGGGGATTGTTCATTGATTCTTTGGGGCTGAAGTTGGGCATGTTTCAGTACTACCTTTTTATGGGCCACCTCATTTAAGAACATATTATTGGCAACCGTATATAAAAAGGATTTTGCCTTTTCTTGGGCTACTTTTTCACAGTTTTGCCATAATTTAATGAAGGCCTCCTGCACAAGGTCGTTTGCTTGCGCGTCATCCCCGCACTTAAAAAAGATAAAATTATATATGGGTTTACCCCATTCTGAATAAATTTTATTAAAGATGTTCTCGGAGCAAACGTTATGGTTCATTTAGGATAAAAAAGATTTTATGTAAATTTAAAAAAAAATGTGAGAGAGGGTAGGGTATTTTTTTTTAATCCTGTTTCAATAACAAATCAAAAAAACAAATTATGAAAAAGACCATTAGCCTACATTTTTTACTTCTACTAGTACTTACCTTGCTATTTGCATCCTGCCAGAAAGAAGAACAACAAATAATTGACGATACCAACAATGCCGAGACCATCGCTGCAAATTCCACCCTTACAGGTCTTTTGCGCAGTGCGTCCCAAAACGATGGCAGTACCGATGATATCATCGATAGTAGTAGCTGTATCCATGTAGTGTATCCCGTGCAGGTAGTTGCCAACGGGCAAGAACTTACCATTACCTCAGAGAGTGACCTGCAATTAATAGAAGATATTTTCAATCAATTTCCTGGGGATATCGACACCTTACAAATTGTGTTCCCCATTACGGTTTCTTTGGAAGATTTCACCCAAATTACGGTCAACAGCCAAACGGAGTTGGATAGCCTTATTGCCAATTGCCAAAATGCTATTACAGATGATTTTAACTGTGTGGACTTTGTATATCCCATTACCGTTTTTACGTATAATTCCAACAACGAACAAACCGGAACCCAAACCATTAGCAACGATGCCGCTTGGTTTGCCTTTTTAATTGGTTTGGATGAAAGCTCTTATTTTGCCATCGACTATCCTATTACGGTAATTGTAAACGGAACTTCCGTAACTGTAAATTCAAATACCGAATTGCTCAATGCCATTCAACAAGCCGACTGCAATTCAGGTGGAAACACCACTACCAGTAATTTTGAAGACGTAATCGTGACCGGGGTTTGGTATGTAACTTATTTCTTTGACGATCTTGACGAAACAGCCGATTTTGCTTCCTATGAATTTACCTTTGCCACCGATGGTACCGCGCAAGCGTCCAACAATGCAGGAAACACTCCTGGAACTTGGAATTACTACCTAGATAGCGGTGTGGAGAAAGTAGATTTGTTCTTTGGAACCGCCAGCCCACTTGATGAAATTGATGAGGACTGGGAAATTTTGGAAGCAACCGAAAACATCATCCGCCTTAAACACATTAGTGGTGACGGCAGCGTAGATTTCTTGACCTACGAAAGAACACCCTACAATGGCGGTGGCGGAAACGTAAACCCTTTCATTGAAAATTTGGTAGATGGAACCTGGTTTGTGAACTTCATGGAGGATAGCGGTACCGATGAAACCTGTGATTATGTAGAATATGAATTCACTTTCAACTTGAATGGTTCGGTGACTGCCGTGAGCCCCTCAACAACCAAAAATGGATTCTGGACAGTAACCGATAGCAGCAGTGGCTTAGACCTTGTCCTTAATTTTGACATCAGTGGAAGCAACGATCCCTTTGAAGACTTAAATGATGACTGGGATGTGACCTCTTACGATGCACAAGGTATTCAATTGATCGATATAAGTGGGGGCAATGGAGGTACAGATTACCTTAACTTTGGTAGAAACCCTTACACCGGTTGTGGTGGTGGAGGCGGAGGCCAAGACCTAGTCGACATATTGCTAGCGGGCCCTTGGTTTGTGAGTAATTACGACGAAGATGGTAATAACCAAACCTCAAACTATACTGGATACACCCTCACTTTTGCAACCGGAGGCAGTGTTACCGCGACCAATGGCACCAATACCTTTAACGGTACCTGGGTAGTAACTGGTTCTACTACGCTCGACCTTACTTTGGATTTCGGAACACAAGCTCCATTCGATGAATTCAATGAAGACTGGGATGTGCTTTCCTATAGCTCCACAACGGTTACCCTACAACATATTAGTGGAGGGAATGGGGGTACCGATAACCTAGTGCTTGAACGCCTCTAATTGAAAGAAAACCAAAATAATCCCTTGGTTTGGTTATCAAGCCAAGGGTTCAAAAAAACACAATAAACCTTTAACTTTTATTCTCATATGAAAACATCCTTTTTAAAATCTTTACTAGTATTCTCCATGGTCCTTGCTTTTACTGCTTGTTCACAAGGTGAAGATCCTGCTCCCTTCACTCCCAACGAAACAAGTGCAGATCAAACAACACAGGTAGCCCAGAGTGGGACCTGGAGAATCACAAGTTATATCGATTCTGGCCAAGATGAAACCTCCGATTTTTCTGGGTATGAATTTACCTTCAATGCCAATGGAACGGTAACGGCAACCAAAGGAGGCGAAACCGTTTCTGGAACCTGGTCAATCACAGATGATAGTAGCAATTCATCCAGTGATGATGATGGAAATTCTACAGACGATGATGATTTCAACCTATTCTTTGCGGTTTCACAAGACAGTAAGTTTGATAGCTTAAGCGATGACTGGAATTTTATTTCCGTTTCTGCCTCAAAAATTGAATTAGTCCACGTAAGCGGGGGTAACGGAGGAACCGATTACCTAACTTTTCAGAAAAATTAAGTAGCTCCTCTTTTTGTCCCAAGGGAAAACCCGAAACATTCGTTTCGGGTTTTTTTTATTTTAGAAAAGATAACGAATCAAAAAGTTGGGCGTAAACCGAAGGGCAAATTCTTCCACACTTTCTACTTTTGAATTACTTCTTAATTGATAATATTGATTAATGACGTTCTTGTTGTCCAAAAGGTTCCAAACCGAAGCCCCAATAAATATTTTTGAGGTTTTTCCTATCGAAAACTCATAATTTCCCGAAAGATCCACCCTTACGTAGTCATTGATATTACTGCGGTTTGGACTTGAAAAATTCAAGCTTCCCTCTACAACCTCTTCGCCGTTGATTAATAGGGTATTGGGCTTCCCGGTATGCCAATTGAATCCCCCAGAAATGTTGAAATTGTTGAAGCTGTAGGTAATGCCATAGGTAAAGGTGTGCCTAATATCAATATTATTGGGGAACTCCTGCGGAACTAACGCTTCAAATGTATACTGGTTCTTGGCATACGAATAGCTCAACCATGTATTTATTTTCCGGAACCGTTTGTTCAACAAGACATCTATTCCCTTCACGGTATAACTTCCATGGGTCTTTTCGCGTTCAAACTGGTTCTGGAATCCTTGGCTTTGCGTGGTAATGCCGGTTACTTTTTTAAGGTAGGGCTCGGCACTTAACAACCATCCTTTACGGTCAAAGGTAATCCCTCCCGAAAGCTGCTGCGATTTTAACAACGGAATTTCATCTGGTTTGGAAAGGATCCACCGCCTGTTTTCCACCCCCAAAAAGTCGTTTTGGAAGTCGATAACCTGTGAGGTACTCTGGCTTTTAAGCTCTCCCAATAATTCAAAGTTAAAGTGTTTTAAGAAGCGGTGGCTAAAGGTGAAACGAGGCTCCAAAAGCATCTCGTTGAATTTACTTACATGATTGAGCCGCAGGCCAACAGTCAATAAGGTGTTTTGCAAGGAACGGTAGTGGATTTCCGAAAACACACTTTGGGTAATAAGTGCTTGGGTATCCCTACGTTCAAATAAAGGGTTGTTGATTTGCTCATAGTTTACCACCCCGGTTTCATTGAACTGGTACCCAAACAGTCCCACCAATTTTTGGGAGAAACGGACGTGGTTTTTCAACGAAATTCCAGATTCGATGACTTTGTTTTGTTGTATCAACCGTTGGTTGTTGAATAGATCGTAATCCCTTGATTGCAAGACATAATAGGTGCCATAAAATTGGGCCTCAGAGGTAAATTGATCATTCCAAAGCCGCTGGTAATGAAACCCTCCCGAAATATTGTCCTGAAAAAGATCACTTCGCAGGGATTTAAAAACGCTATTTACCGTTGCATTTTCAAAAAACTTTAAACGATTTCCCAAATACAGAAAGTTGGTACGGAATCTGTCTTTGGTAGTAGGCTGAAATAAGGCCCGTATACTGGTATCAAAAAAAGTAAAATTATCATTGGAGGTGCTAAAGGCTTCGTCCATATTGGTGACTTCGGTGTTTTGAAAGGCCTTGTCAAAATAACTATTGTAGGTAGGTGTTGTGATAAGATCGTTCATGGATTTCCTTCCCGAAACCTGTACAGAGCCAATGTTACCCAATGGAACGTCTACAAACGCATCACTACTAATGAGGTTGAAGCCAGCTCCTCCTTTCAATTTTGGATTGATTTGTTTGGTACTTTCCATGATAATGGTTCCCGAAACGCCATCGCCCAGTGCGGCAGAAGTTCCATTTTTAATAAGGGTAACTTCTTCGGTAAGTTGGGGGTTAAATGCCGAAATTAAACCAAAAAAGTGCCCATTTTGGTACATCTTTATCCCATCCCACAAGATGAGGTTTTGATCGTTGGTCCCGCCTCGTATGTTGAGGTAAGAAACTGTTTCGTTCACACTTTGAATACCTGGCAAGGCTTGAACGGTAAGCAATACATCGGGTTCAATAAGCCCTGGAAGAATATCAAAATCTTTGAAGTTGATACTTAGGGAACCGTCAAGGTTTTTGGAAATCCCCTTTGCAAAATAATTGAATAAGGTTACGGGGGGTAATAGTTCAATAGGGGGGTCAAGAGTGATTTTTTTACACGGAATGTCCCCAAAATCACTCGCTTTGTACAATGTGCTGGGTTCATTTTTGTAATGAATGGAAATGGTTTCTTCTGGCGACTGCATCTTGGCAGAAAAAACGTTGGTTCCGGTAAGGAGGATTTTTTCATAGGGGGTGTAGATCACCACTTCCGAAGGCATGCCCGAAAACTCAAGCTCACCACATAGCTCCAACAATCCTTCTTTTTCACTCAATGCAATGGTTTTTTCGTCCACCACCGTATAATCGAAGAGGGAATTTTTAGCTATGAATTGAAGGGTAAGCGACAAGTCTTCCTCCTCTTTTGGAAATATTAATTGATTTGCTACGTCAAGATCCCTAAAAGAAAAATCAACAGAAAACCGTGTTTCTATTGATTCCAAATAGGAGCGAAGCAATACCTTTTCCTGTGCTTGCAGGAGAATTGAAAAAAATAATAAAAAGAAGAATAGCCTTACTCTTTGGGTCACTGCGAATTGGGTTTAAGCATCACATTATTTCCTTCAATTTGGTAAGACAATTTAAGGGGAATTGTGATAGCTTGCAAGGCAGCTTCAAGATTTTTGTGTGGAAAACTACCTGTATAGATGGTGTTTTCCAAGACAGTGTCATAGTTAATAGTAAGATTGTATTGCCGCTCCAGCTCCTGTACAACCCATTTATAGGGAACCGAGGTAAAGCTAGATTCAGCATGCATCCATGTGGGCTGGACAAGGGAAGTTGTTTCTTGGGTGAGGGTTTGGTTAAATACCACCACACTTTTTCCCGCAGGAACTTGATAAGATTCATTTTGGTAAGTAACACGCACCAATCCTTCATAACAGGTTACTTCAAAATGATTGTCGCGTGATTGAACGTTAAAGTGGGTTCCCAAAACCGTAACAGTTCCATTTTCTGTCATAACAGTAAAGGTACTTCCTTTGGTTACTTTGAAAAAGGCTTCACCGGTAAGTTGTACTTCTCTATTTTGGGACCAACTGCTTTTTTGATACATGAGTTGGGATCCTGCATTGAGGGTAACCTCGGAATCATCCGGTAAGTTAAGTGGTGTTTTTTGTGAATTTTCAGCAATATAGGTAACGGTATTGTAGGCGGAGTATCCAAAATATAGCCCAAGCGCCAGGACCAAAATGGCGGCTACCCCGCTAAGGTATTTTTTCCATTGGGGCCTTTTTGCTGTTAGATTTTGTTGTCCTTTCAGCTGAAGGTATTGTGCATCCACGTCAAAGGCGGGTGCTTTGAATTGTTGTACGGCTGCATCCAATTTAGATAAAGAGCCAAAGGCATCCAAGTCTTTGAATGCCTTTAGTTCTTCTTCATCTAGGTTGTTGTCCAACCATTTGATAATTAAATCTTCCTTTTTCATGTCAATTCAGCTATAAAACAATTAAGTATGAAAAATTCCTACCATGATACGTTAAATTCCGTCAATTTTTTCCCGAAGAGTAGCAAGTGCCGTATAAATACGCTTCTCCACGGCCTTTTGGGAGATTCCCAATTCTTCGGCAATTTCTTTGTGGCGCTTTCCCTCCACACGGTTAAGGAGGAAAGCAACTCGTTGTCCTTCGGGCAATTCGGCCAAGGCATTTTGTACTTTTTTTAAATATTCGGCTTCTTCCAAAACAAACTCCGGGGTCTCATAGGTATGCTCAACGGGTTTTTGTTGTTGGAATTTCAAGACTACTTTTTGGTGTTTTATGGTATTGAGGCTAAGGTTATTTACCACGGTAAAAAGAAACCCTTTTGCCTTATCTATGGGGACATCTTTACAGTTTTTCCACAATTTGATAAAAGCTTCCTGTACTTTATCTTCTGGGTTTATGGTTTCGCCGTATTTGTAATACAGGAAATTGTAAAGGTGGGTAGCCCATTTTTGGTAAAGCTTAGAAAATACCTGTTCTTTGCAAACAGTATCGAAAAGGGGTTTGTCCATTAGCACTTTTTTGTAAAGATATAAAATAATAAGAGTAGGAATTTTTGAAATTGGATTGTTATATTAGTGTTTTGAAAAAAGATTGATGAAGCACCTTTTATTCTTGTTCTTTTTCTTGAGCTTGGTTTCTTGCGTTGAAGAAGGACTTACCATAACTAGATATGATGATACCGAAGCCGTCGCACTGGATGCGCAATTGGCCGCTTGGGTCCAATCAGTTTTTGCTTCCTTTGATGGGTCTTACGATGATGTCTATCGATTATCTCCGTGCTTTAGCATAAATTTTTCCATATGTATTGCGGTAAATGGCTAAACGGTATATTGAATCTGAAGCCATTGGGTTCCCTTCATGAAACCGATAGCATTTCGGTG
Source organism: Flavobacteriaceae bacterium (assembly GCA_041392175.1). Lineage (GTDB taxonomy): Bacteria > Bacteroidota > Bacteroidia > Flavobacteriales > Flavobacteriaceae > Halomarinibacterium. The sequence goes on along the minus strand of JAWKMP010000018.1, from coordinate 21,604 downwards.
GAATTCCGTGACGATGACCCTGTTTGATTTTTCCGAATATATCTGCCCTTCACAATACTACCTTCAGGAATATATTGGTAGATGCGACAATGGAGAATTATTTGGGGAGCAAATTACCTGTGTTGATTTACTGTATCCTATTCAATTGGGAGTTTATGACCAAACGACCAGTTATTTTGAGACGATTACCTTAAATCATGATTTTGACACCTATACCCATATGGGTGCTTTGGAGCCTGGAATCTTGATGAGCATCAATTATCCCATCCAGGCAATTGTGGAAGGGGAAAGCCCCGTGACCATCCACGATAATGATGAGCTTAGAGCCCAGATTTATCGAATCATTCCAATTTGCGAATAATCACAAAAATTTAGCCCATTTTTCACTTTTGATACCTACTATCAATTTGTATCTTTGCCATTCCTAAAAATGCAAGTTGTAGTATGTTCGATAATTTAAGTGAAAAACTGGATAAAGCCCTTCATGTCCTCAAGGGTCATGGAAGCATCACCGAAGTAAACGTTGCCGAAACCCTTAAGGAAGTGCGTCGTGCCCTGCTGGATGCCGATGTCAATTTTAAAATAGCCAAGGATTTTACCAATGCCGTAAAGGAAAAGGCGCTTGGGCAAAATGTACTCACGACCCTTCAGCCTGGCCAATTGATGGTAAAAATCGTCAAGGACGAACTTACCGAATTAATGGGCGGGGATACTGCTGGGATTAATTTGAGTGGCGCTCCTAGTATTATCCTAATGTCTGGATTACAAGGAAGTGGTAAAACCACTTTTTCGGGTAAACTGGCCAACTACCTAAAAACCAAAAAAACCAAAAAGCCTTTATTGGTGGCTTGTGATGTGTACCGTCCCGCAGCGATCAATCAATTGCATGTTGTTGGAGGTCAAATAGGGGTAGAGGTATATAGTGAGGAAGGCAATATGAATCCAGTGCAAATTGCACAAAACGCTATTGCACATGCCAAACAAAATGGCTTCAATGTTGTCATTGTGGACACCGCCGGTCGATTGGCCGTGGATGAGGAAATGATGACCGAAATTGCCAACGTGCACAAAGCCATACAACCACAGGAAACCTTATTTGTGGTCGATGCTATGACCGGACAAGATGCCGTAAACACGGCAAAGGCCTTCAACGACCGATTGAATTTTGAAGGAGTGGTATTGACCAAACTGGATGGGGATACCCGCGGTGGAGCTGCTATTTCCATTAAAAGTGTGGTTGATAAACCCATCAAGTTTATTGGAACGGGAGAGAAAATGGATGCCATTGATGTGTTTCACCCCTCGCGGATGGCAGACCGTATCTTGGGAATGGGAGATGTTATTTCGTTGGTAGAAAGGGCCCAAGAACAATTTGATGAGGAAGAGGCCAGAAAGCTTCAGAAAAAAATTGCCAAGAACCAATTTGGCTTTGACGATTTCCTAAAACAAATCCAACAAGTTAAAAAAATGGGAAGCATGAAGGACCTCATTGGGATGATCCCAGGTGCAGGAAAAGCCTTGAAAAACATAGATATTGATGATGATGCATTTAAAGGCATCGAAGCCATTATCCATTCCATGACGCCACAGGAAAGAAGTATCCCTTCGGTGATTGATGGAAGCAGAAAAAAACGCATCGCCAAAGGAAGCGGCACTTCGGTACAACAGGTAAACCAGTTATTGAAACAATTTGACCAAATGGGCAAAATGATGAAGATGATGCAAGGAGGCGGTGGCAGGAAGATGATGCAAGCCATGAAGGGAATGCGATAAATGTAGTATTAATGTTACCTCGAGCGCAGTCGAGAGGTCTTTAAAAAATAGTTATAATGACACTACTCGACGGGAAAAAAATAAGCAACGACATCAAAAACGAAATTGCTGCCGATGTGGCCCAAATGAAGGAAAAAGGAGAGAAAGTTCCTCACTTGGCAGCCGTACTTGTGGGTGATGATGGGGCAAGTTTAACCTATGTGGGTAGTAAAGTGCGGGCCTGTGAGCGAGTGGGTTTTGAGAGTACTTTGGTGAAAATGCCGCATTCCACCACCGAAGAGGAACTCCTAGCCAAAATTGAAGAACTCAATACCAATGACGACATCGACGGTTTTATCGTCCAGCTTCCATTACCGCCCCAAATTGATGAACAAAAAGTATTGATGGCCGTAAACCCAAACAAGGACGTGGATGGTTTTCACCCAGAGAATTTTGGGAAAATTGCCTTGGATATGGAAGGATTTATTCCCGCCACTCCTTTTGGTATCCTACAACTCTTGGAGCGTTTTGGGGTAGAGACTAAAGGGAAGCATACCGTGGTCATTGGCCGTAGCCATATTGTAGGTAGGCCCATGAGCATCCTTATGAGCCAAAAACGAGCTGCCGGAAACAGTACAGTAACGCTTGTCCATAGCCATACCCAAAATGTAGCCGAATTCACCCAAAAAGCAGACATTATTATTGCCGCATTGGGCATCCCCGAATTCTTGACCGAAGATATGGTAAAAGATGGGGCTGTTGTTATTGATGTGGGTATTACCCGTGTTGCCGATGCCACCAGCCCCAAAGGCTACGTTATTAAGGGCGATGTGGATTTTGAGGGGGTAAGCAAAAAAGCTTCCTTTATTACGCCGGTACCCGGTGGGGTAGGGCCCATGACCATTGCCATGTTACTTAAAAATACATTGCTGGCAAGAGAGCAGCGAGGGAAATAATTAAACCTCTTTTCCTTCGGGATATTCCTTTCGGTAAATTGTAAGCAAAACCAAAAACAAACTTATTAATAAGGGGCCAAAAATAAGCCCAATAAACCCAAAAAGAGGCACACCAACAATTACTCCAATGAGGGTAATCAAAGGGTGTACATCATCTAGTTTTTTTAGGATAAAGAGCCTAATGATATTGTCGGTAGATCCCACCACAACTAGCCCATAGATCAAGATTCCCCACGCAGCAAAGCTATTTCCGGTAGAAATTTCCAAAATAAAGACTGGTAAAATCCCAATGAGCGTTCCTACAAAAGGAATCATGGAACCAATGGTAACGATCACAAACCAAAAGAAGGGATCCTGAACCCCAAAAATCAAAAATCCAATAAGCGCGACAATGCCCTGTGCTAAGGCCACCAAGGGAATTCCCAATGCGTTGGAACGCACCATGGCCCTAACTTCATTGCCAATCACTTTTAGGTTCTTTTTGTTTACGGGAACAAATTCCCCAATGGAGTTTTTAGACATATTCCTGTCTGTAAAAAGGTAATAGAGGATAAAATACATTAACCCGATGGCAATAAACACATTAAAGGTGCTGCCCGCAAAGCTTTGTAAATTATCGGAAAGCCATGAAGAAATGGCCCCAACGTCTATTTGAGAGGCAAAGTCGAAACCCAATCGGGTTTCCCAAACGCCCAGTTGACCTTTAAGGGCACTCACTACTTTTTCGGAATTATTCACGGCTTGCCCAATTTTGTTGCCTAAAAGGAGCAATACTCCCGTGACGGGCAATAAAATTCCCACAAAGGAAATCACACACAAAAAAGCCGCCGCCAGTGAGACTTTCCATCCTTTTCTTACTAGTCTGGCCATCCAGCCACGCATGAGCACATAAATGGTTATGGCACCCAATACCCCAGAGAGGTAGGGCAGTAGTTCCCAAAAAATGAGCCCCCCAATAATGATGATGATGAGCAGGATAAAAATTTGACGAATCATGGCTTGTGGAAGGGTCTTCATAGGTGTTTCGCTTTGCTTTTAAAGGTACATTTTTTCTGTTAGACGGTTCCTTTTTTATACAGAAAGGAATTAAAAATCTTTTGTTATCTTTCTTGGGTTAATACAGAACCTATTTGTCCGATTCAGTCTTTTTTAAAGGAAACAACGAATTTGTCCTTTTCGGTTTTCAGCACATAGCGGCAGTGCTCTTTTTTATAGGCGTGGGATATCTTTTGATTTCCCAAGCTAAAAAATGGCCCGAAAGGAAACAGCACAATACAGGCATTGTGATGGCGGTCGTTATCTCACTAACGCTGGTCACTTGGACCTGCGCCAAAATTTATTTAAACGGATTTGACGTAACCGAAGACCTTCCGTTACACCTCTGCAATGTCATTTCTTTGCTATTACCAGTTTTTGCCATCACAAAAAAGCGATGGATGTACGAGATTTTATTGTTCTGGATTTTGGCGGGAACGTCACAGGCAATCATTACTCCAGATTTGGCCGATGGATTCCCACATTACCATTTTTTGAAGTACTTTATTGTACACTGCGGGTTGGTGGTGTTCATTTTGTATGCAACGTTCATTTACAAAATGCGGCCAACCGTGAAGAGCATTTTCCGGTCGTTCTTTGCCCTACAGATTTATTTTCTGCTCATGCTTTTGGTGAATACGCTATTGGGGTCCAATTACTTTTTTATTTCCGAAAAACCCCCACATGGCTCGTTGCTGGATTATTTTGGGGATTGGCCATACTATATTTTAGTGGCCGAATTGATCCTGTTCCCTTACTTTTTCCTTATCTATTTGCCGTTTCACTTAACCCGTAAAAAGGCTATTTCGCAAAAAGCTGGTCCAAATTCCTAAAGGCTTTAAACTCTAAAGCATTCCCAGAAGGGTCTTTAAAAAACATCGTGGCTTGCTCACCTACTTCCCCTTTAAACCGAATGTAGGGTTCAATAATAAAGGTTATGCCTTTCTTTTTTAAAGTTTCGGAAAAAGTTTCAAAGGTTTCCATGTCCAGCACTACCCCAAAATGAGGGACCGGGACTTCCTTTCCATCCACGGGGTTGGTATGCAACGCTTCTTGGGTTTCATCTTTTAAATGAATAACAAGTTGGTGCCCAAAGAAATTAAAATCCACCCAATGGTCACTGCTTCTGCCTTCTTCGCATCCCAGCACCTCTCTGTAAAAAATACGATTACGTTCAATATTGTTGACCGGAATGGCAAGGTGGAAGGGCTGTAGCGTATTTTTCATGCTGTTATTGCATTGATTGATCACTATCCCAGCCTATCATAAAATATTTAAAGGTTGCCTCATCTGGAATTTGTGAAGCTTCCACTTTGGCGCTATAGTTATACCGAATGTTCTCTGGAAGCTGTTTTTTATCAATGGTGAGATAAATGTCACTATCCTTTAGGAAAACCACAACAGCGTTGATTGCATTTTCTACATTGGCAATCTCATATTGGGCCTTTACATCGGCAAACGTACTATTGATAGTAAGTCCCTTTTCGGTATGATAACGTGGGTCGAAGATTTGGATATTGGTTATTTTTGAATTAGGATCCTTTTCATCGGCTGGGGAAACCAACAAGAGTTTTGCCCCTCCCTTTTCATAAATTTCCACTTCCCCCTGGGTGCCCAGCGCATTTTCAATAGGATTCAATTTTACGATGGAATCTTTTGAAAACAAGGAATCGATTTGACGCATTTCCACTGTTTGGGTCAAGTTGCCCACCCTTCCATTTTGAATGGCAAAAGGGTCTTCTTTTTTTCCACATTGCGAAACAATGACACCAGTAAGGATGGCAACGATTAAGGTCTTTTTCATATATTTTTTTAAAGTTTAGTTTTAAACGGTTATGTTATTTTAACATTTTGGTTAAGATGCCCAAAACACTACGAATCACAGTAGGGCTTGTAATTACTTTTTCAAAAGTACTGGTGGTTCTACGCGAAGTTCTCCCCGAGGAAGTGCTTCGGGAGGAAGTCGATCTTCGGGAAGCCTCTTTTTCCCTTTCGGCTTTTTCCTTGGCTTCTTTTTGGTTGGCCATCTCAATTTTTTCGTTGAGCATTTCATAGGCACTTTCACGGTCGATGGCTTCGTTGTATTTTGAAATCAATTTGGAGCCATCCAGTAAATCTTTCAATTCGCTTTCTTCCAAGACGTCCATGCGGCTCATGGGTGCCCGCATCAACGTGACTGCAAGCGGGGTAGGAATTCCTTTTTCGTTTAGTGCCGAAACCAGTGCTTCCCCAATCCCCAACGCAGTGAGGACTTCATCGGTTTTGTAGTAATCAGACAAGGGATAGTTTTCGGCGGTAAGTTTTATGGCTTTTCGGTCTTTGGCCGTAAATGCCCTTAAGGCGTGCTGGATTTTCAATCCCAACTGGCTCAACACTGCATCGGGCACATCGGTTGGGTTTTGGGTAACAAAATACAATCCCACTCCTTTGGAACGAATCAATTTTACGATGCTCTCAATCTGGTCCAGTAAAGCACCACTCGCCTCATTGAAAAGCAGGTGGGCTTCGTCTATAAAGATAACCAGCTCTGGTCTGCCGCTGTCGCCTTGTTCGGGGAACGTGGCATAAATTTCAGCCAAAAGACAGAGCATAAAAGTAGAAAACAGCTTGGGACGGTCCTGGATATCGGTCAATCGTACAATGTTAATATACCCTCTTCCATTTTCATCAATGCGAAGCAAATCGGCCGTATCAAACGATTTTTCCCCAAAGAAAAGATCACCGCCTTGTTGCTCCAGCTCCACAATTTTTCGAAGGATAGAACCCGAAGTGGCTGGGGAAATCCTTCCGTAGGCTTTTTCAATTTCTTCCTTGCCTTCATCGGAGGCATATTGCAGGATCTTTTTGAGGTCCTTCAAATCCAACAGGGGGAGTTTGTTGTCGTCACAATATTTAAATAGGATGGACATCACCCCAGATTGTGCTTCCGAAAGCTCCAAAATCCTGGAGATAAGCACTGGACCGAATTCACTTACGGTGGCACGTAGGCGCACTCCGTTTTGTTGGGAAAGGGTCAATACTTCTACTGGAAACCCCTTGGCTTCAAAGGGAAGGCCAATTTGGGCCATTCGCTCGTCAATCTTGGGATGTCCCGGGGTTGGCTGGGCAAGACCGCTTAAGTCGCCTTTAATATCCATTAATAAAACGGGAACGCCTTTTTCAGAAAGGTTTTCGGCCAGTACCTGCAGGGTTTTTGTTTTTCCGGTTCCCGTAGCACCCGCAATAAGTCCGTGACGGTTTAACGTTTTCAAGGGAACTTTCACATAGGCATTGGTAAGGGTTTCCCCTTCCAGCATGGCGGCACCCAGCACAATGGCATCTCCTTTGGTGGTGTACCCTTCGTTGATGTGGTCAAAAAAAACTTGCTTGTTTGCCATTTTCAAAATTTTAGGTAAAAATAGCAATTGTAGGCAAGCTATAGAAATAATAAGAAGCATAATTTTTCGGTAAAAAAACCAAGCGTTCCATGTATCTTTGCAGGATGCAAAAAGAGGTACAGGAAAAAGTAGCAAAAGGAATACTGCTCCCCTTAATGGAAGAGTTTTATACCATACAGGGGGAAGGATATCATAAAGGAACCGCGGCCTATTTTATACGGGTAGGCGGTTGCGATGTAGGTTGCCATTGGTGTGATGTCAAAGAAAGTTGGAATCCGGCACTTCATCCCCCTACCGAGATTGAAAAGATTGCCGAAAACGCTTCAAACTACTCCAAAACCATTGTGGTGACGGGAGGAGAGCCGCTCACATGGGACATGGGCCCGCTCACTTCCTTGCTAAAGGAAAAAGGGCTTAACACCCACATTGAAACTTCTGGGGCGTATCCTTTATCTGGTACTTGGGATTGGATTTGCCTTTCGCCTAAAAAAATGAAAATGCCCGTAGCAGGAATCTATGAAAAAGCAGATGAACTCAAGGTAATTGTCCATAATAACGATGATTTCCGTTTTGCAGAGGAACAGGCTGAAAAGGTTAGCCCAACTTGCAAGCTCTATCTTCAGCCCGAATGGAGCAAACGAGACAAAATGATTCCGTTGATTGTAGCATATGTGATGCAGCACCCCAAATGGGTGGTGTCGTTACAAACCCATAAATATTTGAATATTCCATAAAAAAAGCCGAAACAATTGTTTCGGCTTTTTAAATTATTAGGAATATTATTTTTTGGTAAAAGGTACGGCAACCCTTACGTTGCCCCACCCTAGATTCATGGTGACACCATCCATATTGCCATCAAAGGCAATAGAAAAAGCCTCTAGGGATTCGTCATCCATGGTTACGGGCACGGTGATCCTAGCCACGTCTTTATCGGGGTTGTAAAAATAAGCGCCCCATACGTTCAAGTCGCTATTGATAATAGCGGTCCATTCCTTTTCGCCCGGAATGGTATAAAAGGTGTAGGTGCCAGCTTTGACAAGGGTTTCTCCTAGGTACATATCGGTGTAAAGGGTCAATTCGTTGGCTTCATTGGCGCCAGTTCGCCATACTTCGCCATTTTTGGCCAGTGTGCCCAATTCCCTGCCTTTTAGTTGTGGCCTGCTGTAAATAATTTTGATTTCCTTCAGCGAATTTTTATAATCGCTAGGGTAAGCAGCAGCATCCATGGGGCTCACATCCAGTTTGCTAAATTTTTGTGCCAAGGTGCCCGTAGAAAACGTCATGGCAATAAATAAGGTAATTGCAGTAAGTACAGTGTATTTTTTCATATTGATAATTTTTTCTAAATATAATTTTTTTATCCTGTTTTCCTCCTAAAGTTATGTGAAATTTCAAGAAAGATACTTGCAAAGGACTGAAAAACATTCCTTTTGACTCATGAAAAACCAAATCGTTTTATAAAGGATTCAAAACGAGGTAATTTTTCCACAAAAATTGTTAATAACTTACCCCTTTGAAATTGCCAAAACCGTTGATTTCATTAGTGATTTGGTTATATTTGTGAGTTGCGTAAACAAGACGGAAAACAACCTAATTTTATATGAGCGAAGAACAAAAAAAAGGGAATTACGGTGCCGATAGTATTCAGGCGTTGGAAGGAATGGAGCATGTGCGTATGCGCCCCTCCATGTACATTGGTGATGTTGGGATTCGAGGATTGCACCATTTGGTCTATGAAGTAGTGGATAACTCCATTGATGAGGCTTTGGCGGGACATTGCGATACCGTAGATGTGGTGATTCTGGAAGATAATTCGATTTCGGTAAAGGATAATGGGCGTGGGATTCCCGTTGATCTTCACAAGAAAGAAGGGGTTTCGGCACTGGAAGTGGTGATGACCAAAATTGGAGCCGGGGGAAAATTTGATAAAGATTCCTATAAGGTTTCTGGTGGATTGCATGGGGTAGGGGTTTCTGTAGTAAATGCACTCTCCGAGCATCTTAAAGCAACCGTTTACCGGGATGGAAAAATCTGGGAACAAGAATACGAGCGGGGGAAAACCCTATATCCGGTAAAATCGGTGGGAGAAACTACCGAGCGCGGAACGCTGGTAACTTTCAAGCCCGACGGGCAAATCTTTCAGCAATCATTGGAGTATAATTATGATACCTTGGCCAGTAGGATGCGCGAGCTTTCCTATTTGAACAAAGGCATTACCATTACCTTAACCGATAGAAGGCAGACCGATGAAAAGGGAGGCTTTGTTTCCGAAACCTTTCACAGTACCGAGGGATTGAAGGAATTTATCAAATTTTTGGATGGAAACCGCGAGCCGATCATTGCCGATGTGATTTCCATGGAAGGTGAAAAGAATGATATTCCAGTAGAAGTGGCCATGGTGTACAATACTTCTTACAATGAAAACCTACACAGCTACGTAAACAATATAAATACGCATGAAGGAGGTACCCATTTAAGTGGCTTTCGTGCCGGTCTTACACGTACCCTTAAAAAGTATGCCGATGCCTCGGGGATGTTGGATAAATTGAAGTTTGAAATTGCGGGAGATGATTTCCGTGAAGGACTTACGGCGATTATCTCGGTAAAAGTGGCCGAACCTCAATTTGAAGGCCAGACCAAAACCAAGTTAGGAAACCGGGAAGTGACCGCTGCGGTGAGCCAAGCGGTATCAGAAATGCTGGAAAATTATTTGGAAGAAAACCCCAACGACGCGAGAACCATAGTGCAAAAAGTAATTTTGGCTGCTCAAGCGCGTCATGCTGCCCGAAAAGCTAGGGAAATGGTACAGCGTAAAACCGTTATGGGAGGTGCTGGATTACCAGGGAAGTTATCCGACTGTTCTGAGCAGGATCCTCAAAAATGTGAAGTCTTTCTTGTAGAGGGAGATTCGGCAGGGGGTACGGCCAAACAAGGTAGGGATCGAAATTTTCAGGCCATTCTGCCCCTTCGCGGAAAGATATTAAATGTAGAAAAGGCCATGCATCACAAGGTCTTTGAAAATGAGGAAATTAGAAATATCTATACAGCCCTTGGGGTGACCATTGGGACCGAAGAAGACAGTAAAGCACTTAATTTAGAAAAATTGCGCTACCATAAAGTGGTTATCATGTGTGATGCCGATGTGGATGGAAGCCACATTTCTACCTTAATATTAACGTTTTTCTTCCGCTATATGAAAGAATTGGTAGAAGCCGGATATGTATACATTGCAACCCCTCCTTTGTATTTGGTGAAGAAAGGAAACAAGAAAGCCTATGCCTGGAGTGATAAGGAACGGGACCAATTGAACGAACAATTTGGGGGAAGTGCCGGAATCCAACGCTACAAAGGTTTGGGGGAAATGAATGCTGAGCAGCTTTGGGACACCACCATGAACCCTGAATTTAGAACCTTACGCAAAGTGACCATTGAAAACGGTACCGAAGCCGATCGTATTTTCTCCATGCTCATGGGGGATGAAGTACCCCCCCGAAGGGAATTTATCGAAAAGAATGCGGTCTATGCCAATATCGATGCGTAACACCAAGCTATCAAAAAAATGCCCCCTTTAATGGGGGTATTTTTTTGATAGATTGTTTTATATTTAAATATCACACAACTAACTATCACATGAAAAAGCTACTATTATTTCTTCTCTTTCTAGGGTTACAAACCACAGTATTTTCTCAGCAATTGGAAAGCATCCTCCTGGCCGCAGCCGATGCCGAAAAATTAACCCAGGCCTATATTGACCCTGCTTTGAAAGGCGTGGTGTATAGTATGAATGACGGTTGGTATACTACAGGTAAAACCCATGAGCTGTTTGGCTTTGACATTACCCTTGGAGCCAATTTAGCACTAGTTCCCAACAAAGACAAAGACTTTTTGTTTCGTTCTTCAGACTATAACTTTGTTACTTCTCAACAGGGTTCTCAACAAACCGTTTCTACGGTTTTGGGAGATGATACAGACGGGAGGGTTTTTGACGTTCGGGTTCCTGTGGGTGATGGCACCATCAAAGTGGCCCAATTTGAAATGCCAGGTGGCATTGGAGCCGATTTTCCTCTTAAAGGTGTTCCTGGGCCCATCGTGCAAGTGGGGCTTGGGATTCCGTATAAAACCGATCTGAAACTTCGGTTGCTTCCCAATATTGGGGTGGATGACAAAGTGAAAAATTTCCTCATCGGCTTGGGACTACAGCACAATATCTCACAATACATTCCTGCCATGGAAGAGTCGCCCTTTAGCTTAAGCGCTTTGGTAGCCTATGGGCATACTAAAGTAACGTATGCCATTGACGATGAAGACGCCACCGATGATGTGATTGTACAAAATGGTGAGGCCGAATTTAAACTGAACACCTTATCCATTCAAGCCATTGGTTCGGTAGATTTAAAGATTGTTGATTTTTATGGTTCCATTGGTTTTGGTAGGGGAGGAAGCAAACTTGCCTTAAATGGTGATTATACCCTTACCTACCAGTTGGAAGATGAAAATGGCAATACCATTGGTTCAGTACAGGAGACACTCAATAATCCGTTGAATTTTAAATCAGATGTTAGCAGTGTACGATTGTCACTTGGCACCCGTTTTAACTTAAGTGTATTCAAACTATTTGCTTCTTATGCTCTTCAGGAATACAGCAATATTTCTGCAGGTATAGCGGTAAGCATTCGGTAACTTACATACAAACTGCTTTATTTTTCGAAAATCTTTTTTTGTACTGGCTTTCAGTAGGAAGACTGTCAATAAATTGATACTTTTGCTGTGTCTGAATATTCAGATTTCAAAAGACATTTTCAACTTTAAAAATTAGATAATGAAAGTAACAGTTGTTGGAGCAGGTGCTGTGGGTGCAAGTTGTGCCGAGTACATTGCTATTAAAGATTTTGCAAGTGAAGTAGTATTATTGGATATTAAAGAGGGCTATGCTGAAGGAAAAGCCATGGACCTTATGCAAACCGCGACCCTAAACGGTTTTGATACTAAAATAACAGGGTCTACCAACGATTATTCCAAAACAGCCGGAAGCCAGATTTGTGTGATTACCTCTGGAATTCCCAGAAAACCGGGGATGACCCGTGAGGAATTGATAGGCATTAACGCAGGAATCGTAAAAACGGTTGCTACCAATCTGGTGCAACATTCCCCCGATACCATTCTTATTGTGGTGAGTAACCCAATGGATACCATGACCTATTTGGCGCACAAGGTAACTGGATTGCCCAAAAATCGAATCATAGGTATGGGAGGAGCACTGGATAGCGCCCGATTTAAATACCGCTTGGCCGAAGCATTGGGGGCTCCCTTGAGTGATGTAGACGGAATGGTCATAGGAGGCCATAGCGATACCGGAATGATTCCGTTAACCCGTTTGGCTACGAGAAATAGCGTTCCCGTTTCCAAATTTATTTCGGAAGAACGTTTAGAACAAGTATTGGAAGATACCAAAGTAGGAGGGGCAACCCTAACCAAATTGTTGGGAACTTCTGCTTGGTATGCGCCAGGAGCAGCTGTTTCTGCTCTTGTTCAAGCCATTGCTTGTGACCAAAAAAAGATGTTCCCTTGTTCTACTTTGCTCAATGGCGAATACGGAATGAGTGACATTTGTATAGGTGTACCTGTAGTGCTAGGTAAAAATGGAATTGAAAGCATTGTGGAAATCGAACTAACTCCAGCAGAAAAAGAAAAAATGCAGGAAAGCGCCGAAGGGGTAAGAAATACAAACAACCTATTGGAGGTTTAGTACAGGGAAATTCAAAAAAGATAATGAATAAAGACTGCTCCTTTGCAGTCTTTATTTTTTATATTTGGCGCATGAACTGGAAATGGTTTAGTAGTATATTGCTTATTGCACTGGCTTCCCTTGGGGTAAGCTTTGAGCAATCTCATGCTCCCTAACCAAAGAAATCAATTGCAATTTTACAGCCCACTTGTTACTTCAGGGCAAGCACAACAAACCATCGCCGAGGTAAAGGAAAAGCTTCTATCCATAGGGATAGATGAGATTCAAGTAACCCAAGTTCAGAGGGCAAACTCGTTATAAGCTATTACAGTGTCCTAGATGTGGCTATTGTAAAGGGGTTGTTTTCCGAAGTTGGTAAACAATCTTTTCAGTCCCATTTCTCCAACGCTATTCCTGGGTCTTCACCGCCCCCTTTTCAGAAGGATTCGGCTGCTTATAAAATCCTTATAGGAAAAATACAACATGAGGCTTCTCATGGTCTAGGCCAAAAAGGGATACTGGCCGAAGTTAAATCGGCCCATGACCAATACCTCAATTCCTTAGGCTATTTCTCATTCATCCAAAATGATATTCTACTCTCCCGTTGGGATTTTGAAACCAATCAAAAGGGAAATCTTTCAAGCATTGTTTACATTGAAGTAAATTCCCATAAAATTCCCGAAGTTAGGGCAGGCCCCTTTTCATAACTACTTTTTACTTTGCCTATTCAATATAAAGAAAGGGCAAAATCGTAATGAAGTCGCTTTTCAATGGAATAGAAAGCGCTTCAAAAATTCATTTTTAAAACATTCATAATCATTGTCAAATAAATAGGTAAATTCTATATTTGCCCGTTTTTAAAAAATTTGACCAAAAAAATACAATCATGCAAAATAAAGGACTTATTACCCTGTTTGCGGTACTTTTCGGATTGGTAAGCTTGTACCAATTATCGTTTACATTTATCGGGAACAAAGTGGAAAGCGAAGCCAAGGCTTTTGCTACCAGTAAATTTGACGCAACACAACCTGCAGAACGTGCTGCCGCAGAGAACCAGTACTTGGACTCGATAGCAACCGTCCCACAATTTTTGGGAATCGATTACAAAACGGCCAAGGAAAAAGAACTAAACAAAGGACTTGACCTTAAAGGAGGGATCAACGTCATCCTTCAGGTATCTGTGAAGGACATTTTGAAAGGGTTGGCAAACAATACCAAAGATCCTGCTTTCAATCAGGCTTTGGCCAATGCAGATGAACTTCAAAAGGATTCACAAAAAACCTACTTACAAGAATTTTTTGATGCCTTTGAAGCCCTTCCGGGAGACAATAAATTGGCCTCTGCCGATATCTTCTTCAACAAAAGCTTGGAGGGTCAAATTGAAAGCAATATGACCAATGATCAAGTAAAGCCTGTGATTTCACGTAAAATAGACGAATCAATCGCTTCGGCTTTTGAAGTACTTCGCAAGCGTATCGATAAATTTGGGGTAACACAACCCAACTTGCAGCGTTTGGGCAATTCAGGCCGTATCTTGGTGGAATTACCTGGCGCAAAAGACGTAGAGCGTGTAAAAAAATTATTGCAAAGTACGGCCCAATTGGAGTTTTGGGAAGTGGTAAAAGAAGACGCAATAGCTTCCTACATTGTGGAGGCCGATGCGAAAGTGAAAGAATTACTTTCAGCCAAAAAGAAAGACACCGCGAGCGTTGTTACCGATTCGACCAAAACCGAAACCGATTCTAATTTGGACGATTTGTTGGGTGGCGAAGAGGTAGAAGAAACCACTTCAGCCGAAGAAGCCAACCCCATTCTTTCCAAAGTGCTTCCTGTTCGTGCAGGAAATCCTGGCTTGGCCACCTTTGCCTTGAAAGATACAGCGCTCATCAATAGCTATTTGCGTATGCCCCAAGTAAAGGCATTGCTCAAAAATGACCAACGATATACTCAATTTTTATGGAGTATTCCAGAGTATAATGAATCCTTGGGTGAAGATATTACCAGCTTATACGCCATTAAAGGGAATAAAGACATGACCCCTCAATTGAGTGGTGGTGTTATTGTGGATGCACAGCAATCCTATAACCAAGCCGGAAGGGTTTCGGTAACCATGCAAATGAATGGAACGGGAGCCAAGATTTGGGAAAACATGACCGAATATGCTTACCAAAATGGAACCCAAATTGCCGTGGTACTCGATAATATTGTATACTCTGCCCCAGGGGTAAGCAATGGAAAAATCTCTGGAGGACGTAGTGAAATTACTGGAGACTATACTATTTCGGAAGCACAGGATTTGGCCAACGTACTTCGTGCTGGAAAACTTCCTGCTTCTGCCGATATCATTCAAGCAGAGGTGGTAGGTCCTACCTTGGGTCACGAAGCCATTAGCAGTGGAATCCTTTCCTTCATCATTTCGCTGATTGTCGTATTGTTATGGATGATTGGATACTACGGAAAAGCAGGTGCTTTTGCCGATGTGGCTTTGCTAGTGAACATTCTGTTTATTTTTGGGATCTTGGCCGGATTGGGAGCCGTACTTACCCTTCCCGGTATCGCGGGGATCGTATTGACCATTGGTATGTCGGTTGATGCGAACGTACTTATCTTTGAGCGGATCAAAGAAGAGTTGGCCAAGGGGAAATCGCAGCGCGATGCCATTAACGATGGTTTCAGTAATGCACTTTCTTCTATTTTGGATGCCAACATTACCACGGGGCTTACCGGACTTATCCTTTTGGTCTTCGGAACAGGACCTATCCAAGGGTTTGCCACTACCTTATTAATAGGTATTTGTACCTCTTTGTTCACGGCTATTTTCGTAACACGACTGTTTATAGATAGCTATACAAAAAATGGAAAATCCCTTCCATGCTCAACCCCTTTTACCAAGAATATTTTCAAGAATGCCAATATTAAATTCCTTGAAAAGCGCAAGGTTGCTTATATCATCTCTGGTATCCTTATTACCATAAGTTTGATTTCCTTGTTCACCAACGGTCTCAACCAAGGGATTGACTTTGTGGGGGGAAGAACCTATACCGTACGTTTTGATAAAGATGTGAATGCCCTTGATATCCAAAATGATTTGATTGCTACTTTTGGAAGTGCCGAGGCAAAAACCTATGGAGGAAATAACCAGTTAAAAATCTCTACCAAGTACAAGATTGACCAGACAGGAAGTGAAGTGGATCAAGAAGTAGAACAAAAACTTTTTGAATCCCTACAACCTAACCTTCCTTCTGGAATGACCTATGAATCATTTGTTTCAGATGATGATGCCAAAACTGCCGGCCGTATGGAGTACTACAAGGTAAGTCCTACCATTGCTGATGATATTAAAAAATCATCTTTTTGGGCCGTATTGGGATCATTAGTGGTTGTGTTCTTGTACATCTTATTGCGTTTTAGAAGATGGCAATTTAGTTTGGGAGCTGTGCTTGCGGTATTCCATGATGTGTTGATTGTATTGGGTGTGTTCTCCTTAACATACCGTTTCATGCCATTCAGCATGGAAATAGATCAATCCTTCATTGCGGCGATCTTAACGGTCATTGGATACTCCCTGAACGATACCGTGGTGGTGTTTGACCGTATTCGAGAATTCTTTAATGAACATTCTAGTAAGAAAATGATTAACATCATCAACTCTGCCTTGAATAGTACCTTAGGCCGTACCTTGAACACCTCATTCACCACGCTTATCGTATTGTTGTGCATGTTCTTTATTGGTGCCGAATCCATCCGAGGATTGTTGTTTGCTATCATCGTGGGTATCTTTGTAGGAACCTACTCATCCTTGTTCATTGCAACGCCTATTTTCTATGACACTGTTAAGAAAAAAGGAATTGACTTAAGTGAGAAGAAAGAGGAAGCCGAGAGTTAAGAAAATGTCCTGTGGACATTTTTAACGAGGCGCACGGCTTGTCGCGCTGGATTTTTGAGAGTTAAGAAAATGTCCAAAAAAAACCCGCTTTTAAAGCGGGTTTTTTTTATCCTTAATAGGGTGTCTATTTTCGGGTATATGAAATAAGGTCCCCGGCCTCCAATTTCCACTGGTCTGAAAGCCCGGCATTTACTTCCAATACATATTTTGCAGGGGCTTCCGAAGGCAAGGAGGCTTCGTTAAAAGGCTGGGCGTTTTTTTGAATGCTCACTACTTTTAAGGAACCATCAATATAAATAATGTCCAAAGGGAATTCGGTATTTTTCATGTAAAAGGACTTTCGGGTTTCGTCTTCAAAAATAAAGAGCATCCCACGGTCTTTTTGCATGGATTTTCGATACATAAGTCCCGTTTGGGTTTCATATTCGGTTTCGGCAATTTCAATATCCAACGTTGCCAAGACAGAGTCGTTTTGGGCCTTTTTCAGGCTTAATTCTCCTTCTTTTTTAAAAGTAACCTCTTTGGTGAGGACTTTGTCATGGTTTTTTTCTTTGCACTGATAGGCAGAAAGCATCGTGGCCAAAACAAAAACAGTAATGAGTTTACGCTTCATGGAAGGTTCTTTTGGAAGAAGTAATCATTAAATAAATGCCGGCAATGATAAATGGAATGCTCAACCATTGTCCCGTAGAGAGGATGGCATCTGCCGTATCTGCAAATCCTTCTTGGCTTTTCTTGAAAAATTCGGCGATGAAACGAACGGTCCAAAGCAAAATAAGGAACAGCCCGAAAATGTATCCCAATTGTTTTCTTTTTTCGGTCTTCCAATAGATATACCATAAGATGGCAAATACAATGATATAGCCAAAGGCTTCATATAATTGGGCAGGATGCCGCGGTTCGGTTTCGTTTAGATTAGCAAAAATCACTCCGTAGTCGGTTCCAGTGTAGTGGCCAATAATTTCAGAATTCAAAAAATTTCCGAAACGCACAAACACGCCACCAATAGCGACGGGGATGATAATTCGATCAAAAATCCAAAGGAGGGGTTTTTTTAGGACCTTTTTATTATAGATAAACATGGCAATGATGATAGCGATGGCTGCGCCATGACTAGCCAGTCCACGAAACCCCGTAAACTTGAATTCTGGGACTGTTTCAAACGGAAGGAATACCGAAAGGGGATCATCCACAAAAAGTTCGGGCTGGTAAAAAATAACATGCCCCAATCGTGCCCCTATGAGAATGGCCACAACCATATAGATAAAAAGGCTATCCAGTTTTTCGAGCGAGATACCCTCCCTTTTATAGATGCTTTTCATGATGAACCACCCCAAAACAAAGGCAATGACAAACATGAGGCTGTAATAATGTACGGTGTAAAAACCAAGATCGAGTCCTTCAGAAGGCTTCCAGGTAATGCTTAAAAGCTGCATAGGATTATTTTAGTAGGGTAAAGATAGAAAACCCCAAAAACTTAAATGTTAATTATTTCTTTTCTTTTTGAGGCACGGGATCATAACCACTACCACCCCAGGGATGACAACTACTTATCCTTTTAATCGCTAACCAGCCACCCTTTAAAAGGCCGTGTACCTCTAGGGCCTCTTTCGCGTAATGTGAACAGGTAGGTGTGTATCGACAAGTAGAGGGAAAGAGCGGTGAAATAGCTTTTTGATATACCTTGATCAAGATCAAAAAGGGATATATCAATACCTTTTTCACAACAAAGTTAATTTAAGGTAAAAGTAGTCCCATCTTTCCCGTCCTTTAACTGAATCCCCACTTCCAGCAACTGATCCCTAATTTGATCGCTGGTGGCAAAATCCCTATTGGCCCTAGCTTGGTTACGAAGTTCAATTAATAGTTCAATAGCTTCGGAGAGTTGATGGCCATCTTGTGTTCCTTCGGAAGCAATATCCACCAGACCCATCACGTCAAATAGAAAGTCATGCATGGTTTGCCGAAGCAATTGCAAATCTTCTGCTGTTATTGCTGCTTTTTCTTCTTTAAGGCTATTGATAAACTTGGTAGCCTCAAACAATTGCGCAATAAGGATAGGGCTGTTAAAATCGTCGTTCATGGCATCATAGCATGACTGTCTCCAGGAGGCAACATCGAAATCACTTTTGGCAGATGGAGTAATTCCACCTAGGCTACGGTAGGCATCCATTAAACGATAAAAGCCTTTTTCGGAGGCTTCCAATGCCTCGTTCGAAAAATCCAATACACTCCGATAATGCGCTTGGTACATAAAAAATTTGGCAACGGTTGGGGAGAAGGCTTTATTCAAAATAGTATTGTTCCCTGAAAAAAGTTCGTGGGGAAGAATATTATTTCCGGTGGATTTTGCCATTTTTTTGCCATTCAACGTCAACATATTGGCATGCATCCAATAATTTACAGGGCTTGTGTGGTTGCAGGCTTCGGCTTGGGCAATTTCACATTCGTGGTGGGGAAATTTTAAGTCCATTCCGCCACCGTGGATATCAAATTGGTTGCCCAAATATTTGGTACTCATTGCCGTACATTCCAAATGCCAACCGGGAAAACCATCGCTCCATGGGGAGGGCCAACGCATGATGTGTTGTGGTTCGGCTTTTTTCCAAAGGGCGAAGTCCTGCGGGTTGTTCTTTTCGCTTTGTGCAGCCAATTCTCGGGTGTTGGCAATCATATCCTCGATGTTCCTTCCGCTCAATTTTCCATAGGAATGATCCTCGTTAAATTTAATAACATCAAAATACACCGAACCGTTTTTTTCGTAAGCATATCCTTCCTTTAGGATATTTTCAATGAGAAGGATTTGATCTATGATATGTCCTGTTGCCGTTGGTTCGATGCTTGGGGGAATTGCATTGAAAGCATTCATTACATTATGGAAATCCACCGTATATTGCTGCACCACTTCCATAGGCTCCAACTGGTCGATGCGTGCTTTTTTCAAAATGGGATCTTCCCCGCTTTCCCCATCATTTTCAAGGTGCCCCACATCGGTAATATTGCGAACATAGCGAACTTTATACCCCAAATGCTTAAGGTATCTAAACACCAAATCAAACGACAAAAACGTGCGGCAATTCCCTAGGTGCACATTGCTATAAACGGTGGGGCCACATACGTACATGCCTACTCGGCCTGGGTTGAGGGGTTCAAATTTTTCCTTCGTTTTGGAAAGGGAATTGTAAAGATATAGTTCTTGTTGTTCGTATAGTTCCATTGAAATTCTTCCTTTGGAAAGTTAAAATTCGGTTTCAAGTTTAATGTAATCCAAAAATTCCAAACGGGTTTGGGGATCTTTGAATTTACCGCCAAATTCACTGGTTACGGTACTGCTGTCAATGTCACGGATGCCTCTGGAATTCACGCAAAGGTGCTTGGCATCAATCACGCAGGCCACATCCTCGGTGCCTAGGATTTGCTGTAACTCCTTCACGATTTGCATGGTCAATCGCTCTTGCACTTGCGGACGTTTGGCATAGTAATCAACCACGCGGTTCATCTTGGAAAGACCTACCACGGTACCATTGGAAATATAAGCAATATGCGCTTTCCCAACAATGGGCAATAAATGGTGCTCGCAGGTAGAGTAGAGGGTAATATTCTTCTCTACGAGCATTTCTCCGTATTTGTATTTATTTTCAAAAGTGGAAGCCTTGGGTTTTTTATCGGGGTGAAGTCCTCCAAAGATTTCCTGTACAAACATTTTGGCCACACGTCCTGGCGTGCCTCTCAAGCTGTCATCGGTAAGGTCCATCCCCAAAGTTTGCAGGATATGCTCCACATCTTTCTTAATAGCGGCAATTTTTTCAATGTCACTCATTTCAAAGGCATCGGGACGTAATGGAGTATCTCCTCCAGTCCCTATGTGGTCATTCCCAAGAGATTCGATTTCTTTTAATTGTTTTTCTATATCCATAGTTTTTACTTCCAAATTGCAAAGATACATATAACTGTATTGTTGGGAAAAAAGAAGATTCATTTTACGGGATCAATTTAACATGGTTTTAATAAATTTTAATACTTTTAAAACCTTATAACCAAATCATTATGAAAAAAGCAATCGTTGCCCTGTTTTTTATACTTCCTTTTTCCCTTTTTTCTCAAAACGTTCAGCTATTTCAGCAGTTTAATGGCCATTACGATTTTACGGCTTTTGGGAATACCATGAACGCTACCCCAAACCCATGTTTTCTTCAGCCAAGTACTTCGGCAGATTTAAACCTTGGGCCTACCCAAACTTTTTTATCGGCCCATATGTATTGGTCGGCTCCTTGGCCCGATGCAGTAGGCGGGGATTACAATGTATCGCTCAACGGTATCCCGGTAACAGCTTCACGTGATTTTCACCTCACAGCTGGGACGGGGATTAATTATTTTGCTGCCTATGCCGATGTGACCGATATTGTAGCGGGTTTTGGAAATGGAACCTACACATTTACAGACTTGGATGTAGATCTCGCTGCAACGGGCGCTTGTGGAAATGGAACCGATTTTGGTGGCTGGTCTATTTACGTGATTTATGAAGACCCAGCACTATTGCAAAATCAAATCAGTTTATTTGATGGTCTGGAATATATCTCCGCAAACAACACGACACTCAATATTCAATTAACGGGTATTGATGTAAGTTCCGATATTTTTTCAAAAATTGGGTTCTTAGCATGGGAAGGAGATGCCAGTATTGCCAATGGAGAATCATTGATCATCGAAGGGGTTTTAATTGATAACCCTCCCTTAAACCCAGGCAACAATGCTTTTAATGGAACCAATACCTATACCAATTCAAATACCTTTTATAATATGGATTTGGATTATTACTCCTTGGTAGGCATCGTCTTGCCAGGTTCCACGACCATAGATATAGATATTACTT
>JAWKMP010000017.1:0-49167 GCA_041392175.1 Flavobacteriaceae bacterium | reverse complement strand
CCTCGAAAAAATAAAGGTATAGTAGGAATTTTATTAATTTTTAAAATTTTATGTTATGTCAGTAGCACAACACACGCTATCGCAAGAGGCAATGGCCTTGGAAAACAAGTATGGAGCACAAAATTATCATCCATTACCGGTTGTTTTAAGTAAAGGAGAGGGAGTATATGTCTGGGATGTTGAAGGGAAACAATACTATGATTTTTTATCGGCCTATTCCTCGGTTAACCAAGGGCATTGTCATCCCAAAATAGTAGCCGCTTTAACAGAGCAAGCGCAAAAATTAACCTTGACAAGTCGCGCGTTTTACAACAATATGCTTGGTAAGTACGAAAAATTTGCCACGCAGTATTTTGGGTACGACAAGTTATTGCCTATTAACACAGGTGCGGAGGCCGTTGAGACGGCTATAAAGCTTTGTAGAAAATGGGCCTATGAGGTAAAAGGGATTGATATGAACCATGCGGAAATCATAGTTTGTAAAAATAATTTTCACGGTAGGACCACCACAATTATTTCCTTTTCTAATGATCCTGTTGCTCGTAAAAATTTTGGGCCATATACCGAGGGATTCATCAAAATTGAATATGATAATTTGGCTGCTTTGGAAGAGGCGCTCATGAACAATGAAAATGTTGCCGGGTTTTTGGTAGAACCCATTCAAGGAGAAGCAGGAGTCTATGTGCCAAGTGAGGGCTATCTTAAAAAAGCAAAGGCGCTATGCGAAAAGTACAATGTGCTGTTCATTGCAGATGAAGTACAAACTGGAATTGCAAGAACTGGAAAGCTCTTGGCAGTAGATCATGAAGAGGTAAGGCCTGACATCCTCATTTTGGGGAAAGCATTAAGTGGTGGCCTGTATCCGGTTTCGGCAGTCCTTTCCAGTAATGAAATAATGAATGTGATAAGACCTGGCAACCATGGCAGTACCTTCGGTGGAAACCCATTGGCAGCTGCTGTTGCCATTGCAGCACTGGAAGTAGTGGAGGAAGAAAAATTGGCCGAGAATGCAGAAGCTTTGGGGGAATTGTTCCGAAGTGAAATGAACAAATATATCGCAACTAGTACAATAGTGAAACTTGTGCGCGGAAAAGGATTACTCAATGCCATTGTTATTAATGATAGTGAAGAAAGTGATACGGCTTGGAACATTTGTTTGCGTTTACGGGACAATGGATTGCTGGCTAAACCCACGCATGGGAACATCATTCGTTTCGCCCCTCCTTTGGTTATGACGAGAGCGCAATTACTAGATTGCGTCTCCATTATTACCAAAACCCTTATGGAGTTTGAACCTAAATAAAAACTTATGGAATCAGAAACCTCAAAGTTTGAAAATTTTGAATTGAGCTTGACTTCAGAGAGCAAAGAGTATCTTTTCAGTGCAGGAAAGTGGGCGTTTTTTCTTGGAATCGTTGGATTTATTTTTACTGCCTTTATTTTAATGGCAGCCATAATTGTAGGCATTGCATTTAGCAATCTCAATTCAAATGAATTTGGCAGTTCCCCTTTTGGAGGATTTATCTCTGGCGGTTTTATTGCGGGGATATATATTGTGTTGGGAGTCTTTTATGGTATCCTTTCATATTTTTTGGTGCATTTTGGGAGCAAAATGAAAAAGGCATATCAAAACAACAATACGCTTACTATGACAGAAGGATTAAAATCATTAAAACTATTTTTTAAAATTTGGGGTATCACCACGATTGTATTGGTGGCCCTTTATATCGTTATGATCATGACTATCTCGATAGGTGGCGCTTCTATATTTAGATAAAAAAAGACCCCAATTTGGGGTCTTTTTCAGTTTCAGTATTAACCTTGTATGCCATATTGCTCCATAATATTTCTTTGGTACTCTTCCAACAGTTGAGGATAAAATACAAGAAATACTAGATAGGTGATTAGAGTCAATGCCGAAAGTACAATACCAATGATGGCAAGAGTCTTTCCTGTTTTTACATTTTGGTAACCCGTATACAATTCTGGGTTTTCAAGATACGTTGTGGTTGCTTTTTTGCTCATTACAAGTGCAATGATCCCAAAGACCAGTCCACCAACTCCCGAAAAGCAGCAGCAAAACGGAATTGATAAAATACCTAAAACCAAAATGGCCGTAGCATTGGGCAATTTTTGTTGTTCCATAATTTTTTGATTAGTTGGTTAATGATTCTTAAATGTAACCAAAATCTTTAATATAATTGCTAATTTCCTTTAGGAGTGAATAATAGCATTCATTTTAAATAAAAAATTTGCAACTATAATGACAAGGTTAATAGCAATAAGCGAAATTTTAATGATTCGCTCGTATTTGAATTTGATAAAAAAAGTGGAAACGAGAAACAATAAAAGTAGGAGTAGGGTATAAATAGGGGGGTACATTTTAAAGGCTGCAATAAACTCACCCCTAAAAATAAGGACTGTGGCACGTTGAATGCCACAGCCCATACATTCTATTCCGAAAAGTTTTTTGTTAAGGCAGGGGAGCATATACTCTTCCATGCCTATGGTAATTATTTATTTACCACATTAATCTTGTACACAATGGTGGTGTTGTCTGTAGTTGTGAGACGAACCAAATATACCGCATCTGCAAAATTGTGTGTTGGGAAGGTCAATTTTGTACTTTTCCCTAGGTTCTCCTGAGAAAGTACTAGCTTCCCTGCCATATCAAAAATGTTCACGTTTTTGATATCATATCCTTCAGGATTAGCCACTTCCAACTGTCTTTCTGGATTGTTCTGGAAAAAGGAAACATCTTGAACAATAGATCTAGTTGAGGGTCTAATATCTGGAAACTCATCCTCGTTGGGTAAGTTTTGGTTTTTGAAGGTGATAAAGAAACGTCCTTCATAAAGTCCAGATTGAAGCAACACACTCGCTGTAGTAAAAATTTGATTTGAATTTCCAGGATCTTCGTTAATCTCCTGATAGGTATTATTTTCCTTATCGTACAAATAGGCTTTGGTAAAAGGAGGGTTGATAATTTCTGCTGCTTTTAATTTTATGGTGGTTTCTTCCCCAACTTTAAATGTGATAGGAATCATCATTTTATCATCTGTGTAGGGTAGTGTTTCAATCACTAAATTCTTTGTAACATCATCACTAGCCTGTATGGGTAAGTAAGCATCAGAAATAGCTCCATCCTTAGGGTGCGTAGCATCTAAGCCACGGTCAAAGCCATTAGTTGAAGATTCATGAAACAAAATAACCATGTCCCTGAAATGGGAATCCCCAAATAATGTATGAATGCGTAGCCTTGGAGTAAGCAATGCTGGAGTCCTAAATTCAGAAAAATTCAATACACCTTCCTTAATAAGGGTGGTAGCCCTATGGCTATTCTTAAAAGTTACTAAACCATCTCCCGCTCCACTACCGCTAAAATTGGTATCAGCTGAGATCATAAATCCTTGTCCTACGGGAACATATAGTCTTTCCACATAAGCAGGGGAGTATCCTACGGTAGGGGAAGCTGGATTACCTGCTCCATCATAATGGTAAAAAGTAGGTACGGTATAAATACCACCGTCTACATAAGGGGTAGGGCCAGGGATCCAAGTTCCGTAGCCTCCTTTATTATCCAAATATAAATGAGAGTTGATAGACCTATCCTCATCCCAATAACGAATTGAATCTATTTCGTCGTTATCAGTATCAGTAAAAAATAAATTTAAATCAAGGACAGAGGGATATGGATTTCCAGATAGGGTAAAATAATAAGGAGTCCCATCAGTAAAAGTGATTCCTGTGGTCTCGACAGGAACAGTTATATTCCCATTGTTGGGTCTTCCTCTAAAATCATAGCGTTGGTTCTGAGGCTCGTTGTATGGATCAGCATGCACAGTGACATCTGTTCCCTTCATGGTAAAGCCATAACCAGGAGCTGCTCCGGTAGATGAAGTACCCATTGCTACCCACCTTTGTGTAGCAGGGTTCCATCGATAAAGCCATCTAGTTGAGATAGCTAACGGAGAGGAAGTCGCATTAAACCCAGGAGAAACTTGAGTTACTACTGAGTTTGTAACCGACAAAGAATCATATAAGCGATAGACACCAAATGATTCATTTCCGGTATTTTGAGCTCTACCTATAGGCGAACACCAATAATTGTAGTCATAGGAATCCGCATGACTGTCTTGATAGATAGAGATAAATCCATTTCCAGAGTTAGCGGAAGCGGTGTTCCCCTGAAGCAATTGTGAGCCATTGCGAAGGTAAATACTAGCAACGGTTGTAGGATCATTTGTATTTCGGGCCAAATTTACATCCTGCTCAACGAAAAGTAATTGATCGCTTACGTAAACATAGGAATCTGTGGAAGTCGTTGCGTTGGGGGATACATACAACTGTGCATAAGCACTCGTGACTAAACACAGCATAGAAACTGATAGTAGTAGGTTTTTCATACTTTTTATGTTTATTAAGGAACCTTTTTGGGGTAAGTTCCTCTTTTTCATACGGTAAAAATAACATAAAATTTAAAATTTCCATGTTTTTTTGAAAGTATTTTCCTCAATTTTGCTTTTCAAAAAGACAAAATCACACAAATAAAATTACCCAAATGAAAAAAATTAGTACCAACATGCTTGTTTCTGTGATTGATGAGCCTATTTCTGGTGTCGTTACAAAGATACATGGGACCGAAATTACCATTGAAACGACGGAAGGTTTTGAGATGGTTTTTCAGAAAAGTGAGTTGGTGCCGAATCATGGGTTTTCAGAAAAAGAGCTTTCAAAAGGAATTGGCACCGTGGTTCTTTCCGAAAAAAACAATTCCCAAAAAAGAAAGACTTCTACAAAACCCAAAAAAGGAGTACAACCTCCCATGGAAGTGGATTTGCATATTGAGCAGTTGGTGAAGAATCCTAAGCAGTTTTCAAATTTTGAAATACTGAATGTTCAAATGGACATGGCAAAACACAAACTGGAATTTGCCATTCAGAAAAAAATCCAAAAAGTGGTTTTTATCCACGGAGTTGGGGAAGGTGTTTTGCGAGCAGAACTTGAGTATTTTTTAAACCGGTACGAAGAACTAACCTATCGCGATGCCGATTACCAAAAATACGGGAATGGTGCTTTGGAGGTATACATTCCTCAAAAGGCAATGGAATAATTAAAAATTGGGGATTATTGTTATGACACCTGAAACCAAACTTTGAATAACCCCAAAATCAATATTTTCGTAGGTAATTTGCTCATTTCCATTCACTAAGACCAGATTATTAATGGAAATATCCACATCACTCGAAAATTCAAATGAATGCTCCCTGTAGGCATCCACTGTAAAGCTTTCTAAAATACTGGCATTTAAAAAATTAGGCCCCACATTCGTATCGGATATATCATTGGTGGGGTCCAAATCCCCATTCAAATCCTCATCTCGGGTCAACACTCCATCGCCATCATCATCTTCATCCAAATAATCCGGTATACCATCCCCATCGGTATCTTTAGGGTTTGTTAATGGATTGTTGTCTCCATCTGCGTTTTCGGTATCCAATTCCAATAAAGTGGGTACATTGTCACCATCGTCATCAAAATCATAATAATCCAGTAGCCCATCACCATCACTATCACCATTAAATTCATTTTCTGCGGTAATACCATCATTGTCGTCATAATTGGGGTCTATAGTAAATTGTGCTGTACCGGCGCTTCCCAAATATTCCGATGTTACGGTAGGTGAGGTAGGTGGGACCTCATTGCAAAAATAACTAGCAGTAACTTCACCATTGTAAATACGGTAGTTTACAACGTTGCTGGATCCATCTAGGGGTACCGAAAGGGTTTCGTTGGTCGCAAAGTCATCGCTTGTATTGGCAACTAAAAGGGATATCGATTCGGTTTTGGCGGTATTGATTTTAAAAAACAAATAGGAATTATCACTGCCACACACTTGAAGGGTGGCATTTTCAAAATCAAAAGAAGTAACGATCACATCACCGTCATTGCAACCGATGAAAAGTACCGAAATCACTATGATGAAAATAAGCTTTTTCATTTCCAAAAATTGATGACCGCAAAGTAAGGAATTCTATGGGAAAGCATTCTATAGTTCATAATATAAATGGTAATTTTACAAAAAATTAAAGTCCATATTTAAGCAGATGAAGAAAGTATATTTTGACAATGCGGCCACAACTCCTCTGCGCAATGAGGTCATTCTCACCATGACAAACGCGCTTAAGACTGAATTTGGAAACCCCTCATCTACACATTCTTATGGACGCTCTTCAAAATCATTACTTGAAAATTGTAGAAAAGAAATTGCCAAAACTTTCAACGTTCAACCTTCTGAAATTATCTTTACTTCAGGGGGTACCGAAGCCGATAATTTGGTGCTTCAAAGTTGTGTACGGGATCTTGGAGTGCAACGAATTATTTCAAGTAAGATTGAACACCATGCGGTGCTACACACCTTGGAATCCCTTCAGCGAAAAGAAGGGGTAGCCTTAGCATTTGTTTCATTAAATGATAAGGGTACTGTAAGTCTTTCCCATTTAGAATCATTATTGAAAAATTCGCACGAAAAGACATTGGTGAGCCTCATGCATGTAAATAATGAATTGGGGACGTTGCTGCCCATTGAAGAGGTTGCACAACTCTGCAAAAAATATGACGCTTTGTTTCATAGTGATATGGTGCAGTCTATTGGGCATTTTCATACCGATTTCAGTGCGATTCCCATTGATTTTGCTGCGGCTTCCGCACATAAATTTCATGGGCCCAAAGGAGTGGGTTTTGCCATCCTGCGAAAGTATCTCCCTATAAAATCCCTAATTTTAGGAGGAGGCCAAGAACGAGGGCTACGCGCAGGCACCGAAGCTGTCTATGCCATAGCAGGGATGACCGAAGCCCTAAAAATAGCCTATCATCAATTAAATGCAGAAAAAGAAGCCATTGAGGAATTAAAAAACTATTTTGTTGAGGAACTAAAGAAGCATGTTCCCGGTGTTGAATTTAATGGGGAAAGTGACAATTTTGAAACGACCACCTATACCATCCTTAATATCAGTTTGCCCGTCTCGGAAGAAAAGGGAATATTGCTCGTTTTCCAATTGGATCTAAAGGGAATTGCCTGTTCTCAAGGAAGTGCATGCCAAAGTGGTAGTATGGGTGGATCTCATGTTCTAAACGAAGTGCTTTCTCCAGAAGCATTAAAAAGACCCTCCTTACGTTTTTCCTTTTCTTGCTTTAACACAAGGGAAGAGGTGGATTATGTTGTGGCAACCCTAAAAGAATTTGTGGAAAATTAAAATTTGGCCGTTACCCTCACATTAAAAACCCTTGGTGATAGATAATTGGGGATTGCGTACTGTACCTTTGTGTACACATCCCGAACAAAGGTATTGGTGATCGAGTTTTGCACATCAAAAATATTGAAGATTTCAGCTCCCAAGGTTAATTCTTTAAACGGCTTTAACCACCCAGTGTCCTTTCGTTTCTTATCATGAATTAACACATAGGAAACCCCTAGATCGGCTCTTTTGTAATCATTCAAGCGGGTTTGGAAATCATAGGGGTCTGCATAGCTTGGTGAGCCGCCGGGCAATCCCGTATTATAGACCATATTTAAGTACATTTTTAAATCGGGAATTATTTTCACATAGTCCTGAAACAACACGCCAAACTTCAATCGTTGGTCTGTAGGACGGAAAATATAGCCGCGATCATCGATATTTTCTTCGGTCTTTAAATAGCCAAAACTCACCCAGCTTTCCGTACCGGGCACAAACTCTCCTGCCAAACGCACGTCAAGCCCATAGGCATAAGCAATAGCGTTATTGTTTGCCCGATAGCGAATTCTCACGTTTTCGAGGGTGTATGGATTTACATCGGTAAGGGATTTATAATATAACTCCGAATTTAATCGGAAAGCACGATCCCACATCCTGAAACTATAATCGTTCCCCAATACAATATGGATAGACTGCTGGGCTTTCACGCCTGGGCGAACCGTACCGGTAGAATCACGTAATTCACGGTAAAACGGAGGCTGATGATAAAAACCGCCCGAAAGACGAAAAACCATGTCCAAGTCCCAATTGGGTTTCAAGGAAATCTGTGCCCTAGGGCTAATAACGGTTTGCGTAGTGCTTGAAATTCCTTTTCCGCTCACGGTCCAATTTTGTGAACGCACCCCTGCATTAAGCCATAATTCATGATCCCCAAGGGAAGTCCTTCGGCTCCACTGTGCATAACCCGAAATACGATCAATTTGCACATCATTTTGCGCGCGAATGGATGTGTAAGGAACAATAGGGGAGTCATAGGCCTCATAGGGCTGATCGTTCGCAAAATCCACTAAAGGAGGGCGAATGGAAAACCCAGCAGAATCAATGATTTCATATTCCTGCACCCGATCACGGATATCTTCACGGGTGTATTTGATGCCATACTCTATGCTGTTGTCATTGATGTCAATAATTCCTTTGTGCTCTACATTTAAAATTAGAGCATCCAAATCGTTTCGGGCGTGGGTTAACTGGCCGCCAATGCCTTCAGCAAATTCCACCTCCCCAAGGTTTTGGTCCCCAATATTGGTGTTTACTTCCCCAAGAAGGTATTGCGCCTGGATATCAAAATACTCCTGCTCGGTTGTTTGGTAAAGGGAGCCAATAAACTTGGTTGTATAAGAATCGGAAACCACATAGGTACCTTTTAATGCACCAAAATAGGTATTATAACGATCGTCTTCTTGTCCTTCGTAAAAAACCAATAACGCTCTTGGATCGGCCAGGGTTCCAAAATTGGTCTGACGTGTAAGGGGCTGGTACTCGTAATCGTTTATAGAAAGATTCCCCAAAATGCCCAATTCAAATTTGCTGCTTACCTTGTAGGTAAGGTATGCTTGGGCATCGGCAAATCGTGGTTTAAAGTTGGTTTGGGTTTCTTTTGCTTTTACAATAAGGCTATTGTTTCGGTAACGCAATCCCACAATTCCCGTAAGTCTTCCATTTTTGGATTTCCCACCCGCCGAAACACTTGTGCCCAATAAACTGGCATCCAAGGAAGCTTCAAAACTTGTAGGTCGGCGATAGGTAATGTCCAGTACCGATGAGAGCTTATCACCGTACTTCGCCTGAAACCCTCCCGCTGAAAAGTCTACATTGGAGGTTAAGTCGCTGTTCACAAAGCTTAAGCCTTCTTGTTGGCCGCTACGGATAAGGAAAGGACGGTATACTTCAATTTCGTTGACATACACAAGGTTTTCGTCGTAATTCCCACCCCGAACGGCATATTGGGTGCTCAATTCATTGTTATTGCTTACCCCAGGAAGGGACGTAAGTACGTTCTCAACACCTGCATTGGCACCTACCATTACCCTTGCTATTTCAGGGGAAAAGGATTGGACCCCTTCAATTCTTTTTCGCTTTTGGGCGTCAATGACAACCGTGGTAATCACCTCCACATCAACAGGCATTTGCGGGTGAAACTCATAATCTTCATTGGTGGTTAAGGTAATGGGCAATTTTATGTTTTTGTAACCTAAGTAGGAAAAGGTGATTAAAACCTCCCTATTGGCAGGAATTTCAAGCACATAGACCCCATTATTATCGGTAAGTGTTCCTTTGTCTTCGTAGGATACCGATACCCCTGGAAGGGGTTTTTGGGTTTCATCAAATACAATTCCTTTGATGGTAGCCGTTTGGGCCGAAACAAAGGTGGTGATACAAAAAAAGAGGAGTAAAAGGGGTAAATGTAGCGTCTTCAAAAGCAAAAATTATTATTGTTTTCGGAAAAAGGTCGCTTCAAATGTAGCACTATTTCCTACATTATCCACAACGATCACTTTTAAATTGTTTTCCGTTTCGTTACTTACTTTATCATCAAAATCATATACAAGAACGTCTTTTTTATAATCATATTCTGTAAGGATGAATTTTCCGTTCAACGTAGCGCGATAGGAAGCAATGCCCGATTCCTCATCTTCGATTTTAATTTCAAGTGTATTGTTTTTACTTATCCATTGCCCATCCTTAAAATTAATGGGGGTTATGGTAGGACTTAGGGTGTCATAGGCTAGGCAATAATCCCCAAAAGTCCTCACTTTTGTTGAAAGCTTGGTTCCGTTTCGGTAGGTTGTGTTGTAATAGGGAATGCCTTTGTAATTAATACGACCAATAAATAGCTTGTCCAAATCTTCCAATTTATAATTTGATGCATCTACCGTTAAGGTAATATTGCTATGGATAGGAATGTTGTCCTTGTGAAAATGCAAGGTATCTCCTTTGGCCTGAATGTCTAGGTAGGTATCTTCATAAAGGCTTTCGGCGGGTATATATACTGAAAATTTCCCTTTGGTGATGGAGATTGCCTGGTTTTCGTAGATGTAGTCTTGGGTTTCGGTAACGGTTTTGGGGGTTAAAATGGGTTCTTTTGTGCCACTAATGGGCACGGTAATCAATACCGAATTGCCTTTGATGTCGGAAACCTCAATGGTATAGACAGAATCAAATCCGTCTTCCACGTCTATATAGCCATCATTAAGATCACCTACAATGACGCTCAAGGGGTTATTGGGTTGCCGAAATAATTTCTGCACCCTGCTTCGGTTGGTCTCAAAATATTCAT
Organism: Flavobacteriaceae bacterium; assembly: GCA_041392175.1. Lineage (GTDB taxonomy): Bacteria > Bacteroidota > Bacteroidia > Flavobacteriales > Flavobacteriaceae > Halomarinibacterium. The sequence continues at coordinate 38,592 of JAWKMP010000017.1, read as the reverse complement.
AATCAATAAAACGATTAATGTACCTTGTTTCGTCAAAGGAAAACTTATCGAACCGAACCGTGAAGGATTCGGCACCATTAAATTTGGTTTGTATTTGGTAGGCTCCATTTTTGTTGGAGGCTCCATTTTGTTGGTCGTAGGCCGAAATACCGAAACCAATCTTCCCCCATGCCTTGATTTTTTCGGCCACATAATTGCCATCTTTTTGTCTGGTGAGCCTTAGTTTCAAGGGTTTTTGGGATTGGTTCACCTGCGCGCTATCGCCTATGGGATAAGCAAATACACTATTAATGAGGGGTTTTGTAGTGTCGGCAATATCAATTCCAAAGAGCATGGGGTTCATGGGCCTAGAGGCTCCATCCCGTATTTCAAAATGCAGATGCGGTCCGCCACTGCTTCCCGTATTTCCGGTGTAGGCAATAATCTCTCCCTTTTTTACCGGTAGCAATGTGGAATCTGGGAAAAGCTCTACTTCATAGGACTCTTTGTTATATTGATTTTCTTTTACATACTCTTGAATGGGCCCTGCAAATTTTTGTAGATGGGCATATACTGTTGCATACCCATTGGGATGTAAAATGTATAAGGCTTTACCATAACCAAAATGGGAAACCTTGATTCGGGTCACGTACCCATCGGCAGGGGCATATACGGGGAAACCTACTTTTTGTTGGGTTTTGATATCCAAACCACTGTGAAAATGATTGCTTCTTAATTCCCCAAAATTCCCAGAGAGCAACATGGGAATTTCAAGGGGGTCATTAAAATAATGGGTAGGAACATCCTCTTGGCCCCGCATAAAGGAGGCACACAAAAATAGAAATACAAAAATAGGCTTCATGGATTGCGCGTATTGCTCTAAAAATTAATGGGGAGGAAGTTTTTCATTATACGAAACGTTCAATATTACAAAAAATTTCAGAAAAGAGTTGGCTTATTTCAGCCCGAATGTTAACTTTGTGAAATAAGTATTGAAAAGACCATTGCATGTCTCAACTTTCAGAAATTGTTGATTCTTTAGAAAATAGAATAAGCAAGTTGCTGCACCGATATGATAAATTGAAGCAAAGCAACCGTAAACTGGAAGAAGAACTTCAGGTTTTGCAAGAAAAACAACTTCAGTCCAAACAGCAAATTGAAGATTGGAAGCAAAAATTTGAAGGATTAAAATTGGCCAATTCAATGCTTGGCAGCGACCAATACAAACGAGATACAAAACTCAAAATAAATGCTTTAGTTCGGGAAATTGACCAATGCATTGCACAGCTTTCCGAATAACATATTATCGATGTCGAACGCGTTAAAAATCAAACTATCCATTGCAGACCGGGTGTACCCATTAACCATCACTCCAGAGCAGGAAGAAGGGTTACGAAAAGCCACCAAGCGAATAGAGGAGATGATCAAGCGGTTCGAAAAAAGTTACGCCGTAAGGGATAAACAGGATGTACTTGCCATGTGCGCTCTCCAGTTTGCCGCTCAGGTAGAGCAAAAAAGCATCGATAAAGTAAACGATCAACAGCACATTGAAGAGAAGCTCGAAGCCCTCAATCAATTGTTGAACGAACATCTAGCATAACGTTCTTTAAAATAACATAAGGTTACTGCCTACATTAGTACTATTTTTTGGTAAACTCAACAGGAATTCTTTAAAAAGGGTGAGTTGAAGTTGTAAAAGCGGGCCGTCTTTGAACGGATACTTGATCAGCTTGTTAACCCTAAACTTGTTTTTAAGGAGTTTATACAAAATCGAAACTATTAATGTAGGCTTTTTTTATATCTATAAATCAGCAACAATGGACAACATGATTACATTAATAATCGTAGCAATAGTGGGATTGGCCATAGGGTTTATCATCTCCAAAATCTTGGAAAGGAACCATGCCTCACAAGTGATGAAAGCTGCGAAGAAAAACGCCGCTTCGGTGCTCAAAGAGGCCCACACAGAGGCAGAATCGATTAAGAAAGAAAAGATACTACAAGCAAAGGAAAAATTTATCGAACTTAAAGCAGAACACGAGAAAGTCATTTTAAGTAGGGATAAGAAAATAGCCGAAGCCGAAAAACGAATCCGCGATAAAGAATCCCAGGTTTCCAATGAACTTTCCAAAAACAAAAAGCTAGCTTCCGAACTGGAAAGTAAAATGCATGCGTTTGATGAGAAGATGAAGTTTGTGGAGAAAAAGGAAACCGAGCTGGAAAAATTGCACCGCAGCCAAATAGAACAGCTGGAAGTTATCTCAAGCCTTTCAGCCGAAGATGCTAAGGCACAGCTCTTGGAAAGCTTAAAAGGAGAGGCCAAAACCGACGCCATGGCCTATATACAAAATACACTGGAAGAGGCAAAGATGACCGCCCAGCAGGAGGCCAAAAAAGTTATTATCAATACCATCCAACGCATTGGTACCGAAGAAGCCATCGAGAATTGTGTTTCGGTCTTTAACCTGGAAGGCGACGATGTAAAGGGTCGAATCATTGGTAGGGAAGGAAGGAACATCCGTGCCATTGAAGCTGCCACTGGGGTGGAAATTATTGTAGACGATACGCCAGAGGCCATTATCCTTTCCTGTTTCGACTCGGTACGTAGGGAGATCGCACGCTTGTCATTGCACAAGTTGGTGACCGATGGTCGTATTCACCCTGCGCGTATTGAAGAAGTGGTGAAGAAAACAACCAAACAAATTGAAGAAGAAATCATCGAAGTTGGAAAACGCACGGTAATCGATTTGGGTATTCATGGCCTTCATCCAGAACTTATTAAAGCCGTGGGAAGAATGAAATACCGCTCTTCCTATGGACAAAACCTATTACACCATTCCAGAGAAGTAGCCAGGCTATGCGGGGTTATGGCATCTGAGTTGGGACTAAATGCAAAATTGGCCAAACGTGCTGGATTACTACACGATATAGGAAAAGTTCCCGAAGCTGAAACCGAAACGCCTCACGCCATCTTAGGAATGCAGTGGGCAGAAAAATACGGTGAAAAGCCGGAGGTGTGCAACGCTATTGGCGCCCACCATGACGAAATTGAAATGACCAGCTTGCTGTCGCCCATTATCCAAGTGTGTGATGCGATAAGTGGTGCCCGTCCTGGTGCAAGACGTCAAGTGCTAGATTCCTATATTCAAAGGCTTAAAGACCTAGAAGACATTGCCTTTGGCTTTGGTGGAGTGCAAAAAGCCTATGCCATTCAAGCGGGAAGGGAGTTAAGGGTGATGGTAGAAAGCGAAAAGGTAAGTGATGATAAAGCTGCACAACTTTCCTTCGAGATTTCCCAAAAAATACAAACCGACATGACCTATCCCGGTCAAGTTAAAGTAACCGTTATTCGAGAAACGCGTGCAGTGAATATTGCGAAATAACAATTCAGTATAAAAATGAAAAGGCTCCTTGGGAGCCTTTTTTTATTCGTCATAAATAGTATGATACCCCTTTTCGGGCCTAAGGAAAAAATTTCCGGTAACAAACCGATAGTGCCTATCCAATCCATCGATCATTTTTACGTCTTCTTCATCCAATAGGAGAGAGCTGGCCTCTAAGTTACTTTGCATGTTTTTTGGAGTAACCGATTTCGGGATTACTGAAGTGCCCCGCTGCAGATGCCAATGGATCAATACCTGGGCGGGGTGAACTCCATGCTTTTGTGCTATCTTTTTTATCTCATCCAAGTCAAATAAATTGGGTTCGTTGGGAGCTTTCATTGCATCAGAACGATCCCCCGAACCCAATGGAGAGTAAGCCGTTACTAGGATTTCATGTTGCTTGCAAAACTTAATTAGCTCTTTTTGTTGTAAGAGAGGGTGCAGCTCTATTTGATTTACTTCGGGAACTTCTTTGGAATGCTCCAATAAATCCTTCAATTTTTTTTGGCTAAAATTGGAAACCCCAATATGTTTGGCAAGTCCTTCTTTTTTTGTTTCTACCATTTTTTCCCAAGTAATCCATAAAGGAATTTCCGTAAGGGATACATAGTCTGAGGCGTCACTGGGCATGGGCACTCCTTTTTTAAAAGCCACAGGCCAATGCATTAAATAGAGGTCCAAATAATCCAATTGTAGTTTTTGCAGGGAATCTTTCAAGGCGGGACCTACATCGTCTGGGTGGTGGGCATCATTCCAAAGCTTGGAGGTTATGAAGAGCTCCTTCCTGGTAATGATATTGCCCCGAAAAAGTTGCTGCAAGGCCTCCCCAATGGCTTCTTCGTTGCCATAAATTGCGGCAGTATCAATATGTCGATACCCCATTTTTATAGCAGCGATGACCGCATTTTTTACTTTTTCGCCTTTTGCTTTCCATGTTCCAAGCCCAATAGCGGGCATTGTATTGCCATTCGTAAATTGTAGTGATTTCATTTGTTTGGTTTAATGGAAAATTACAAAATTGGGAAGCGGCTGTAAAATGGATTTGGGAATATAACTTTTTTTTAACCTTCCCTTCGCGGATGGAATTGTTCCATTACTTTGGTTAAATGTGATTTATCGATATGGGTGTAAATTTCGGTTGTGGTAATGCTCACGTGCCCCAACATTTGTTGAATGGCCCGCAGATCGGCCCCGTGTTCCAGTAAGTGGGTAGCAAAAGAATGCCGGAAGGTGTGCGGGCTTACGGTTTTTCGGATGCCCGCTTTTTCGGCAAGTTCCTTTACTATGGTAAATACCATGGCCCGGGTGAGCGGTTTCCCACGCCTATTTAAAAAGACGGTGTCCTTTGCCTTTTCTGAAATGGTTTGATGTACCCGTACTTCGTTCATATAAATATTGAGGTATTTAATAGTGCTATTTGCTATGGGTACTAGTCGCTCTTTATCGCCTTTTCCCGTTACCTTGATAAACCCTTCTTCAAAAAATAGATCGGAAATTTTAAGATGAACGGCCTCCGAAACACGTAATCCACAACCATACAAGGTTTCCAGCAGTGCCCTGTTCCGTTCTCCTTGGGGGCTACTTAAGTCGATTTGCTTTATAATGGCATCGATTTCCTCTTCCGAAAGGGTATCGGGTAGTTTTCGGCCCGTTTTGGGACTTTCCATCAATTCTAGGGGGTTGGTCTTTCGGTATTCTTCAAAAATCAAATAATTGAAAAATCCCCGAAGCCCAGAAATAATCCGGCTTTGGGAGCGGGGGTTTACCTCTTTGGCAATGTGGTAAATAAATTCCTGAAGGGTTTTCTCGGTAATCTTTTCAGGGGATTCTTCTATGGAATGCGTTTCTAGCCATTGCATGAGCTTTTTAATATCCAACGCGTAATTGGTAATGGAGTTTTGGGATAACCCTCGTTCAATATGGAGGAAGTGTTGATAGTCCTTAAGCGCTTGGCTCCACTTCATGGCGAAATGTTTAAAATTTTTATAAATACGAAGCTATTAGCAAATTTCGTTATAATTTCGCAGTATTAACAAATTAAAACCACATTATGAAAAAAGGACTTTTTTTATTATTTGCGATGTTATTGACAGCTCCCTTATTTGCCCAAGGCGTTGATTTAGGACTAAAGGCTGGGATAAATTTTGCTAACATTACCGATGCTACTGGGCTTTCCAACAGAACTGGTTTTGTTTTGGGGCTTTTGCAGGCGCAAAATTGGGAGATAAGGTAGGTATTCAAGGTGATTTATTGTACTCACAGCAAGGTGCGGAGTTTGATGGGGGTAAAATTGATTTAAATTATGTAAACGTCCCCGTTGTTCTTAAATACTTTTTGACAGATCAAATTCATGTTCATGCAGGACCACAATTTGGCTTTGTGGTTGATGATAATATTGCGAATGTTTTTGCCAATATTGCCGATGCAGAAAGTTTTGACCTTTCAGGAATTGTAGGTGTAGGAGTAGATTTACCTATGGGAATTCGTTTAGATGGAAGATATAATTTTGGACTAAGTGATGTAATTTCTTCCGACAATAAAGATGTTGTGGAAAGTGGAGGAAAAAACAGTGTTGTGACCCTTTCGGTAGGGTATTCTTTCCTATAAGCCCTAGTAAAATATCAATATTGAGCCATCCCTTGTGGATGGCTTTTTTGTTTATAAATGTTAATAACTTGTTGAAAATATGGAATTCACTGTAAAACAGTTGAATAGATAATTTATTTAGCTTTAATATTATTAATCAAACTATTTTACATTATGAAAAAACTACTATTATTTGCTGCCTGTGCAGTTTTTGGAATGACAGCTTCTTTTGCCCAAGATGGGGATGGGGGTGGAGCCACAGATGAAGGCTCAATCATGATTAACATCAACACTGGCTTTGGAGAAGTTGGTGGGACAGGTTTTTATTTGACATCGAGAGATGGAAATACCGCATGGAATGTGGGTGCGGATGTTGGTTATTTTATTATCGATGATTTAGCAATTCGTGCCGGACTTGGATATGGTGATTCCGGTGGAGATGGCCCTGGGTCTTCCTCTTTTTCTTACAAAATTGGTGCTAAATATTATGTAATTAGTACAATCCCTGTAGGGGTTGACTACTCCGGCACAAGTTTTAATGATGTAGACGAAAACCCTTCGTTTCTTGGTCTGCAAGCAGCTTACGCTTGGTTTATTGCAGACAATGTAAGTATTGAACCAGGATTAAGATATAATTTGTCATTGAATGATGAGTTTTATGACAGTACATTTAACTTTAATATTGGGTTTGCCTTGTTCTTGGACTAATTTGATTATGGGGAGTTTTTTGCTCCCCATTTTTTTATCTTCGGCATCTCTCAAAAGCAAACTCATCTATAGCATGCATCCTAAAAGTTATAATGATGAATTACTTTAATAGGATATGTGTGAAGACCTTTTTTAATTCCAAATGCGCTTAAAATTAGAATTACAAAAAATCAATTATTTCATTTAAAGAGGCTTTTTAGGGCATTTGTCGTATTTAGCATTTTTAAAAAAAACACTACCTTAGAATTCTATTAATCAAACTCTTTTACATTATGAAAAAATTACTTTTACTTACTTTTATTGCTATTACTGGTTTTACTGCCAATGCACAATTTACCGCTGGCGTTTCGGGAGGTCTTCCCATTGGAGATGCCGGAGATTTAGCTACCTTTTCCATTGCAGTGGATCTAGGGTATCTTTTTGAAATTTCCGATAATTTTTCAGCAGGCCCCATTACAGGTTTTTCGCATTCCTTTGGAGATGAAATAACTATTTTAGGTACTACTTTTGACGTAGAAGACGTACAATTCATTCCTATTGGTGCAGGCGGTAGATTTGGAGTTTCCGATACATTCACCCTTGGTGCCGATCTTGGTTATGCACTGGGTGTTAATGATGGAAACGATGGAGGCTTTTACTATTCTCCTAGGGTACAATATTCTATAAGTGAGCTTATAGATCTTGTATTGGCCTATCGAGGGGTTTCTTTAGACGGTGGAAGCTGGGATATCATTTCCTTTGGATTTGAATTCGGTATTGATTAATTTAATACCAACAAAGTAGTTTAAGGGGCTCCATTAGGGGCTCCTTATTTTTTTTCCCAAAGTTTGAAAATGGAAATTCCAGCGATAGCGGCAATCAGCAATAATACAATGGCTCCCATAAGGTTACCATAAATAATATATCCCGTACCAAATAGCACAGTGTATACAAAGGCTATCCCCAAAAGCATCAAGGCTAGGTCTCTGGTAAATCGATCATGGGTTACTTTTAAGGAAAACGACTCATTTTGGGCTTTATGTTTAAATTCTTTCCAACCATACCCATAGGGGGTAATCTTATTGTAAAATTGTACCAGAGTCTCCATTTTGGTGGGTTGGGTCAACAACGTAACCATTACCCAGCATACCGTTGTAATACCTACTCCTAACACCAGTTTTTCATGATCTTCCAATCCAAAGTCTACCCATTGAAATAAAATGGCCAGGGCAAATGAAACCACCATTCCGGTAATTTCACTGTAGGCATTTACGCGCCACCAAAACCAACGCATAATAAACACAAGCCCAGTGCCGGCACCAATCTGTAATAAAATGTTGAATGTACTTAATGCGTTTTCAAACTGTAACGCTAGCAAAGCGGCAAGTACCATTAAGAGCACTGTGGAAAGCCGGCCAATATTCACAAGCTCCTTTTCAGAAGCCTCCGGTTTGATAAAGCGTTTATAAAAATCCAAGGAAATATAGGATGATCCCCAATTCAAATGCGTAGAAATCGTACTCATGAAAGCGGCTATGAGCGAAGTGACCACCAAGCCCAATAATCCTGAAGGCAAATGGGTAAGCATGGCAGAATATCCCAAATCATGTCCCGGGGTTGCATTAGGAAATGCCTTGGAAATGTCTGAAAGTTCTGGGTATAGAACCAATGAGGCCAAGGCAATCAAAATCCAAGGCCAAGGCCTTAGCGCATAATGGGCAATATTGAATAGGAGGGTAGCGCCAATGGCATTTTTTTCATCTTTGGCAGAAAGCATCCGCTGGGCCACATATCCTCCTCCACCTGGCTCTGCTCCAGGATACCAAACACTCCACCATTGAACGGCCAATGGAATGATGAGCAGGGTCCAAAGGGTTTTTGAATCTTGAAAATCGGGAAGAAAATTTAACTTGTCCGAAACTCGTTCATTTGTCAATAAATTTTCCAAGCCTCCTATTTCTGGCATATTGATTATATAATAGGCTGCCCAAATGGAGCCAATCATCGCAATGATGAATTGAAGGAAATCGGTGAAAATCACTCCTCGCAAACCGCCAAACGAACTGTAAACCACGGTTATAACAGACGCATATACGACCGATTGCCATGGAGCCAAATTAAAGAGGATTCCTCCAATTTTAATAGCGGCTAAACAGACAGCGGCCATAATCATTACATTAAAAAAAACTCCCAGGTACAGCGCCCTAAAGCCCCTTAGAAAAGCAGCTTCCTTTCCGCTGTAACGCATTTCATAAAATTCCAGATCGGTGAGTACTTCAGAACGACGCCATAACTTTGCATACACAAAAACCGTTAGCATACCTGTCAGCAAAAAAGCCCACCATACCCAGTTTCCGGAGATTCCGTTTTGCCGAACAATATCGGTCACAAGGTTGGGGGTGTCGGCCGAAAAGGTGGTGGCTACCATAGATACTCCCAGCAACCACCAAGGCATGCTCTTTCCAGACAAAAAGAATTCTTGGGTGTTTTTTCCAGATTGCTTACTTACAAGAACGCCAATGATGATAAAAACAACAAAAAAGGAGCAGATAAGGATCCAATCGAGTGTGGTTAATTGCATTAAGAATGGTATTTGAGGGATTCTGCTTGGGCAATCCAGTTATCACGTTCAATGCGGCCTGGGAAAAAATCAATAAGTTCGGTGAGAATACGAATATCTTCTTCTTTAAAGCGGGCTATTTGGTCATAATTATAAATCCCAATTTCATTTAGGCGTTGCTCAATATAGGGACCTATCCCATTAATTTGGGTAAGATCGTCTTTAGCATTTTTGTTTCCGTAACCAAAGTTTTCGAAGTTGAGTTCTGGTTTTGTTTTGGTATAGGTAATATAACTTGTCCTGGCTTGCTCTACAATTTTTTCAGCGGGCTTGGGTTGCCATTTTTCTGAGGTTTCTTCTACAGGAGCATCCTTTTGGGTCTGTTTCACCATTTCGGCAATGCGCGGCTTAATCTCGGTAAAAATGGTTTCAATATCTGAAATAGAGTGCTGCTGTTGCTGTTTAGTGAGGTTTGCTTGCCGTTTCATCTTTTGGATGATTTTGGCATACTTGGCCCGTTGAAAGTACCAAGCCGCAAAATAACCAATCAAAAAAGTGCTGAACATCAATAGAAATAGTCCCATATAAGCACTAAGTTGATCAGTAAAACCCGTTAATTGGTTCATTAATTTGTTTTGTATTTTATTTCAAGGCGCCTATTTAAAAAACGCCCTCTCTCTGTATTATTGTCTGCAATGGATTTTGCTTCTCCTTCCGAGAGCGCCAAAACCCTATCTTTATCCAGCCCTCCTTTGGTGATTAAATACCACCGTACCTGTCTTGCATATTGCAGTGCCAAGAGGTAGTTGTCATTGGCGTTACCAATATTATCGGTATGCCCAATGATTTCAATATGCACATTGGGGTTTGCTTGAAGCACATTTTGAGCTTCTTCCAATAATGCTTTTAGTTCCTCATTTACAAAAATATCATTATTTATCAATTTTGGGTACATTGTTTTGTCATCCGGCAATTTAAATTTCAACAAATTGACCCTTGTTGAGTCTATCGGGCTGAAAATAAATGAAATACCATAAGGAAAAACACCTTGTTCATCAAAATTGATAGGTTTGATCATGGACTTGACGGCAATTCGCTCACGGGAAATCCCCACCTCCCGTAAAATAGCTTTGATCGCATTTCCTCTTTGCGTGCCCAAATTGGGGTTGGCAATTTTTTCTGAAGCGGCATACAAGGCTAAAATCTGTACTTCTTCTTTGGGATGCTCTATGAGGTAGGTGTTGATTTTATACTTAAAGTCCAACGCTTCCGGAGGAATAAAAACGGCTGCCGAATCCCTAAAAATCTGTATGCCTTTAGGGAAAAGGAAAACAACATCGCCTTCTGCGTTGGTTGCTTTCAGTCCGTTGGAGACATATTCTTCTTCTGTTTGGGGTTGAATGTTTTCGGAAAGGTCTAACGTATCACGTATTGAATTTTCTATCGAATCTGGAGTGACAAGCGGTAATTTTTCGGTGGATTCAAGGTTGGTTTTAGCTTGGGTGATCTCCTTTTTCTCTTGGGAAGGATTAAGCCATGAATACAGCCAAATACCAAAAAAGGACCAGATGAGGAAAATAAAAAAAGCGATGATAAAATTTTTCATCAATGAGGTTAGGCTGTTTGCATGCTATTCTAACAAAAATACAAAAAACAAGCACTGTAAGAATATTCCGCTATTAATATTTTAAGGTATTTATTAACTTTCACTTTTATTCAAAGTTACTTTAGCAATGGAGCAGAATGGCTTGGCAGACACATTTAAAAAAAATGCAATTTACCGTCTTAATGAAAATACCCGTATGTTGGAAATTTCCTTACAGGAAGTAACCCCCGAATTAGTTTGGAAAAAACCCAATCAATCCCTAAACAGTATTGGAAACCTAGTATTGCATCTTTGTGGAAACATGCGGCAATACGGTATTTCTTCGCTTGGGAATAAACCCGATACACGGCAACGCGATAGTGAATTTACCGCCTCGGGCGGGCTTTCTAAAGAAGCGCTCTTAAAGCAATTGATTCAAACTGTGGAAGAAGTAAAGCACACCATTCGGCTTGCAACAGAAGAAGAGTTGTTGCGGGAACGAAATGTCCAAGGTTTCACCCTCTCGGGTATAGGGATTATTTTGCACGTTGTGGAACATTACTCTTACCACACAGGGCAGATTGCCTTTTGGGTAAAGTGGATCCAAAACAAGGATTTGGGGTTTTATCAAAACATTGATTTGAATCAAAAAAACGAATAAAAAAAGCCCTTGTGCAAGGGCTTTTTAGTGAGAAAGATAATTTATTTAATCCATCCTTTTTTGGCCGCATAGCCGCTGAACCAATAAATAAATATCCCAAAAATAATAATAGATAATGCCATCGCAACTCCGCCGGGCCCAAAATTATCGGTACCACCATTCATGAAAAAGGCATTGCTCATTTGAACAACAATTCCAATAAGGGAAATCAGGAAAAGGGGTTTTGCCCATTTTTTTCTTAACAATAAAGCAATTGCCCCAAGAAGGGCAAACCATACCGCAACGGCAAATGCAGCAGTTACCCATGCCGGCTGTGAATCAACAAGCGCTAATTGCTCGGCCGTATAGGTGTTAAGAAATGTTTCGGTTCGAAAAGCTTGATCCAAATATGCCTTGACGCCCATGGCATTCCAAAGAAGGGCGATTACAGCAACGATCCAAAACAAAACAGAGGGTTTGTTGGTTGTAGTCATATTTTTTTGGTGTTAAGTTGATTGAAATTAAATGTACGAAAAAATAATTAAGTGTATCTTTAAACTCAAACAATAACCATGAGTGCAACAATACCCCATTCTGTCCTAACCTTTTTAAATGAGTTAAAATCCAACAACCATCGCGATTGGATGCAGGAACACAAAAAGCAATACCAAGACAATGAAAAAGCGCTGAAGAAATTTTACGGAGAAGTGGAAGCAGCGCTCAATAAACATGACGAAATTGAAAAGGTAAAAATCTTCCGTATCAATAGGGATATACGTTTCAGTAATGATAAAACCCCCTACAATACGCATAGAAGTGTAAGCTTTAGTAGGGCGGGAGCCCATAGAAGAGGAGGGTACTACCTTCGTATTGAGCCAGGAAACACCCTTATGGCCGGTGGATTTTTTGAACCCAACCCAGACGATTTGTTGCGTATCCGAAAAGAATTTGAAATGGACGCTAGCCCTATTCGAAAAATCCTTACCGAAAAGGAATTTGACACTGCCTTTGGTGGTTTTGTTCAGGAATATGCCGTAAAAACAGCACCCAAAGGCTTTAGTAAGGACGATCCCAATATCGATTTAATACGTCTAAAAAGTTTGTTTGTGACCCATGCCTTTACCGATGCAGAGGTAACTTCACCACATTTTAAAGAACAATTGGTCCATCACTATGAATTGTTACGACCCTTTTTCGATTATATGAGCGAAGTGCTCACTACCGACCTGAATGGGGTTTCCCTCATTGGTTAATATAAGTGGGCGTATTCCAATAATTGAATGTTGCTTTTCAGTCGGTCTTTCACAATATCCATCATCCGTTTATTGAGTGCCGATGAATTTTGAATGTAGGTTTCATATTCGGCCAACGTAAATTGGCCAATAATGATTCCCTTCAACGAATTTCGGAACTTCATATCTTTGTGAATGGCATTTTCAATGTAATCCAAGCGTTTTTCGATGGAAAGATCATAGAACACATTTTTATGCTTGGCAGCATAGTTCCTGAAAACAGCCAGCAACAAATCATTTTGTAACTTGGCAACAGGCCGTAGGGTTTGGTTCTGAAATTGCTCATCGAAAGTCATCCCCGGAAAGACTTTTGCCGAAGCAATTACGGGGCGAAGACTCAAAAGGACTTCATCTCGAGTTTCCATAGTAGTGAGTTTTACTAAAATTATTGAATTGAAATGTGAATTTTGGTTAAGAATTGTTAAGTTATGCACAATGATTTCAACAATGAACACTATACAAAGTACCTTTAAATAAAAAATGAAGACCACAGTATCCATCAACCCTTTTACAGGAGAAGAAATTGAACGGTTTCAAAACCATTCCTCACAGGAAGTGGAAACCTTTCTTCAGGTTTCAGCACAGCAATTCAAGGAGTGGAAAAATACCCCACTCAAACAACGCGCATCACTTGTTCTAAAGGTGGGTGAGGTTTTAAAGTCGAAGAAAGAAATTTTTGCCAAAACCATCACCATGGAGATGGGAAAACCCATTTCCCAATCGCTTGCCGAAATTGAAAAATGTGCTTGGTTATGTGAATATTACGCGGCTCAAGCAGAAGCACAACTTAAAGATATTCTCATTCAAACCGATGCCGATAAAAGCTATGTAACCCATGAACCGTTGGGGGTCATTTTGGCCATTATGCCTTGGAATTATCCTTATTGGCAAGTCTTTCGTTTTGCCATTCCTAGTTTGCTTGCTGGAAATGTAGCGGTGTTAAAACATGCATCAAATGTATTTGGCTGCGCTTTGCAAATGGAGGGATTATTTTTAGAATCGGGTTTTCCAGCGTTTTGTTTCAAGACCCTTTTGATTGGGAGTGAACTCGTAGAAAAGGTGATTGAAAATCCTGTCATTAAAGCAGTAACCCTCACGGGAAGTGGCCCTGCGGGGGCTTCGGTGGCCTCCATAGCAGGAAAGAACATTAAAAAAACGGTGTTGGAGTTGGGAGGAAGTAATGCGTTGGTGGTCTTTAAGGATTGCGCCATTGAAAAAACAATCCATACCATTGTAAATGCACGGTTTCAAAATACAGGACAAAGCTGCATTGCCGGGAAACGATTGTTGATTGATGCTGCCATTCATGACAAATTTCTTTCTAAACTTAGTCAAAAAATAAAAGAGCTAAAAAGTGGAGACCCTATGGAAAAAGACACCTATATAGGAACCTTGGCCCGGGAGGATTTGGCAACCGAATTAGATAAACAAGTACAGAAAAGCTTGCAGATGGGAGCCACTTTAGTATTGGGTGGAAAACGGCAAAGGGCCTATTATGAACCAACGCTTGTGAGTGGGGTGACACCCACAATGCCGTTGTTTAATGAGGAAACATTTGGGCCTGCCTTGAGTGTTACTTCTTTTGATACCGAAGAAGAGGCCATTCGGCTTTCCAATCTATCAAAATTTGGATTAGGGGTCTCTCTTTTTTCTGAAGATATCTCTCGAATGGAACAATTGGTGCCCCGTTTTGAGGAAGGCGCTGTCTTTATTAATGAACTGGTAAAAAGCGATCCTCGTTTGCCTTTTGGAGGCATTAAGCAAAGTGGTTACGGAAGGGAATTAAGTGCCCAAGGAATCAAGGAATTTGTGAATGTAAAAACCGTTTATATTAAAAAAAGCCCCTCGTAAAAGGGGCTTTTCATAATTAGTCTTTCTTCAGAAAATCTTCCTTGGATTGAATATTGGGCTTGTCCAATTGATTCTTTTCCAGAAAACCCATGAATTTTTTACCCTCTTTATCCATGATGGCTTTAAATCGGGTTTTGGCTGTTTCAAATTCTGTTAAAATCAATTGATAGTTCTGTTTTTGTGCACCCGAAACACGATCATAGCTAGTAGCCACATTGGCATAAAGCTCGCCCATTTTTTCACGTAGTTCTGGTTCTGCTGAAGCCACATAATTATCTCCCGTGGTAATCACCAAATCTTTCCGTAAACTTTCTAAGGCATCGTACAATTTTTGGGCATCTTTTTTTCCTTTGGGATGTGCATCAATTACCGTTTGAGCGGTTTTTTGAGTTTCCACTACTTCATGGACCAAATAGGCTAAGTCCTCTACCATGGTATAGAGTTCCTGTGTCAATGCTTCCTGATCTTTGCGGTCTGCAAGGGTTCCCAAAGAGGTTTCGTCGTATTTCAATTCAATTTCCTGCTCATAAACCTCTTTTCCTTTCTTCAACACAACTTTGTATCTTCCAGCGGGAACTCGTTTCGGGGTAAATCCTGCAAATGATAGGGTTTTGGCTTCGGCCATTTTAGGGGCACTGGAGCTAAATCCCCAGTTAACCACATTAATCCCTTTGGATTTTCCAGGTGATAGGGACGTGACCTTGTTCCCTTCCATATCCTGAATTTCCATTTCCATTTTTCCAAACGTATGTCGCTTTTTTAGATAGTAAACAATACGAGCCGCCGTGGAGCGGTTCTGTCCCACAAACTGGGTTTCACCGCCAAAGTTGCCTGAAAACCCACTTTGCTCAATCATGACAAATGGTTTTGTGTCAAAAAAAGCAACCTCCTGTGAAAGGAATCCCTGATCCAATTGCCGTAGTGGGCTAATGTCGTCAATGATGATAACACCCCTTCCATGGGTTCCCATGACCAAATCATTTGTTTCCTTTTGAAGATCAATGAAGTGTACCGCTACAGAAGGCATATTATTGGTAAATTTTGACCAATTCTTACCGCCATCAATGGTTACATACAAGCCAAATTCGGTTCCCAAAAACAACAAATCTTCATTTACATAATCTTCTTGAATGTTTCGGGCAAAGGCATTGGCTTCAATATCACTTGAAATGATATTGACCCAGGTTTTACCATAATCGGTCGTTTTTAATGCATATGTATGGAAGTCTCCAGCAGTGTGCCCATCAAAAACGGCGTAAGCGGTACCTTTACCATGCACGCTAGCTTCAATATGGTAAACCCACGTGTTTTTGGGAACGCCTACTAAATTGGGGGTTACGTTGTTCCAGTTTTTCCCGCCGTTGGTAGTTACTTGTACATTTCCATCATCTGTTCCCACCCAAATAATGTTTTCGTCCAAAGGGGATTCTGCAATAGTAAAAATGGTCGTATGGTTTTCGGCTCCACTATTATCCATGGAAAGGCCTCCAGAACTCGCTTGATCTTGTTTGGAAGGGTCATTGGTGGTTAAATCGGGGGAGATAATGGTCCAGCTATCTCCCATATCATCACTTTTGTGGAGAAACTGACTTCCCATATAGAATCGGTCGGGTTTGTGATGGCTTATAGCCATAGGCGCGTTCCAGTTAAAGCGAAGTTTTGGTTTTCCAGTTTCTTCCAAAGGTTGGATGGTCTTCGTTTTATTTTTGTCAACGTCATATCTCCATACGTTTTCGGCCCCTTGCATTTCTGAATAGATGATATTTTTGGTAGGGTGTTTTAATACCCTAAATCCGTCTCCATATCCCACACTGTTCCAATCCCGTGCTTCAATGCCCCCCGGAGAAGAGGAAGGGCCATACCAACTACCATTGTCCTGAAGTCCTCCATACACGTTGTAAGGGGTGGCATTGTCTACACTCACTTGATAAAACTGGGAAAGAGGAAGGTTTTCTACAATTTCAAATGTAGAGCCACCATTCCAAGATCGATAAAGGCCTCCATCGGTGGCACAAAAAACCTGATCACTTTCATTGATGTGAAAAGTAATATCATGTATATCGCTGTGCATATTTCCCAAGTCCTTAAAGGTTTTTCCACCGTCCCGACTGATGGAACCACTCAATCCTCCTTTCACGATGATATCTGGATTCTTTGGGTCTATGGTTATTCTGGAGAAATAAAAAGGGCGTACCGTTAAACCAAAATCACTATTGAGATGCTCCCAAGTTGCACCAGCATCCTTGGACTTCCAGAGACCATTGGTGGCCTTTTCGCCTGTTTCAATAACGGCGTATAACAATTGTGAATCGCTAGGCGCTAAGGCAATCCCTATACGTCCTAACTTCCCTTCGGGAAGACCGTTCACCATTTTATTCCATGTTTTTCCTGCATCGGTCGATTTGTAAAGGCCACTGCTTTCCCCACCCGAATTAAAACTCCATCCAGTTCTTCTAAACTGCCACATAGAGGCATACAACACATTTGGGTTGTTAGGATCCATAATCACATCACCAGCCCCCGTAGAAGGATTGAGGTACAATACCTTTTCCCAAGTAGCACCCCCATCTAGGGTTTTGTATACCCCGCGCACGTCACTATCACTCCATAGGGCTCCCAATACACCCACGTAGATTTCGTTGGTGTTTTCGGGGTTGATGACAATGGAAGCAATACGTTCGCTTTTTTCAAACCCTGGGATTTCTTTCCAAGTGCTTCCGCCGTCGGTGGACTTGTACAGCCCATTTCCAATGGAAACCGAATTACGGGTCCATGTTTCCCCAGTGCCTACCCAAATGGTATTATCCGGGTCCTTGGGGTCCAATTTTACCACCCCGATGGACTGTACATATTCATCAAAAATAGGGGAGAAGGTAGCGCCTCCATCTACCGATTTCCAAACCCCTCCGCCAGCAGCACCTATATAAAGGATACGGGGGTTGGTAGGGTGCATTTCAATATCGTTGATACGCCCACTCATTAAGGCGGGGCCAATATGCCTTGCCTTAATGTCCCCAAATAGTTCTTTGCCTTTCAAGGCAATTTCCTGCGACCATCCCATAACAGAGAAGGAAACGAAGGCAATCATGACCAATAATCTTTTTTTCATACTTGTGAAATTAAAGGATTAAAAAAAATCCCTGACGAGCAGGGATTCTTCTATAAAACAATAGGGTTATTCTTTTTCTTCTGAATCGCTTGTAACGGTAGGAAAAGTAAATACCGAATTATCGATTTCAGGATTCAATGTTATTTTAGTGATGGTGATGGCTTGCCCTCCCGGTTGCCCTTTGGCTCCTTCCACAATAGAATAAGGGAAATAAAGCCCCTCTACTTCTTGGTAATCACTTAACTTTGTTTGACCTACCATTCCCGCTGCTGGACCCGATTTTATTTCTTTTTCTACCACGATAGGAACAAAGTTTTCAGTATCGAAATAGTGGAAGGAAATATCCTGTTCTTCTTTCCCATCTACCATAATAGGTTCTTTTACCAATTTAATTTTATAGGTTTCGGTTCCTTCAATGGTTTCGGTGCCTATTAACTCAACGGTATATCCCTTTGCTTTATAGTCGATAAAGGCATCGGGGAAGTCGTTGATGTCTTTTTTAAAATTCTCCGTAGATTCAGTATCACTTTTTTCTGCCTGCATGGTCATTTGATTGGTGGACCACAGGGTTTCTCCATCGTATACGTTTTGATAAAAATTCTGTCCTTGGAAATTGGCCTTGGCCATAGATTTTCCTTCGGTGGTTTGAATCATTTCAATAGGAATTTCCATGCCTTGTATATTGATGTTTCCTTCAAATTTAATGGCTTTAATGGATTTCCATTGTTCTAGTCCGCCGGTATTTTCAAAATAATTGTTGATGATCTCATCGGCAGTTTGCGCCTGAAAGGGCACTGTGGTACCCAGCAACATAAGGGCTAGTGAAAGCAGTTGTAAAGTTTTCATACGTGATTTTAAAGTTTCATGTAAAAATAAGTATCAAAATAGGATTTATTGTTACAGTTTTTATAAAATTTCTGTATCCATTTCCTTTTTAGAATAGGTATCTTTACCCAAAACACGACGTTATGAATTTTGGAAAAGTGGAGGATCCCTCCCAAATCGATTTTACTTTGCCACCCGATCATCCCGATACGCAACAGGCCCTTTCAAAAGGAAGTGGACCTTTACAAGTGTATGTGGGGTGTGCCAAATGGAACAAAACCGATTTAAAAGGCTTTTACCCACGGGGGACAAAAGATGAACTGGAATATTATGCTACGCAATTTAATTCCATTGAGCTCAATGCGAGTTTTTATCGAATTTTCCCGGTCGATACCTTTGCGGGTTGGTACGAGAAAACACCCCAAGATTTTCGTTTTTTCCCCAAGTTCTTTCAAGGGATTACCCATTGGAAACGACTTGCAGACTGCGATGAGGTCCTCAATGAATTTATCTTAAACGCTTCCAACCTAAAAGAAAAACTAGGCATGCCTTTCGTGCAATTGCCCGATAATTTTGGACCCAAAAACATTGACCGACTGGAACCCTTTTTTAAAATGCTTCCCAAAGACATCCGGCCTGCCATTGAATTTAGGCACACCCAATGGTTTAATGACCCCATGGTGGCTAATGAATTGTATGCCCTTTTGGAACAATACCATATTTCCAACGTCATTGTAGACACGGCAGGGAGAAGGGATTTGTTGCATATGCGCATGACCACTCCTGCTGCTTTTATTCGCTACAACGGTGCCAACCACCCCAGTGATTATGATCGTTTGGATGAGTGGGTCGACCGTTTGGAAACCTGGGTGGATCAAGGACTAAAGCATATTTATTTTTTTGTGCACCAAAATGTGGAGAAAGCGTCACCCTTGCTTTCGGCCCATTTCATTCAAAAATTGAACACCCGTCTGGGGACCCAATTGCACATCCCCAAAATGGACAAACCCAACACCTTATATTAATGCGATTTCATACTAGAAAATGGGTAAAGCCCGAAGACCTTAATCCCAATGGCACCCTCTTTGGCGGACGCCTCCTCGAATGGATTGATGAAGAGGCCGCCCTCTATACCATCATCCAATTGGAAAATGCAAGGTGCGTCACCAAATTCATCAGTGAAATTAATTTTCAAAGTTCGGCCAAGAAAGGCGATATCATCGAGATTGGAATAGGGGTGGTCTCCTTCGGAAAAACCTCATTAACACTGAATTGTGAAGTGCGCAATAAAATGACCCGGGAAACCATCATTACCATCGATCGCATTACCATGGTAAGCCTTGGCGAAAATGGAAAGCCTGTGGTGCATGGAAAAACAGAAGTGGAATACGTAAAAGACCGACTACAAGAAGACAAAGACTTAGATTAAGCCTTTAACCCTTCAAAGTCCTTACCCGATGGAATTTCGAAAAGCTCCAGCCCAAAATAGGGGATGGCAGCGATTAAATGATCGAAAATATCGGCTTGGATATGTTCATAATTTTCCCAACGCTTATCGTGACTAAAACAAAAAATTTCAATAGGAATGCCTCGATCGGTAGGGGCTAAGTGCCGCACCATCAAAAATAGCTCTTTGTTGATGGCCGCATTCTCATGAAGAAAAGCATCGGCATACTTTCGGAAGACCCCCAAATTGGTTTGGTTCCTTCCATTGATAAGCAATGATTTGTCTACTTCATGGGATTTGTTGTAACGGGTGACGTCTTTCTCCCGGTGTTCCAAATAGGGTTTAATCAATGCAATGTTGCTCAATTGGGTAATTTCCTCTGCAGAAAGGAATTTCACCGAATTCTGTTTGATGAACAAGGCACGTTTGATTCGTCTTCCTTGGGATTCTTGCATCCCGCGCCAGTTTTGGAACGAATCGGCTATCAAACTATAGGTTGGGATCGTTGTATAGGTATTGTCAAAATTTTGTACACGAACCGTCGCAAGATTGATTTCAGTCACGTACCCATCGGCACCAAACTTGCTAAAGGTAATCCAATCGCCAATGCGCACAATATCATTGACAGATACCTGTATACTGGCTACAAATCCTAAAATGGTATCCCTAAATATGAGCAAGAGCACTGCCGAGGCAGCACCCAAGGAAGCCAAACTTTCTATACTAAACCCAGTAATTAAATTGATAATGAAAAAGATGCCCGCCCCCCATGCAAAGATCATGAGTACCTGCTGGTAACTCTCTAGCGGTTTGTCATTGTACTTTTCATGACTCTCACGCAGGTAGTTTTTGGTAGTTCGCAAAATACTCCTAAAAATAAGGACACTTAGCACTACCACATACATAAGGGCCGTGGTTTTTAGAAAACTGGCCGTTTTTGGGTAGTCGTTAAAGATAATAGGGATTAAATACCACAGGAGTGATAATGGGGCAATATGAGCCACAAAACGTGGAAAGTTACTGGCCACTAGAAAATCATCAAACGTGGTTTTGGTTTTATTGCTGAATGCCTTAAAGAGTTGAACAATCACTTTTCGGGTGATGAAATCCAATAGCAGTATGATAATCAACCCTACCATAGCCACTAAGATGGTATTGAGCAAGGTGGCCCAGAAATTGGTCATGCCCTGTTCAACAAGGTATTTTCGGAACCATTCGGTATAGTGGATGATGTCTTTTCTGTCCATTATAAATAATTTCGTTCCACATAAAAGGGACCAAAGGGCACCACCGAACACAGCAGTACGATAGCAAAAGTGCGCATGGGCCAATTTTTCTGCTCCTTCATAAAATAGGAAGCCAACAGATACAAGATAAATAAAATACCATGTGCCATCCCTACTACTTGAACCATTTCGGGCATATCAAAAACATGTTTCAAGGGCATCGCAATGCCCAAAAGAACCAAAAACGAGAGGGCTTCAAGAGTACTAATAATTTTAAAATGCAGATCTGAAAGGCGCATGAAATCGTTATATTTTTTGCAAAGATATATATCCTCTGTTGCTCATCTTACCATTTATGAAAAATTATTCACAAGGTAAGGGTTCATTTAAGATAGGGTATTGGTAGTTTTTTTGAAATCCAAAGTGCCACCACTCCGTACGAATGGGTTGAAAACCGAATTTTTTCATTCCTTCCAACAATAATTTCCGGTGGGCAAGCACTTCCTCCGAAAAATTGAAATTGTCAATATGTGCTTCCCGTCCAAAATAATCGTAATCACTTCCCATCTCTACATAGCACCCCTCAAGGGTAACCAAAGTAATGTCTACGGCTGCCCCGCGGTTGTGAATGGAGCCTTTGTCATACGGATTTGCTACATAGGCAGCATTGGGCACCTTGGCCCACATGGCTTTTTGGATGTCGAGCGGCCGATAGCAATCATACAATTTTATTTGGTAGCCTTGTTCACAAAAGTAAAAATTGGCAGCTGCCAATGCCTCGGCCACCTCGGGCTGCAACAAGCATTTGGCACAAGGATATAAAGTCTCTCCCATAAAATTCTGTGGGGTAGCATACCTAATTTCATAGGAAAATTGGGAAGGGAGCGTCACTATATCAACCAAGGGGTTTTGTGCAACTCCATAAAAAAGAGTCCCTAAAAGACAGCCTAATAAAAATTTATGTTTCATGTAGGGACCTATTTTAAAAGTAGTTAAAGATACAGTATCTTTACCTAAAAAACGGAGCATGCAACAATTACAAGGAAAAGTAGCGTTTATTACGGGAGGCACCAAGGGTATTGGTTTTGGAATTGCAGAAGCATTTTTGAAGAACGGTATTTCTGTTGCCATTACGGGGCGTTCCCAAAAAGGAGTACGAGAAGCAGTGGTGCAATTGAATGCCCATGGGAACGATGCCGTTTACGCCATAGGAATTGAAGCAGATGTGCGTACTATGGAAAGCCAAAGCGAAGCCGTAAAACAGGTGGTGGAAGAATTTGGTAAAATTGACATTGTGATTGCCAATGCAGGATTGGGGCATTTTGGGCCGGTACATACGCTTACGGTGGCCCAGTGGAACGAAACCATCGACACCAACTTAACCGGGGCTTTTTTTACCCTAAAAGCTACGGTAGATGAACTTATCAAGAATAAGGGCTATTACATAACTATTTCCAGTTTGGCAGGGACCAACTTTTTTGCCAACGGAAGTGCTTATAATGCCAGTAAGTTTGGTCTTACCGGATTTACCCAAGCTGCCATGCTGGATCTGCGTTCCTATGGCGTAAAGGTGAGTACCATTATGCCAGGCTCTGTAGCGACCCATTTGATGGACATGTCCCTTCTAAGGAAGACGTGCTTGGAAAATACAGCAAGAAGATATAGGCCAGATCACTATTGATTTATTGAAAATGAACCCACGCACTTTGCCCAGTAAAATTGAAGTACGGCCTTCCAATCCTTCCTCTAAATAATCAATCCTTTTGGGAAATCTTTTCCACTTGGTTTTTTAATGACCATGCAATGGCATCATCCAAGCTTTTGAACTTTTTCATGGGAGAAAGGGAAAATAATTTTTCAAGTACTACACTCAGCATGCCACTAGAGTTATAGGCAACCACGGCCACACTATTCACTTTATGCCTGTTTTTGAAAAAATGGACCCAATCCTGAGGTTGTACAGAGTAGGAATATATCCTATTGGAAATATAGGACACTTGGATATCTTGGGTGCCAAAATGCTTATATACTCGCTGGATGACCTTTTCGGCTAGGTCCCAAGTGAAATGTTCTCCGTGGGAAATTTCCCCTATCACATATTCCTTGAAAATATAAAAAGTTCCAAAATCAAAGACCACTTTCTTTTCATAAAGGTCTTTGTATTTGGACTCTTCTACTTTAATTGGGGAGCTAGTCTGAACCATTGAGGAAAGTTACAACTATTTTCCAAAAAAAACAGCCTCCCATAGGAGGCTGCTTTAAGAAAAGGCAAAGTATGGATTAATTTGCACTTAATAATGCCAAAAATTTATCTAGGTTTGGCAATATGACAATTCGGGTTCTTCGGTTTTTGGAACGTCCTTCCTTGGTATCATTTTCGGTAAGGGGATGATAACTACTTCTCCCGGCCGCAATCAATTTGGCAGGATCTACACCAAAATCTTCTTGTAGTTTTCGAATGACGGCGGTAGACCTTTCTACGCTCAATTCCCAGTTATCCTTTATGTAGGCCCCTGGTTTCACGGTTTGCGAATCGGTGTGGCCTTCAATTAATACTTCCATGGCAGGCTCGCTGTTGATCACATTGGCCAAGCGCTGTAAGAGTGAATTGGCCTTCGGATTGATCTTATAACTACCCGAATTGAACAACAACTTATCTGAAATGGTAATCATTACCACCGTTTCGTCTATATCAACACTGATGTCTTCATCTTCTCCTTCAGAAAGAAGGGTGTTGTCCAAATTCTTCTTTAGGTTATAAGAAACAATAAGGTTCATGGAATCTTCTAAGGTTTGTGCTTTGGCCAATTCGTTTTGATCTACCTTAGCCAAGGCTTCCTTCATCTGCGCCTTGTCTTTGTTGGATAGCACCACGTTCCCGAAGTTCCGTAGGCTATTCTCCTCCAAATTGGAGTTGGCATCACTCAAGGATTTAATTTTGGCATTGTAGTTGGCCACCCGTTCCTCAATGACCGCATACTTCGATTCAATCTCCTCTTTTTCCATTTGGGTTTTTTGTAATGCAGAACGGGTATCATTGTACTGATTTTCCAGTGCCACATACTTCTTTTTCGATACACAGGAGGTCAAACTCAACACTCCTGCACATAGGATTAGTGTTACGACTTTTTTCATACTAAATAGTTTTATGGTTTGTTTGTAGGTAACTCTACTATAGGGTATAATTATTCGTTAAGAAGTACTATTATTTTGTTAAATAAACCAAGGTCTAGGCATTTTCTGTTAATATTTTACAAATTTCAAGGAATCGTAAAATACGCTTAGTCAAATTTTGGCTACTTTTAAGGCAAATAAAATCATCCAAGCCATGCAAATTCCCACCGATGTTCCAGGGACTTCCGAAAATACCCCCATAGATTTGTCCAGTCCTGTAGATATTATCCTCTTTATTGTCTCGCCTATTCTTATGATTGTTTTTTACCTGTTATACCGTAGAATGAAAAAAAAGGAAGAAGCTTCAAAAAATGATTCAGACGAATAAGGTTTGGTTTGATTATTGTTAATTGCCCCGTATGAAAAAAATCCTGTATTTCCTTCTCCTTTGCCTTCCCTTGGTTGCTGTTTCACAGATTGAAACCAACAACAATTCGGTTCAGTTTGAAATTAACGACACCAATACGCCTTCTGCTACAGGGTTGGAATTGTCACAAACCAAACTTCCTTCCCTCACCATTCCGGTGAAAAAGCGAGATCCCAACACCACCATGAAAATAGGAGAGGAGGAAACCGAAAATTGGATATCACCAAAACAGATAACTTCCTGGACACCAAAACCAATAAGGCTCCAAAAGCCTTTACAAAAGACAAAGAACCTACCCAGGAATTTGCCAAGGATATGTTCCTAGGCGATGTAAAAACAGGGGGGACGTTTGTGAGTGTGCAATACCGGGACCACGAATATGTAGATGGGGACATGATAAGGGTATATGTCAATGGAGATATCGTCCAATCCAGTGTTACCTTGAACAGTTCTTTCGCAGGATTTACACTCAATTTGGTCAAAGGGGTAAACCGAATTGAATTTGAAGCCCTAAATCAAGGCTCCTCGGGGCCCAATACGGCCGAACTGCACGTGTATGATGATAAAGGACTCATCATTTCGGCTAAAAAATGGAACTTACTTACGGGCTACAAGGCCAGCATTATCGTCAGTAAAGAATAGCTATTGCACTGAAGCCTCCGAAAGCAATAAAGGATAAGCCTTTCTAACTCTGGTCATTTCCTCTTCGCTTAGTTCATCAAATTTTTTCCGGTATACTTTTCGGATGTATTGCTCCCGTAATTCGAGATAGACCATTGAAATGATGCCCTGAACGGCAATATATTCCTTGTAACTGGACTCTCGCGCGGTAGTCAAGGAAACAATGGCCTTGGTAGGGTTCTGCGATCCTGTTTCCAAGGAGGCTCCTTGACAATAGTTACAGGTCCTGTCTCCATTGTTGTCAATGAACTCGGTAAGCCTCTTGGGTAATTCCCGAATTGGAATCAATTCACCATTTACCATCAACTCATCTTGTTTGTTCAATTGGATACGAAAGATATTCTGCTCTATGATATGGGCCGAACAATCACCTGTTTCACAATTTGGAGGTAAAGTTCGTACAATGCCCTGCTCATTAGGCAGGGTAGTGCTTACCAAAAAGAAAATAAGCAATAAAAAGGCAATGTCTGCCATGCTACCGGCATGGATTTCGGGAAGGATTTTGGAACGTTTCATACGGAGTAGATTTTATAGGAAACCCACTTCCAATAAAAATGCCATGTAGTTTACATGGCATTAGTATAAGTCTTGTTTCTTAAAAAAAAAGAGAAAAATCTATTGTTCTTCCTCTTCCATACGCGCCATTAAATCTTCATAGGATTCAATCATCACATACATTTTCCCACCCAACATCACAATGGGGGTGTCCATGGACTCCAAACGTTCTGCGCCACCCGCCAATGCACTGGAGAGTTGTTTTTTTACATTTTCATCCTCAGCTACTTGTACGGTTCGGTATTTATACGGACTCTCATTAAGGGGATTGATCAACGAATCGCATTTTGAAGTACAATTCGCAGGTATAAATAAGGTAATGGGTTTTTTAGGGTCAATTTTGATTCGCTCAAAAGGTACCTGGCGCACCCTTCGGGATAGGCTATCGCTCACGTTTAACTTATAGGTGTACAATGCCTGTTTTCCTCGTTCTACAATAAGGGTCATGATATTTACCTTGGAAGTAGCAGGCACCCGATAGGCAATCATGCGGCCTTCACGTTTTTTGAACCCGGTTCCATCCACTTCGATGGAGACATCCAGATCAACCAAATTTTTATTCACTGCATAAAGCAACAAGCGATTTCCTTCCAATTTGTCTTCAATGTCCACAGTATATTCCTGTGCGATCATAGATGGGAGAACTCCAAAAAGGGCAAAAAGAAGAAAGAGTAAGTATTTTTGCATAGCATTTTGTTTAGGTGGGCAAGATACTAATAATGACTTATTGATAAAAATTTAGCCAAAAAACTTTTCGGAATTGATAAAATACGAGCCGTAATTTCTACAAACACTTGATGGCTTTCAAAAAAGCCGTACTTTTAAAACAAAAAAAGTGATGATTAGAAATCTATGTTTGCTTAGCCTCTCCTTAGTATTCAGTATATCGTTTTATGCGCAATCCCAATTAGAGGAGTTTCATAATGAGGTTCAAGACAATCCCTATCAAGCAGTGGATAAGTCGGTTATGCAACGAGGGCCTTCCTATCGTGTGCGCTCACAGCAATTAATTACGTCTCAAGTAAATGTTGACAGTAATGGGGATGACATCATTGGCGATGCTGCCAATGAACCTTCAATAGCGGTAGATCCCACCAATCCCAATCGTATTGTCATAGGCTGGCGACAGTTTGACACGGTAACCAGTAATTTTAGGCAAGCGGGATATGGGTATTCCCTGGACGGGGGGCTTACCTGGACCTTCCCAGGGGTTATCAATCCGGGATTGTTTCGTTCAGATCCTGTATTGGATTTTGATGCCCAAGGAAATTTTTACTACAACAGCCTGCAAAATACGTTTGAATGTGATGTCTTTCAAATCACCGATGGCGGAGTTGCCTGGAGTGGCCCTTTTCCTGCAAAAGGGGGCGACAAACAGTGGATGCGTATCGACCGAAGCGGAGGAGTGGGAGACCAACATAATTACTCCTACTGGAATGCTAGTTTTTCTACCTGTAGCCCAGAATCCTTTACCCGCTCTACCGATGGCAGCATGACCTTTGAAGATTGCACCCTAGTAGACAATAACCCCTTTTGGGGCACCTTGGCGGTGGACAAAAATGGGGCTTTGTATTTGGTTGGCGCTGGGCAAAATGGATTAGCCCTATTAAAATCTACCAATGCACAAAATGCTGCAGAAGCGGTATCCTGGGATTTCTTAACCCAAATCTCCATGGACGGCACGTTGTCTGCTGGCCACCCCTTAAACCCTGCAGGCTTGTTAGGACAAGCATGGGTAGATGTGGATATTTCTTCAGGACCTGGTGAAAATAACGTCTATGTGCTAGCGTCCATTTTGCGCTCCAATGATCCGGGTGATGTCCTGTTTGCCCGTAGTACCGACGGCGGACAAACCTTTGAAGCGCCCATTCGCATCAATACAGACCCACTGGGAAATTACAATTGGTTTGGCACCATGAGCGTGGCGCCCAATGGGAGGATTGACGTGGTATGGCTTGATACCAGCGACGATCCCAACAATGCCCTTTCCAGACTGTACTATTCTTTTTCCGAAGATCAAGGGGATACCTGGTCAGATGGCACCCCGCTATCCCCGCTTCTTGATTCTACTATAGGCGGCCTAACCAAAGCAAGATGGGATTACTTTGATATGGTAAGTGATAACGAATATGCCTACCTAGCCTGGGCCAACACCATCAACGGTGGACAGGATGGCGCTTTTCTAAATTACCTCCCCGGCGAAATTCTTGCCCTTCAAGACCTTTCGATAAAATGAGCTGTCATTGCAGGTGAGCCCCAATCCGGTGACGAAAGATACTACGGTCCAATTTTTCCTTCCTATGGAAAAACAAGTGAAAGTAGGACTATACGATGTTTTTGGTAGGGAAGTAGCCTTGCTTTTTGAGGGGAATGCCCAAGGGGCACAGTCCATTCCTTGGAATAATACCTCCGCTTTAATGTCACTCTCTAGTGGTTTGTACTTTGTTTCAGTGGAATTTGATGGCAAAACCTATGCTACTAAAGCCATTGTGGATTAAAATTGTAAGAATTTACTTCAATTGTTGGGTTTTAAGTGGATTTATTCGACAAAAGGAATAATAATTCCGATAAACTAGTATATTTGAGGGAGAAAAATTGATTTCCCCATGAAAAAAAACTACTTAACCAAGTTTTCGTATTCCGTCAATACGAAACTTCTAAGCTCCTTCGCATTGCTTTTTGCCTCCTTGGCAACTTTTGCACAGGCAAAACAAGAGGCCATTACCAATGCCTTACGAAGTAACTTCCCTAGCGAATATGTCATTACTGCGCAAAATACCAGTAAAAATAGCCAAGCAACCCATATCTACCTTCGGCAATCCATTCATGGAATTGAAGTAGTTGGGACCGAATCCAGCTTGCACCTCGATAAAAATGGGGATGTCCTCATCGTGCACGATGGTTTTGTAGCTGGCATAAATGCCACTATCGTGAGCAATGCCCAAAACATCAATGCCCGGCAGGCCATCGAAAAAGTAGCCCAGCAAATGGGTTATCCGCTATCCGGCTTAGAGCAACTGGAAAGCGATCGATCCTTGGCCCCCCCAACCTTCCTATTTAATGAAGCCGGCATTTCCGCCACCCAAATCCCCGTAAAACTGCAGTACTATTACCGAAAAGGAATAGGAACGCAATTGGTATGGGAACTATCGGTACAGGAACGTACTAGTTCCGACTGGTGGAACTTTAGGGTAGATGCCGCAAACGGACAAATCATCGATAAAGACAATTGGACCGTTTATTGCGAATTGCCTATGGATAAAGCAGGTTCCGAAAGAGCCTCAGTTAATGAAGAGGAGCATTTCTCCTTGTTCAAGGACCAAGGAACTTCCATGATGATGGTGGGAAGCTATAATGTATTTCCATTGCCTGTAGAATCACCCAGCCATGGCTCCAGAGCCATTGTTTCCAACCCCGAGGACCTAAATGCCTCCCCCTATGGGTGGCATGACACCAACGGTTCTCCCGGTTCGGAATTTACTACCACCCGAGGCAACAATGTATTGGCCCAAGAGGATGTCAATGGCAATAATGGAAATGGAACCCTTGCCAATGGTGGGGCCGGTCTTAACTTCAACTTTCCCTTGAATTTAAGTCAGCAACCCATTAATTATCAGAATGCTGCCTTGACCAACTTGTTCTTTGGAATAACTTGATGCATGACATTACCTACCAATATGGCTTTGATGAAGCTAGTGGAAATTTCCAACAAAATAATTATGGAAATGGGGGTACAGCAAACGACTATGTTTTGGCCGATGCCCAAGACGGTAGCGGTATCAATAATGCCAACTTTGGCACCCCTGTGGATGGAAGCCGTCCCAGAATGCAAATGTTCTTGTGGGATCCTGCACCTCCCATTATCACCTTTACCGTAAATTCGCCGGCACCGGTAGCTGGAACCTACAATGTAATACAAGCCTCTTTTGGTCCCGATGTACCTACTACTCCCATCACTACAGATTTTGTGTTGTATGACGACAATGCTGGAGCCGATGATACCGATGGGTGTGAAGCTGCCGTGAATGGTGGAGCCATCAATGGAAAGATTGTCATTATTCGGCGTGGAAACTGCCCTTTTGTAGATAAAGTAGTAAATGCTGAAAATGCAGGGGCTGTTGCCGTCATCGTTGTGAATAATGCTTCAGGTTCACCCATTACCATGGGAGGAACCGATCCTGGCATTGGTATTCCTTCGGTCATGGTGTCCCAAAACGATGGGGAGGCCATTATTGCCGCCATGTCTTCAGGAACCGTAAACGGCACCTTGGTAGGTACCGCTGCAGGGACCGTAAACCTGGATGGCGATTTGGATAACGGAATTATTGCACACGAATACGGTCACGGAATCTCCAACCGTTTAACAGGAGGTCGCAATAACACCAGTTGTTTAAACAATGCAGAGCAAATGGGCGAGGGCTGGTCTGATTATTGGGCCTTGATGCTCACTATGAAGCCCGGCGATACCCGTACCGATGCCCGTGGCATTGGAACCTATGCCATAGGACAATCTCCTGCCGGCGGAGGAATTCGCCCTGCGCCTTACAGCACCGATTTCTCGATCAACGATTACACCTATGCGGATACGAATGATACAGGAGCCATTTCACAACCCCACGGAATTGGATTTGTATGGTGTACCATGTTGTGGGAAATGACTTGGGATCTTATCGATAAATACGGCTATGACCCCGATGTATACTATGGTACGGGAGGAAACAACATGGCCATGAACCTAGTAATGGAGGGAATGAAACTACAGTCCTGTAGCCCTGGCTTTATTGATGGCCGTTCTGGAATCCTTTTGGCAGACCAAGCCCTCTATGGTGGTGCCAACCAGTGCCTTATCTGGAGTGCCTTTGCCCGTCGCGGACTAGGAGCTAGTGCCTCTCAAGGATCAAACAATAGCAGAACCGACCAAACCGAAGCGTTCGATTTCCCTACCACGACCTACAACGGAAGCTGGAGTAATGGGGTTCCTGCCTTAGGTAAAATTGCCATTTTTAACCAAAATTACAATACCTCTTCGGGGGATATTGAAGCGTGTTCTTGTACCGTCAACGCGGGTAGAACCGTGACCGTTGCCGCAGGGGATTATATGCTTATTGAAAATGACATTACCGTAAATGGAACCTTGGTGGTAGCACACCAAGGAAGCGTGGTGCAGGTATCGGATGATGCCGTGGTGACCAACAACGGTACCATCAACGTGAACCTTACCACGCCCACCCTGGGGTCGCGCGACTTCATGGTCCTGGGCAGCCCCATGACGGCCGATACCCGCAGACCGGGTATGGAACAGTGCCTTCCTGGTGCTCAACCACAACACGGCCAACTTCGTGCTCAACTCCGCCGTAGCGGCCGCCTTCCCCGGGGCCGAGAACTTTGCCGACGACAACTACGACAACTGGACTGCGTACTCGGCGGATCAACCCTGCCGAGGGCTACATCGTGCGCCCGGCACCGGCTACATGGGCAGCCCGGCGGTATCTTCAACTATACCTATGACCAGTGACCTCAACAACGGGGCACAGCCTTTGCCGTGATCTACAACACGCCCGCCCCACACCCGATAACAAGAACGCCAGCCCCAACATCCTGGCCAACCCCTATGCGAGCGCCATCTGGGCCAACGACTTCATCAATGCCAATGCCATGGTGGACGAGGTGTACTTCTGGGAGCACACAACACGCCCCCCAAGCCCCAACCTCCGGGCAGGGAGCATGAACTTCCATGGAGGACATCTCCATGTACAACCTGGCAGGGGAACGCCGCCGCCAGTGGCGGTAGTGCCCCCAATGGCTACATAGCCACGGGACAGGGCTTCGGGATCAAGGCCAGTGCCGCAGGGACTGCTGCTGTCTTCAACAACGCCAGTGCCGTGTGGACAAAAATACCCTCAAGGATGCAGGGCAGACCGTGATGGACCGCCTGTGGATCGAGGTATCCACCCCCCGAGTTCGGGATGCAGCACACCACCCTGATCGCCTTTTCTGACCATACCACCGCGCCTTGACAAGGGCTACGGACAGCCGCCGTCTGCCACCGTGCTATCGCTCTATACCTTCCCCGAGGACGGCCAGACCGAACTGCATCCAGTCCGTGTGAGGCCTTCCAGACCGCACATGAAGGTGCCCATGGGCTTTTCTACCCTCATCGCCGATGAGGTGGCCTATGAAGATCTCCATTGCCAACATCGAGGGGGAACACCGCCAATGCCACGGTGTACCTAATAGACAACGAACTGGGAACATCGTGAGCCTCAACGACGGCTCCTACACCTTTGCCGCCAAGGACGGCACCCATGACGGCCGTTTCACCATCGTCTTCGAGGGCGAGTAGGTACTGGGCAGCCCCAGCAACGGGCTGAGGCCCTGAGCCTGTACCCCGAACCCGACCAAGGGGCTGGTGACCGCTCGCCCAAGGCGCCCATCGAGCAGGTGAAGGTATACGACGCACAGGGCAGGGTAGTGGCCACCACGGCCGAGAAGGCTTCAGCGTACGCCTGGACCTAAACCACTTGAAGGGGGCCATCTACCTGGTGGAGATCACCACCTGTGAGGGGACCCTTACCAAACGGTTGATCAAGGAATAACCTTTGATAACTCCCATTGAAAAGACGCCCCAATACGGGGCGTTTTTTGTTGGGCTACCGTTTCTTTTCCGCAGCTTGTACCACAGGATGGTGCCCGCCAGCACGAAGGTGACGGCGTTACCCACAATAATGGGCAACGGCCAAGTGGAAACAAATTCCATTCTTTTTCGATATTTAAAGGATAAAAAGGGAGAAAGTTTCGATAAAATGCTATTTTTGAAAAAAAAGCAAAACATGAAGCATTACCATTACACCAAAAACGTACGAATTTTATTCTTCCTTGCACTCTTTTTGGGAACCTACCAAATGAGTGTTGCACAGCTTACCTCCAATAAGCCTGTTGCTAAAAGAGGTCAAACAATGACCGCCACCACACCACAGGTGCCATTAAAGGAACGCATTAAAACCCAAAGCAATGAATACGTCATTACGGGTAGGCATACCAGTAGCGTGAGTGGCATTGAGCATATTTACCTTAGGCAAGCCATCAATGGCATTGAAGTGGCCGGGACCGATTCCAGCATCCATTTGGATACCAATGGAAACGTGATTTCAAGTCACGATAGATTCATTACCAATCGAAGCTACCCTAACCAAAAGCAGTAAGTCCTTAACGGTAGCACAAGCCATTGCCAAGGTCTCGCAAACCATGGGGTATTCCCTACAAAACCTATCGCAATTGGAAAGCAACACACAAAAGGGGGAACAATACCTCTTTTTCTAAAGCAGGGATATCGGGTACCGAAATACCGGTAAAACTGCAATACGTATACCAAGAAGGCGTGGGAACAAAACTGGTTTGGGAACTCTCCGTACAGGAACTTAGGTCGTCCGATTGGTGGGTGTTTCAAGTAGATGCCGCGAACGGAACTATTCTTTCCAAGGAAAACCTAACCATTTCCTGTTTTACGGAAGACCACAACCATGAGGCTACCACAAACGATACCAAAACCACCTATTTCTACACCGTAGAAAACGCTCCTTCCTTGATGGCAGGAAGCTACGCCGTAGTGCCTTTGCCCTATGAGTCTCCGGGCCATTCACCCAATGCCAATGTGTTGATTACAGTGGCCAACCCAGACAACGCCACGGCTTCACCATTTGGGTGGCATGACACTAATGGCGCACCCGGCAGACTTACCCGTACACAGGGAAATAACTGCTCGGCCTACGATGATGATAACAATACCAATTCGGCCAGTACCGCTGCCGATTATGCCGAAGGAGGCGCATCCCTAAACTTTACCGGCTTTAGCTATAGCCCCGTATATTCCAATGGAAACCAATCGGAAGATGCGGCTATTACCAACTTATTCTACTGGACCAATATCATCCACGACATTACCTACCAATATGGTTTTGATGAAGCCTCCGAAATTTCCAGAAAACAACTATGGCAATGGAGGCGGGAAGCGACAGTGTCAATTCTGAAGGGCAAGACGGCTCGTACCTGTAATGCCAATTTTGGTACCCCCACTGATGGAGGCAACCTAATACGGATGCAGATGTACGTGCGGCTCCCGTGATGGTGATTTTCGACAATGGGGTGATCGTGGCACGAATACGGCCACGGGATCTTTACCCGCTTAACCGGAGGGGCTGGAAATTCTTCTTGCTTGAATAATACCGAGCAAATGGGCGAGGGCTGGAGCGACTATTACGCCCTTATGTATACCATGGAGCCCGGGGATGCCGGAACCGACTCAAGAGGGATAGGCACCTGGCTTATTGGCGAGCCTGCCAATGGGGATGGAATACGAACCTACCCCTACAGCACCAACTTTGCCGTTAACCCACACACCTATGACGATATCAATGTAGAAGTAGCTCCGCACGGGGTAGGCTCGGTTTGGTGTGCCATGTTATGGGAAATGACCTGGGAATTGATTGGAGACCATGGATACTCTGCCGATTTGTACACCTTTACGGGCAACCCAGCCGTGGACGCCGGAAATATCCAAGCCTTGGCCATCGTAACCGAAGCGTTGAAATTACAACCTTGTAGTCCTGGTTTTGTGGACGGAAGGGATGCCATTCTATTGGCCGACCAAAACATCTATGGTGGTGCCAATCAGTGTGCCATTTGGGATGCGTTTGCCCGAAGAGGATTGGGGTACAGTGCTGACCAAGGGTCTACCAGTAGCAAAACCGACGGAACTGAAGCCTTTGACCTTCCCCCGGGAACGGCTCAATTTAACAACAGCCTAGCCAATGTATGTATTACCGAAGGCGTCCAAACTGGCTTGTCTGGAGGATCTCCTTCTGGCGGAACCTATAGCGGTACCGGAGTGACCGATGATGGCAACGGACTTACCTATACCTTCGATCCTAGTGTAGCAGGAGCAGGAACCACGACCGTAACCTATACCGTGGTGGATACCTGTACGGGCGGTGTGGTCAATTTAAACGATACCATCCTCGTTAAAGACGGCCTTCCCGTAATTGTTTGCCAAGATGTAACCCTTACCCTGGATGCTTCTGGAAATGCGGTGCTGGATCCTTTTGCCAACCAAGCCACCTTAGTAGGAGGAAATAATGGCTCCAATACGGCTGGTTTTTCAGCCTTGGTGGTGACCCCCACACAGGATGTGACCATTAGTTTCGATTGGAACTTCACCACCACCGATGACCC
This sequence comes from Flavobacteriaceae bacterium, assembly GCA_041392175.1. GTDB lineage: Bacteria > Bacteroidota > Bacteroidia > Flavobacteriales > Flavobacteriaceae > Halomarinibacterium. The sequence goes on along the minus strand of JAWKMP010000017.1, from coordinate 3,417 downwards.
CAACTTCGATTCGTTTGGGTACATCTTAGGCACCTCGTATTTTGCCCTCAGCAATGCATCCTCCACAAACCAATCGGGTACCTTCTCTATTAGCCTTTCGGCCGGCACCCAATTTGGGTTCTGTACCTTTACGGCCGATAATACCTTTGGCGCAGGAACCAGTGTGGTTACCAATTTTGCCCCTGGGTATATAGGGCAATTTGCAGCAGCCAACTTTACCGAAGTACAACAAAACTCTGATGGGTCTGCTACCATCGATCAAGTAAATGCCTTAGGGATTATTGATAGCTGTAGCACGACCACCTTTTCAGGCCAAACCACCTTTACGTGTTTGAACATTGGGGACAATGACGTTACTTATACCGTGACCGACGACTCCAGTACACTGTCCAGTTCCTGTACCAGCACGGTCACTATTTTACCGAATCCTGCCCAACTCACTACTTTTACGGGGGGCAGTTGGAACAATGGCGTCCCTACCAATACCTCAGTAGCGACGTTTAATGATAATTACGATACGGCCACCGATGGTAACGTAGAGGCCTGTTCCTGTCAAATAAACACCGGAAATACCGTTACCGTACAACCCGGTACTTATATGAGATCACAAGGAAATATCACCGTAGATGGAACCTTGGTGGTAGCACACCAAGGAAGCGTGGTGCAGGTATCGGATGATGCCGTGGTGACCAACAACGGTACCATCAACGTGAACCTTACCACGCCCACCCTGGGGTCGCGCGACTTCATGGTCCTGGGCAGCCCCATGACGGCCGATACCCGCACCGGGGTATGGAACAGTGCCTTCCTGGTGCTCAACCACAACACGGCCAACTTCGTGCCCAACCCGGCCGTGGCGGCCGCCTTCCCGGGGGCCGAGAACTTTGCCGACGACAACTACGACAACTGGACCGCGTACTCGGGCGGGATCAACCCTGCCGAGGGCTACATCGTGCGCCCGCAATCGGGCTACGGGCAGCCCGGCGGTATCTTCAACTATACCTATGACCAGGGGACCCTCAACAACGGGGCACAGCCCTTTGCCGTGATCTACAACACGCCCGGCCCCACGCCCGCCGATAACAAGAACGCCAGCCCCAACATCCTGGCCAACCCCTATGCGAGCGCCATCTGGGCCAACGACTTCATCAATGCCAATGCCATGGTGGACGAGGTGTACTTCTGGGAGCACAACACGCCCCCAAGCCCCAACCTCCCCGGGGCAGGGAGCATGAACTTCTCCATGGAGGACATCTCCATGTACAACCTGGCAGGGGGAACGCCGGCCGCCAGTGGCGGTAGTGCCCCCAATGGCTACATAGCCACGGGACAGGGCTTCGGGATCAAGGCCAGTGCCGCAGGGACCGCCGTCTTCAACAACGCCATGCGCCGTGTGGACAACAACAATACCCTAAGGGATGCAGGGCAGACCGTGATGGACCGCCTGTGGATCGAGGTATCCACCCCCGAGTTCGGGATGCAGCACACCACCCTGATCGCCTTTTCCGACCATACCACCGCGGGCCTTGACAAGGGCTACGACAGCCGCCGACTGGCCACCGTGCTATCGCTCTATACCTTCCCCGAGGACGGCCAGACCGAACTGGGCATCCAGTCCAGGGAGGCCTTCCAGACCGGCATGAAGGTGCCCATGGGCTTTTCTACCCTCATCGCCGATGAGGTGGCCTATGAGATCTCCATTGCCAACATCGAGGGGGAACACCTGGCCAATGCCACGGTGTACCTTGTGGACAACGAACTGGGCAACATCGTGAGCCTCAACGACGGCTCCTACACCTTTGCCGCCAAGGACGGCACCTATGACGGCCGTTTCACCATCGTCTTCGAGGGCGAGCAGGTACTGGGCAGCCCCAGCAACGGGCTGGAGGCCCTGAGCCTGTACCCCAACCCGACCAAGGGGCTGGTGACCGTGTTCTCGCCCAAGGCGCCCATCGAGCAGGTGAAGGTATACGACGTACAGGGCAGGGTAGTGGCCACCACGGCCGAGAAGGGCTTCAGCGTACGCCTGGACCTAAACCACTTGAAGGGGGCCATCTACCTGGTGGAGATCACCACCCAGGAGGGGACCCTTACCAAACGGTTGATCAAGGAATAACCCTTTTGATAACTCCCATTGAAAAGCGCCCCAATACGGGGCGTTTTTTGTTGGGCTACCGTTTCTTTTCCCGCAGCTTGTACCACAGGATGGTGCCCGCCAGCACGAAGGTGACGGCGTTCCCCACAATAATGGGCAACTGGTTGTTGGAAACCCCATAACAAATCCATAAAAAGACCCCCGAAACAAACATCACATACATGGGGAGGGACAGTTGCCGGGTGTTTTTGGATTTAATGGTTTTAACGGCTTGGGGCAAAAAACTCATCGTTGTCAAGAAGGCCGCGATATTTCCTAATAAGGCTGTGAATTCCATAGCATATCATTCAACAGGACAAAAATAGAAAATCACTAACGCGTTCACTACCACCCTGTTGGCCATTATCTGTTGAAATTTAGCCAAGCCAAGAGCAATTTTTTATACATTTAGTCCTTATCAAACCGTATATGAAAGCGTTTCTTTTCTTTTGTTGCTTGAGTACTATCACCGTTATGAAATCACAAGACTGGGCGCAGCTTGACCGTTACAAAGCTGCCAACGAACAACTGGCCCCACCTGCAGCCCACGAGCAGCGCGTGGTGTTTATGGGCAATTCCATTACCGAAGGGTGGTCGCAGGATTCGCTGGCCCTCTTTAAAAACCCCCAGTACATCAACCGGGGCATTGGTGGGCAAACCACGCCCCAAATGAAGATTCGCTTTTGGCAGGACGTGATCCAGCTACGGCCCAAGGCCGTGGTGATCTTGGCGGGCATTAACGACATTGCCCAAAACACGGGCTATATTTCCACCGAAGAGACTGCCCAGAATATCGAGGACATGGCCCAATTGGCCCAAGCCTACGGCATCAAGGTGGTGATTTGTAGTGTGCTACCGGCCCATTACTTCCCTTGGCGGGAACACATTCTCCCTGCTAACAAGGTGATTGCCCTTAACGAACTGCTCAAGGACATCGCCCAGCGCAACCACGTAACCTACCTAGATTACTACACGCCCATGGTGAATGACCAAAAAGGCATGAAAGCCGAATACACCACCGACGGCGTACACTGCACCCTCGCGGGCTACCGCAAAATGGAGGAACTGGTGTTGCCCTGCTTGCAGGGGGTGTTGTGACCTAAAAGGGTAGCAGGTAAAGGGTGAGTGGTGAAGGGTAAAGAGTAAAGGGTAAAGGGTTTTCTCTAGACATAGGACACAAGACTGCTCTTAGTACTTGTCATTCCCTGCTTGACAGGGAATCCATTTCATAATACCGGAGCGCCCAGTGGACGCCCAATCGAGTTGGGCGTGACAAGTCCAAT